>NZ_JAKEIP010000231.1 GCF_021474425.1 Streptomyces muensis | reverse complement strand
CCCCCGGCACACCCGCCCCCTGCGACGGCAGATACGCCGTCTCCGCGGCCGAAGCCGGCGGCACCGGCGGCTGCACCTGGGTCTCCCAGGTCTGGCCCTGCCACTGCTGCGTGTGCTGCTGGGCGGCCTGCTGGTCGTCGTACGCCTGCTGCCCCGGCCACCCCTGCGGCGGCGCGGGCTGCTGGTACGGGTCGTACCCGTCGTACCCCTGATACGGCTGGTCGGTCATCGTCACCCTCCTGCGAACGGCGGGAGCACCTCGACCGTGCCGCCGTCGGCCAGCCGTACCGTCTCATGTTCGCGGGTGCCCACGGGGTCACCGTCGACGAGGAAGGAGCATCGCTGCAGGACGCGCACCAGTTCACCGGGGTGTCGCTCGCGGGCGGCGTCGAGCGCCTCGGCGAGCGTGGCCGCGTCGAACGGCTCCTCGGCGATCCCGGCCGCGGCCTTGGCGGCGGCCCAGTAGCGCACCGTGACCTTGGGCATGCGGTTCCTCTGTCGTTCGGCTGTGTACTCCGTCAGGCTAGCCGCCCTGTGCGCCGGCCCAGTCCCCGATGCGGGCCAGCAGTTCGTCGCCGGCCGCGTGCTCGGCGTGGCCCATGCCGGGCTCCAGCCAGAGTTCCCCGTGGTCACCGGCCGCCTCGGCCAGCATGCGGGGGTGGTCGAGGGGGAAGTAGCCGTCGCGGTCGCCGTGCACGATCAGCAGCGGGGCGGGCGCGATCCGGGGGACCGCCTCCACGGGGGAGAGCGGCACCGGGTTCCTCCCCCACTTCGTGGGAGGTGCCCCCACCCGGTGGTGGATGCGGGTACGGAATCCGTAGCGGCCGACCAGACGGCCCTCGGGCCGGGTCACCAGCCAGTGGAGCTTCCGCATGGGAGCCGTGCCCCGGTAGTACCAGCGGGCCGGCGCGCTCACCGAGACCACCGCGTCCGTATGCGCCCCCGCGCGCCCCTCAAGTCCCTCAAGCCCCTCCCCGTCAGCCCGGTACAGCGCCGCGTGCCGCAGCACCACCGAGCCGCCCATGGAGAAGCCGACGGTCGTCACGCGGGTGTGCCCGAGTTCGCGGGCCCAGCGCACCGCGGCCGCCAGGTCGAGCACCTCGCGGTCCCCGACCGTCGAACGGCCACCGGAGGCGCCGTGCCCGCGGAAGGAGAAGGTGACGACGGCCCCGTACCGGGTGAGGGCCTCCACCACCCTTCGTACATGTGGCCGGTCCACATCGCCCGTGAAGCCGTGGGCGACGACGAACACCGGGTCACCGGCAGGTGGACGCGAGGAGTCGTATACGACCGAGGCCGGGTCGTATACGGAATCGATGGTCACGCCGTCGTCGGTGTGCAGAAACGTCCGCAAAGGTGTACGTCTGGTTGTCTCAGAGTGTGGACGAACCGTGGATCGTGCCACATGACCTGCCGGACCGTTGCTCATGTCGGCTATTCTGCTGGGCAGAGGACTCGGGCAGCGTAGCCCCCGGGTCCTTTTGTGCTTTCGGAAGCGTTGTATACGGCGCGGGAAACCTCAGGCGAACGCTCGTGTATGGGGCCTTTCGGGATCGCAGAGCAGTTCCGTACCGCACACGTCCTCGCAGGGACCGAGGAGGAACCAGACGTATGAGTTCTCTGCTGCTCCTGACCAATGCCCTCCAGCCGTCGACGGAGGTGCTCCCCGCACTTGGCCTGCTGCTGCACAACGTGCGCGTGGCTCCGGCGGAGGGCCCGGCACTCGTCGACACCCCGGGTGCCGATGTCATCCTGATCGACGGCCGCCGCGACCTCCCGCAGGTCCGCAGCCTGTGCCAGCTCCTGCGCTCCACCGGCCCCGGCTGTCCGCTGGTCCTCGTCGTCACCGAGGGCGGCCTCGCCGCCGTCACCGCCGACTGGGGCATCGACGACGTCCTGCTCGACACCGCCGGTCCGGCCGAGGTCGAGGCGCGACTGCGGCTCGCCATGGGCCGTCAGCAGATCGTCAGCGACGACTCCCCCATGGAGATCCGCAACGGCGACCTGTCGGTGGACGAGGCGACGTACAGCGCCAAGCTCAAGGGCCGGGTCCTCGACCTCACCTTCAAGGAGTTCGAGCTCCTGAAGTACCTCGCCCAGCACCCGGGCCGCGTCTTCACGCGCGCGCAGCTGCTCCAGGAGGTCTGGGGCTACGACTACTTCGGCGGCACCCGTACGGTCGACGTCCACGTACGACGGCTGCGCGCCAAGCTCGGCCCCGAGCACGAGTCGCTCATCGGAACCGTCCGGAACGTCGGTTATCGATTCGTTACTCCCGAGAAGGTCGAGCGCGCCGCCGACGAAGCCAAGGCCAAGGCTGACCGGGCAAAATCGGCGGATGCGGACGAGACGGCCGCTCTGGACGGCGCCGAGGTCCGTGCCGACGCGTAGCGGGCGCCCGGGCAGGGCGCGCGGGGCGTGGTGTGCGTCCGGGAGAGTGACGGCCCGGCGCCAGGCAAGCGCCTTCACGCCCTGCCCAGAGCAGGTCCATCCGCGTAGACTCCGCGCGTGGCCAAGGTGACTCGGGATGACGTGGCGCGGCTGGCAGGGACTTCCACTGCCGTCGTCAGTTACGTCATCAACAACGGACCCCGGCCGGTCGCCCCGGCCACGCGCGAGCGTGTCCTCGCCGCGATCAAGGAACTGGGGTACCGGCCCGACCGGGTGGCCCAGGCGATGGCCTCGCGGCGCACGGACCTCATAGGCCTGATCGTCCCGGACGCCCGGCAGCCCTTCTTCGGCGAGATGGCCCACGCGGTCGAGTGGGCCGCCGCCGAGCGCGGGAAGATGGTCCTCGTCGGCAACTCCGACTACGTCGGCGAGCGCGAGGTCCACTATCTGCGGGCGTTCCTCGGCATGCGCGTCTCGGGGCTCATCCTCGTCTCGCACGCCCTGAACGACCTGGCCGCCGCCGAGATCGAGGCCTGGGACGCCCGGGTGGTGCTGTTGCACGAGCGGCCCGAGGCCATCGACGACGTCGCCGTCGTCACCGACGACCTGGGCGGCGCGCAGCTCGCCGTACGCCATCTGCTGGAGCACGGCTACGAGTACGTGGCCTGTGTGGGCGGTATCGCGGAAACCCCGACGGTCGGCGACCCGGTCTCCGACCACGTCGAGGGCTGGCGGCGGGCGATGGCCGAGGCCGGCGTCTCCACCGAGGGGCGGCTGTTCGAGGCGCCGTACAACCGCTACGACGCGTATCGCATAGCGCTGGAGATCCTGTCCGGGCCGCGGCGGCCGCCCGCGATCTTCTGTTCGACCGACGACCAGGCCATCGGTGTGCTGCGGGCGGCTCGGGAGCTGCGGATCGATGTGCCGGGGGAGTTGGCTGTCGCCGGGTTCGACGACATCAAGGAGGCGGCGTTGGCGGATCCGCCGCTGACGACGGTTGCCTCGGATCGGTCGGCCATGGCTCGGGCCGCGGTGGATCTGGTGCTGGATGACGGGTTGCGGGTTGCGGGGTCTCGGCGGGAGCGGTTGAAGGTGTTTCCGTCGCGGCTTGTCGTCCGACGGTCTTGTGGTTGCGCCTGAGAGCTCGGGGGGTTCTGGAGTCTTGCGGGTGCGGGCCGCATGTGGCTGGTCGCGCAGTTCCCCGCGCCCCTAGGGGGTTGCAGAACCGTCGGCTCTTTATATCGGGCATACGGGGTTCTGGTGGGCTTCTCAGGGAGCACTCAGGGAGCTCTCATGGTGGGGCGACAAGCTCGTTGCCATGACCGAGAGCTTCCGCCGCAGCGGCGAATACGACAACCCGTACCAGGGCGCTCCCGTGAACCCGGAGTGGCCGCCCCCGCCCGCGCACCAGCCGACGGCACCGACCGCTCTTCTCGCCGAACCCGTGGCCCGGCCGAGGGCGCGGCGGCCCCGTGGTCCCGTCGCTCTCATCGCGGCCGTGGCGATCGTCGCCGCCGCGATCGGGGGCGGCACGGCGTACGGCATACAGGAGCTGACCGGCAACGACACCGTCGCCGCCGCCAGCTCCACCAGCACCAACGTGATCCCCTCCAGCCAGAAGGGCACGGTCTCCGGGGTCGCCAAGGCGGTCAGCCCGAGCATCGTCGAGATCAACGCCCAGTCCAACGCCGGTTCCTCCACCGGCTCCGGCGTGATCATCACCAGTGACGGCGAGATCGTCACCAACAACCACGTCGTCTCCGGAGCCTCCTCGGTCAAGGTGACCACCAGCGACGGCAAGGAGTACACCGCCGAGGTCGTCGGCACCGACAGCAGCAAGGACCTCGCGCTGATCAAGCTCCAGAACGCCTCCGGGCTGACGGTGGCCACGCTCGGCGACTCCTCCGGCGTCCAGGTCGGCGACGAGGTCGTGGCGATCGGCTCCCCCGAGGGCCTGACCGGCACCGTCACCAGCGGCATCGTGTCCGCGCTCAACCGTGACGTGACCGTCTCGACGGACGAGAGCCAGGGCCAGCAGCAACAGCAGCAGGGCGGCGGCGGTTGGCCGTTCGAGTTCGGCGGCCAGCAGTTCAACGGTGACACCGGGTCGTCGACGACGACGTACAAGGCGATCCAGACGGACGCGTCCCTGAACCCCGGGAACTCCGGCGGCGCGCTGATCGACATGAACGGCAACATCATCGGCATCAACTCCGCGATGTACTCGGCCGCCGGCTCGGGTTCGTCCGACGCGGGCAGCGTGGGCCTCGGCTTCGCCATCCCGATCAACACCGTCAAGTCCGACCTGGCCAAGCTCCGGTCGGGTTCGCAGAGCTAGCGCCGGCCGTCCCCCGCAGCAGGTGAAGGAGTACGTCGTGATCCAGCAGGTTGAGCACACCGTGACCGGTGTCGGCGCGGCCGACATCGCCCTCGCCCTGGCCGTCGCCGGCGCCCTGCACGCGCCCACGGGCCCGGACCGGGCGCCCGAGCTGGCGACCGTCCGCCGCGCCGCGGGACGCCGGACCGCCGCGGCCCGCAGCCGTCGCCGTACGGCACGGCGGGCGGCCTGAGCGGCCGCGAGGAGCCGAGAAGACCGAGAGAGCCGAGAGAGCCGAGAATCATGCGAGGCTGAAGGCGTTCAGCCGCTCAGCCCCCTGTCCCACCGCACCCGAGGATCCCGAGCCCATGAGCCCCGCCGATGGCGACCGTGACCCCCAGCGCATCCTGATCGTCGACGACGAGCCCGCGGTGCGTGAAGCACTCCAGCGCAGCCTCGCCTTCGAGGGGTACGACACCGAGGTCGCGGTCGACGGCGCCGACGCCCTGGAGAAGGCGACCGCCTACCGGCCCGACCTGGTGGTCCTCGACATCCAGATGCCCCGCATGGACGGTCTCACCGCCGCCCGGCGCATCCGTGGCGCCGGTGACACGACGCCGATCCTCATGCTGACCGCCCGCGACACGGTCGGCGACCGTGTGACGGGCCTCGACGCGGGCGCCGACGACTACCTGGTCAAGCCCTTCGAACTCGACGAGCTCTTCGCCCGGGTCCGCGCGCTGCTGCGGCGCAGCTCGTACGCGGCGGCGGCCGGTGCGGGCGCGGTGCGGGACGACGAGGCGCTGACCTTCGCCGACCTGCGCATGGACCTCGCGACACGGGAGGTCACGCGGGGCGGGCGGCCGGTGGAGCTGACCCGTACGGAGTTCACGCTGCTGGAGATGTTCATGGCGCATCCGCGCCAGGTGCTGACGCGTGAGCAGATCCTCAAGGCGGTCTGGGGCTTCGACTTCGAGCCGTCGTCGAACTCCCTGGACGTGTACGTCATGTACCTGCGCCGCAAGACCGAGGCGGGCGGCGAGCCGCGGCTCGTGCACACGGTGCGGGGTGTGGGGTATGTGCTGCGGCAGGGTGGAGCGGAGTGAACAGGGTTCTACGCCGCTTCCGGTCACTGCCGATCCGGTCGCGGCTGGCGCTGCTGGTGGCGGCGGCGGTGGCGTTCGCGGTGGCGGCGGTTTCGGTGACGTGTTGGTTCATTGTGCAGGGACGGCTGTACGACCAGGTGAACGACGACCTGGAGCAGGCGCGGATGAAGCCGGGGCAGTGGGTCGAGATGCAGAACGCGCTCACCAACTGCACTCAGTCCCCGCAGACCACGAAACCCTTCCGGAACCTGTACTCCCAGGTCGTCAAGGCGGACGGGACCGCCTGTGTCACCGAGGACTCCATCGGCGCGGTCAAGGTCACGCAGGCGGACAAGGACGTGATCAAGAACGGGATGTCCAGCCGGGGCATCATCCGCAACGGCACGGCGGACGACGGTACGCCGGTGCGCGTGATGACCGTGCCGCAGCCCGCCCAGAACGCCGGCACGGGTGAACAGACCTACGTCGCCATCACCATCGCGGTATCGCTGGAGGGCACCAAGTCCACCCTCAACGACCTCGCCCTGATCCTCCTCCTCGTCTCCGGCGTAGGAGTCATCGGCGCGGGCGCCGCCGGCCTCGCGGTCGCCCGGGCGGGCCTGCGTCCCGTCGACAAGCTCACCGACGCCGTGGAACACGTCGCCCGTACCGAGGACCTGAACATCCGCATCCCGGTCGAGGACGACTCCGAGGACGAGGTGGCCCGGCTCTCCCGGTCGTTCAACTCCATGACGTCGGCCCTGGCCAGCTCCCGCGAGCTGCAGCAGCAGCTCATCGCCGACGCCGGCCACGAACTCCGCACCCCCCTCACCTCCCTGCGCACCAACATCGAACTCCTCACTCGCAGCGAGGAGACGGGCCGCCCGATCCCCGAGGCCGACCGCAAGGCCCTCCTCGCCTCGGTGAAGGCCCAGATGACCGAACTGGCGGCGCTGATCGGCGACTTGCAGGAACTGTCCCGTTCGGAGAGCCAGCGCGGCGAACGCGTCCAGGTGATCTCCCTGGAGGACACCGTCGAGTCGGCCCTGCGCCGCGCCCGCCTCCGTGGCCCGGAGCTGACGATCACGGCCGACCTCCAGCCCTGGTACGTCCGAGCGGAACCGGCGGCGCTGGAGCGCGCGGTGGTCAACGTCCTCGACAACGCGGTGAAGTTCAGCCCCGAGGGCAGCACGATCGAGGTCGCCCTGCACAACGGCGTCCTGACCGTCCGCGACCACGGTCCCGGCATCCCCGCCGACGAACTCCCCCACGTCTTCGACCGCTTCTGGCGCTCCCCCAGCGCGCGTGCGCTGCCGGGCTCGGGGCTGGGCCTGTCGATCGTGGCGCGTACGGTCCAGCAGGCGGGTGGTCAGGTGACGCTGGCGCGGGCGGAGGGCGGCGGCACGGTGGCGACGGTGCGGCTGCCGGGGGCGCCGACGCCGCCGCCTGGCGAGCCGCAGGAGGCCTAGCTTCAACGCCGGGTTTGCTCAGGAGAGTTGCTTGTCCGAAGCGGCTGGGAATGGAGATCCACTTCCTGGCCGTTTGCCCCTACGCTTGAGGCGAGGGGGAGGCATGTTGAAGAACTCGCGATCGAAAATCGCCCTGTGGGCCATCCTGGGCGTCGTGTTCACGGGCGGTGCGGTCTCGCTCCTCGTCCTGGCGCTGGCATCGGGTTCCGACGACGAGCCGCACGGGCGGGGGAACGCGTCGACCAGTTGGTACACCACGAGCCCACCGGAGACGTCCGAGCCACCGGTCGGAGAACCGAGCGATCCCGGTGACCCCGGCCAGAGCGCGACCCCGGTGACCGTCGTGACCCAGACCGTCGTCGCGGTACCCGGGGGCTCCGGCGGCGACGGCCCCGGCTCACTGATCACGGCCTTCGGCTCCCTGCTGAGCGGCGCAGCAGCGGTCGGCACGCTCTTCCACGCCGTCCATTTGAGCCGCCAGAACCGCACCGCTAGTTCTTGAGGGCGGCCAGGAAGAACGCCCAGGGGGCAGCGCCGAAGACGAGCGGCCGACCGTCCGGGGTTTTGCTGTCCCGGACCGGGACGATGCCGTGGCCTTCGGCGACCTCGACGCAGTTGCTGGCTCCCCCGTCGCTGTAGGACGACTTGCGCCACACGGCGGTGGTGAGGTCGGGGGTCACGCGGGGGCGCCCCTCACGCCGAGCACGAAAGCGGTCCAGGAGGAGGCGCCGAAGACCAGGACGCCGCCGTCCGGGACCTTGCTGTCCCGGACCGGGACTATGCCGGGGTGGCCGTCGGCGACCTCGACGCAGTCGTTGGCTCCCCCTTCGCTGTAGGACGACTTGCGCCACACGGCGGTGGTGAGGTCGGGGGTGCGCGTCATGATCTGTGCTCCTCCAGTACGTCCCTGATGAACGCCAGCGAGTCCGACGGGGACAGCGCCAGGTCGCGAAGCCGATCGTAGGACAATCGCTGCCGCAGAACTTCGTCCTGATCCTCGATCAACCGGCTGCAACCGTTGCCTTCCTTATAGGCAACGGCACTTCCCTCTCTCTGCCAGAGCAGCGTCAAGGACCCGACCATATGGTGGTGCGCTCCTGCCGAGAACGGCAGTACCTGGAGCGTCATGTTGGGCCACAAAGCGGCGGCCTCCAGATGAAGCAGCTGGTCGCGCCAGATCTTGCCCCTGGCAGCAGGACGTCGGAGCGCAAACTCGTCCATGATGATCCGGACTTCCGGCTCCGGCTTCTGCCTCAGCAGGTACTGGCGCCCGAGCCGAGCCGCCACTTGCTCTTCGATGGCCTCGTCTCCGTCAGCCGTTGTCTGAGCCCCAGACAACACCCCCCGAGCGAATTCCTCGGTCTGGAGAAGCCCCGGAATCCCCGGCGAGAACACCCACATGATCCGCGCCGTCGCCTCCAGCGCCATGTACTCCTTGTGCCTGTCCTTGAACGCGTCCAGCCGAGCTGCCTTCCAGTGGCTTAACAGCAGGTCACCGCTGCCGTAGTACCCGTCCAGATCCTCCATGACCGTCACCTTGGACAGCCGCTCGCCAGACTCCAGGCGACTCAAGTAGCTCTTCTCATAGCCGGTTTCATCAGCTAGCTGCCCCAGTGACTTCCCGGCCTTCTCCCGCAGAACCCTCAACGTCTGCCCCAGCATCGCCCGCCCGGAAACCGGCTCCGCGTCAACCTTCTCGCCCACGTCACCCCTCACCGTTGTCTGCGCGCCAGACAACACCAAACCTCTTCCGCAGCGTACGCCGAACCTGTGACGATCGAGCCACGAACGGTAATCACCGCTCGTCAGACCCCTGGCATGCCAAAACCCCCGCGGCCGATTGCAGTCGGCCCGGGGGCGTGGCCGACGCGTAAAACCCCAAGGAGCGCCGACATGCGCGAACGTACCGCCGGACTCATGAAACCGCTACTGATCGCACTCGTACGTGTACTGCTTCCCAGCCGAGGTCGACATCGAGCCGCCCCGCCCCAACCCCCGCTCATCACACGGCCGTTGCCCGCCCCACCCTGCCGCTGCGAGCGCGAACGGATCCTGCAGCAACGCCGGATCCACTGGGCCGCCGCCTACGGCACCAACGCCGTCCCGCGCCGCACCGACGAAGCGGAGGTCTTCGTATGAGCGCCCCCGATGAACTCCGCCTCCTGCCCTGGACCACCCCCGACGGCAAACCCTGCTACCTCAGCGCCGACTGCGACCACAGCAGGCTCTCCCGGCTCGCCGACGACATGGAGGCGGCGCAGATGGACTCGGGCGAACAGGTACTCGTCGGCGCCAAGGCCGTCCTCGCGGACACCAAGGCCGGCGAGCGCGCCGTACGCTTCGCGCTCACCCGCGCCACCGAGTCCCTAGAGGACGTACTCCGCATCGCGGTCAGCCGCGGGGAGCGCACGTCGTGGACGGCTCCGCCCAGTTGCTCACGTGAATCGGAAACGGACAGGCGGTGACAGAAACCCCTCTCAGCTGTCGATGTCCTGTCATCCTCACCTGATCCCGACCCTACCCGTGAGTTCTCTGCAATCTTCCTGGCGCACACGCAGATGCCCTCGCATCCGCGCAGACACCACAGGAGTGAGCCAACCCCCATGCGACTCATTCGCAAATCGACGCTCAAGAAGAGCGCCCTGAGCATCGCCTCCGCAGCCCTCGCCATATCCGGCGTGCTGGCGGGCGCCGGTTCCGCGCAGGCGGCCGGCCCCGGCGGGGCGCAGAACGTCCGGGGCGTCGACCCCGGTGACACCGACCTGATGATCGAGCGGCTCTGCAACCAGGAGAGCAGCCTGACCGGCGTCTACGGCGCCCTCAACGTCGACACCGGCGAGTTCAAGACACGGGACGAGTATCTGCGGGACGTGTTCGGGCTGTGGAAGCCCGCCGGGCCGTGGGAGCTGTTCCGCGGCTGGTGCGGGTACGCCGAGGCCTCGACCTGGTCCTTCAAGGGCGAGCCCGTCCGCACGTCCCGGTGGATCGGCAACCGGGGCTCGGCGGACGACAAGGAGACGTTCGTCAGCAGCTACAGCACGAAGACGTTCGCGAAGAAGAGCGTCGGCGGCACCATCAGCCTCTCCCTCGCCAAGAGCATCTTCTCGGGCAGCGTCGGCGGCAGCGCCGGGTACGAGTGGGGCTGGGAGAAGGAGTCCAAGTTCGAGACCCGCAGCGAGAAGACCATCCCGCCGTGCCGTCAGGTCGCCGTGACCTGGACGCCGTATCAGCGCGTGGTCCGCGTGAACCCGGTCTTCTACGTCGAGGACTACGAGTGGAACAAGGGCGACGGCGACGTCACGACCCACACCTGGCGCGGCCGGGACGCGAGCTGGAAGACGATCTACTCGTACGGCTACTACATCGACGGCGTCTCCGACAAGCTCCTGCCCAACGGCCAGCCCGACGGCCGCGAGGACAAGATCGAGGAGAAGCTGGACCCCAACTCCTGCACCAAGTAGGCGAGTAGGCGCGCAGGGCGCTCGAAGGCGGCAACCTTTCCGTGCGGGGCGGCGACTGGTCCCCGGATCATCCCCCCGCACGGAACGGATCGCCGCATGAGTGAGCAGCACAGCAAGGACCGGCCCCGGCACCGCAGAAGCCGCAAGGCCCTCGCGGTCGGGGTCCCCCTCGCCCTGACCGCCGCCGGCACCCTCGCCTACGGTACCGACCTCGGCCTCCTCGGCTCCGACGCCCAGCAGCGGGCGGTCGCGGCGACCGCCGCCGCCCCAGCCTGGGCCACGGCCACGGCCGACGGGTTCGCCTCGGTCAACTCCCTCGGGCAGAACGGCACTTACGGGGGTCGCGACGGGCAGATCGTCACCGTCAGGACGCAGGCCGACCTGGAGAAGTACGCCACCGCCGCCGAGCCGTACGTCATCGTCGTCGCCGGGACCATCACCATGAACCCGGTCGGCAAGGAGATCAAGGTCCAGTCGGACAAGACCATCGTCGGGGCCGGGACGGCCGGGCACATCGTCGGCGGCGGCTTCTTCCTCGGCCAAGGGGTCCACAACGTCATCATCCGGAACCTGACCATCCGGGACGCGTACCAGGGCATCTGGAACGACAAGGATCATGACTTCGACGCGATCCAGATGGACGGCGCCCACCATGTGTGGATCGACCACAACGACCTGCGGCACATGGCCGACGGCCTGATCGACGTCCGCAAGGACACCACGAACGTCACCGTGTCCTGGAACAAGCTGAGCCAGAACAACAAGACCTTCGGCATCGGCTGGACCGAGCACGTCAAGACGGACATCACGATCCACCACAACTGGATCCGCGAGACCGAGCAGCGCAACCCGTCCACCGACAACGCCGCCCACGCCCACCTCTACAACAACTTCCTGGAGGACGTGGCCGGCACGGACATCAAGTCCTCGTACGGCAACTACTCGCGCGGCAAGACCAAGATGGTCCTGGAGAACTCCTACTTCCAGGGCATGAACAACCCCGTCACCAAGGACAGCACGGCCACCCTGGTGCAGAAGGGCAACACGTTCGTCGGCACCAGCGGGCGCAACGAGAGCGGTGGTACGGCCTTCGACCCGAAGAGCTTCTACGGCTACACGCTCGACAGGACTGCCGACGTGCCCGCGCTGCTCAAGTCGGGTGCGGGGCCGCGCGGTTCCATCGGCACCACCGCCACGGCCAAGGCCGCGGCCGCCACCACCCTCACCGTCGCCAAGGACGGCAGCGGGCAGTACTCGACCGTGCAGGCGGCCGTGAACGCCGTACCGGCGAACAACGCCTCGCGGGTCGTGATCGCCGTCAAGCCCGGGACGTACCGGGAGACCGTGAAGGTCCCGTCCAACAAGCCGCACGTCACCATCCAGGGCACCGGCGGCAGCCGTAAGGACACCGTCATCGTCTACAACAACGCGTCCGGTACACCGAAGCCGGGCGGCGGCACCTACGGCACCGGGGGCAGCGCCACCGTCGCCGTCGAGGCCGACGACTTCCAGGCCCGCAACCTGACGATCTCCAACGACTTCGACGAGAGGGCGAACCAGAACCTGAACGGGCATCAGGCGGTGGCCCTGCGTACCGCCGCCGACAAGGTGTTCCTGGACGGGATCATCACCGAGGGCGACCAGGACACCCTGCTGCTGGACACGGCCGCGAAGGACAGGCTCGGCCGGGTCTACGTCAAGAACTCCTACGTCACAGGCAACGTCGACTTCATCTTCGGCCGGGCCTCGGCCGTGATCGACCGGTCCGTCATCACGCTGAAGAAGCGCTGGGACGGCACCTCGGCCGGCTATGTCACCGCCCCCAGCACGGCCGCGAACCGCAAGGGCATCCTGATCGCCAACTCGGCCGTGAACGGAGACGTCTCCGCGTCCAGCTTCTATCTGGGCCGCCCCTGGCACGCGGGCGGCGACGCGAGCCTCGACCCCCAGACGACGGTCCGCAACACGACCCTCAGCGCGGCGGTCAAGTCCACGCCCTGGACCGACATGAGCGGCTTCTCCTGGAAGGACGACCGGTTCGCCGAGTACAAGAACACGGGCGCGGGGGCCGGCGGCGCGAGCGGTGACCGCCCGCATCTGACCGACGCGCAGGCCGCCGGGCAGGAGGTCGCGGACTGGCTGGGCGACTGGACGCCGACGGCTTCCTGAGCCCCTTCCCGGGCCCTGCCGGGCCGCCGCTCGCCCGTTCAACGTCAAGACGGACGCGGGGGATCGTCAAGAGAAGTCAATCGATCGCTCATTGATCTCCCGCGCTCGTCCATGATTCCGCAAGGTGAAATTCCGGTTCGAATTTCGGGCGTACGTTCCACCCCGTGAATTCTGAAAGAGCCGTTGGCGTCCAGCCGACCGCGTCCGCCCACAAGCGGTCCGCCCTTCCCTCGCCCGCCCGCCGCGCACTCCTGCGGTTCGGGCTCACCGGGACCGCGGCGCTGGGGGCCACCGCCGCCCTCGGCGCCGCGGTCCCGGTG
>NZ_JAKEIP010000230.1 GCF_021474425.1 Streptomyces muensis | reverse complement strand
CCCCACGCCGGATCACAAACCCCGCCCCCCCCGAACTCTGGCACAGCTCAGCAGGGGAGGAACCTAAGGCCGCTCGCAGTGCTCATCAAGATCTCATCTGCCCCAACCACCCCTTAAAGGAAGGAATTTGAAGGAAATATTCCTCGAAAAAGGTTTCCCCTAGCTCCGTCATCCAGGACAATCGCCACCCGAACAGAAGTGGAAGGGCCGACGGGGCACGTCTCCACCGCTCTGACGGAACAGCACGCTGACCGAACGCCACCGCCGACTGCTGGTGCCGGGGGCAGTTCGGGGACCTCCAGAAGCGCCCCCCACAGACCGTCGCACTCCATGACTCGGGCGCGTTCTTAGCCAGTGCGATTGAAGGCCTACTGCATCCGCAGGCCCGATCGGGTCCCGCTGTGCAAACCAATGTGCCCAGCCTCCCGCATTGTGGCCTGGCCACAAAGCAGACCTCACCTCAGACGCCGCTCAGGGCGTCCGGGAGTCCTCCCTCTGACCTACGCATTCCATGCGCAGCCTCGAAAGACCCTCGGCAGACACATTCCAAGGTCAAGAAAAAGAAGAAACCGCAGGTCAGAGGTCTGACCTGCGGTTCACCTTGGAGCCGCCTTCGGGATTCGAACCCGAGACCTACGCATTACGAGTTGTCCGACTGTGGTCCGCTGGCGTCCGCAACCATCCGCTGAGAAGCCGAAATGGCAGGTCACACCTGATGCTGGACACCTGCGGAAGAGCGTGGACTCCGGTGGATCTTTGGACGATCGAGACCAGGACTGAGACCGCCCAGCAACTCGCCGCAACCCTGGTTCCGAGGCCTACATGACACCAAAGGACCGCACTGTTACCCGAAGAGGATCAACCGCGCGAAACCCGTAGAGCAGCCACGTAGTGCTGCTGCATGATGTTGATGTGCTATTGGCCTACATTGACGAGTCGGGCAACACTGGCGCGGTCGCTAAGGGCGGCACCGTGACCTACACACTCGGCTGTGTGCTGCTCAACTCGCAGGACTGGGCTGCATCGTTCGATGAGGCTGTAGCGTTTCGCCGTCGCATCAGAGACCGCTTCGGCATCCTCATGCGCTCCGAACTGAAGGCCAACTTCCTTCTCCGTAACAGCGGTTCAATCCGCGATCTTGGCCTCGCGCCTAGCGCCCGCTATGTCATCTATCGAGCCCACATGCGCGTACTCAGCGAGATGCGGGCCAAGGCGTTCGCCATTGTGATCGACAAACGAGAGAACGATCTCCGCGACTCCAACTGCTTCGAACTCGCCTGGATCACACTCCTCCAACGGCTTGAGCGCGCCAGCTCCGCTACCGGGGAACCAGTGATGATCTTCCATGACGAGGGAGAAAACGATCACGTGCGGCGTCTGGTCCGGCGAGCCCGGCGGTACATGACCGCGGGGAGCTTCTACGGCACAGGATCACTCAAAGTCCCTGCGCGGATGTTGGTCGACGATCCGGTTCCCAGACGCTCTGACCACTCGTATCTCATTCAGTTCGCTGACCTCGTGGCATACGCAGGATTCCGATCCTTCATCCCCCCGAGCGCGGGGGTGGCACGCGTATGCCCAAAGGAGATGTGGCTTGAGTTGGGGGATGCCATGCGCCGGGAGACCAACGGTGTGGCTGGCGGCCCTGCGCCCGGCGTCGTCGTCCGCAAACGTTAAGGCCCCCCAGGAATCCTGGGGGGCGGAAAGTGCCTAGCCGGAGCATGAGCTCCGGGTCAGCCCTTACGTCCACCGTACGGCAGGGCTCATCATGAGGAAACCCGTACGCAGGTGCGGTCACTCACAAGGTGTAGTCCACTGTCCGATACGGAATCCGCACCAGCCAAGTCAAGCTCCTCAACGCTCCCGTAGCGCGCTGGCGACATCGCTGCCAGCCTCACGGATGGCAGCCGCAACCTCCAGGAGCGCACTCGAAACCGCCGCCAGGCCCCACCCGACTGCGTTCTCTTGGTCGTAGTCGGTCGCCTTCGCCGACCGGCTATCGGCCATGTTCTCGTTCACACCAGGCATAGCCACCCCTTGATCGATGCCGTCATGACCCCGGGTAGCTACCTCTACTGCTCGCCGGTCAAGCGCACACCAAATGGAATGGCTGGAACGCTCCGCTATGCCGATTCGAGCAGATGACGCCCGTCGTGCGCACGGATGTGGGGAGCACCGGCCGGCTCCAAGGCGTCGAGCACACGCACCGCGTAGACCTCGCTCATCCTCTTCTCCACCTCTTCAGGAGTCAGCCATCCAACAGCAGTCGACTCGCTGGACGTGCGCTCCACTCCGCCGATCTGTCGGCACCGGAAGACCAGGGCCACGACCCCCCGGCTCATGTTCTTGTAGACGCCCGTCAGCCGCTCAATGGAGACGCGGATGCCTGTCTCTTCGAGCACCTCCCGCACAGCTCCGTCCTCAGGCCGTTCGTCTAGTTCAAGAACTCCCCCCGGAGGCTCCCACGTGCCGTTGTCGGCACGGCGGATCGCGAGGACACGACCGTCGTCGCGCACGACAACGCCAGCGACCGAGACCGAGTGAAGCGGCATTGGTACGCCTCCGAGTAGCGTTGCTTATGTACAGGACCCTAGGAGGAACAGTAGGACATGGCCACGTCCACCAGAGACTCGGGAAAGCCGAAGTATCTCCAGATCGCTGACGATCTTGTTCAGCAGATCAAGGGGAAGGACCTCCCCCCAGGAGAGCAGCTACCCAGCGAATCCGACCTTATGGAGAAGTACGCCGCCTCCCAAGGAACGGTTCGCAAGGCGTTCGCTGAGCTGCGCGCCACAGGGCTCATCGAGACCCGTCACGGCAAGGGCTCCTATGTGAAGCGGCGCCCTCCGGTGCGCCGGAAATCCTCTGACAGGTTCCGTCGGTCGCATCGCACGGCGGGCAAGGCCGCGTACCTCGCGGAGGCAGAGCAAGCGGGTAGTACGCCTAGCGTGAGCGTCCTGTACGTCGGACCGATCGACGCGCCCGAGGAGATCGCAGAGCGACTGTCGGTTCCGGCCGGCGCGAAGGTTCTGGCGCGGCGCCGCCTCTACTTCAGCGATGGCATCCCCACCGAAGAAGCCACCTCCTACCTTCCGTGGGACATCGCCAAGGACATCCCAGAACTGTTCGAGGAGAACCCTGGTGGCGGTGGCATCTACGCCCGGCTGGAAGAGCACGGGCACGTCCTCAAGGAGCTGTCGGAGACCGTACGCGTACGGCTCGCCACCAAGCAGGAGATTGCCGCGCTGAGCCTGAGCCCCGGCTCACCGATCATCCATCTGACCCGCAACGCAGAATCTGAGGCGGGTCGGGTCATCGAGGTCTGCGACACGTTCATGGCCGCTGACCAGTTCGTTTTGGAGTACCGCATCCCTGCGGACGACTGAAGAGCCCTCCTCCTGTACCCCGGCCCGCCGCAGCAATTTCGCGCGGCGGGTTGACTCATGTACATGAGTTAGGCACTCTCTTACATGTCACTCATGCACATGAGTGCAAGAGTGCAGGTGCTGTTGTATGCAGCGCCACCTCGGTCCGGGATGGCTCGCCACTACGAGGGGCCCCGCGCCGGTCGTTGCTTGAGAACTGCATAGGTGGGCCCCGCCTCCCCGAGTCGAAAAGGCGGACCGCGCGCCTGGATCGCGCATCGACCTTCGCGGCCCTTGCCGCGCCGGTTGCCTCCGCTGCTCGTCTCGTACGAGCAGCGCTGAGGGGAGCCGGAGATTCCGACTTCAACGGCGTGAGCCCCCGGTGCTGGAACACCGGGGGCTCTGTTCGGGCCGTTGCCACCTGCGAGGGAGAACACGACCCATGGACCACATCGTCACTGTTCAGGACGCTGTTACCGCGTTCGAGCCGTGGATGGAGCCCACGGATGCGGAGCTGGACGCCATCGAGGCGGAGATGCCCGTCATCCGTGCGGAGATGGAGTTGCTGGACGCGCAGATCGTCGTCATCGACCGTACGCCGTGCGAGCTGGACGAGCGGCGCATCCGCAGGGCCCGCCGGCGCGTGCTCGCCGCGCACCGCGACCAGGTCAACGGCCGGTCCGGTCAGACGGGCGGTGCCGCATGAACCTGCACCGCAAGGGCCGCACCGCCCTGGTGCTCGCACTGGTCGCCGTGGTCGGCATGGCCTTCCGGGTGTCCTGGAACGCTCTGCGGGACATCGCGGGCGCCATCGGCGCCGACGACACCGCCGCGACGCTCTACCCCTTCGTAGTCGACGGCCTCATGGCGCTGGCCCTGATCGCGACGCTCGTGCTCGCCGGGCGGGACCGCACGTTCGCGCTGCGAGTGCTGGCCGCCTACACGATCGCCTCGCTCGTGCTGAACTACGTGCACGGCCTGGTCCCGGAACTGCACGGCCGATCGGTCGACTGGGGTCGACTGGCCGACTGGGACCCGGCGAACTGGGCCCTGGTGCTGCTCGCCACCTCGCTTCCGGTCGGATCGATCTACTTCGGCTCCGACCTCGTGGCGAAGGTGCTGCACCACCGGCCCACCCCGATCGCAGCGCCGAACGCGAATGCGGAGGAATCGACCAATACCGAGATGAATCGGTCTAGGTCTGACCTCGCAGTATCGGCCCCGGAACCGATCACCCCGAACGTCACGGCACTGCCCCGACCGGTGGCCGTCGGCTTCATCAAGTCGACCATCCCGGCCAAGCCGCTCCCCTCGATCGAGCCGACCCCGGCCGTGCCGATCGAGAGGCGTGCGGTGGCTACCGAGTCGAGTCGTCCGCGCCGGGCCACGGGCCGTGTGCCCGAGGTCGCCCGCACTCCTCGCCCGAAGCGGACCCCGGATGAGTTGCTCGATGAGGCTCGGAAGGCCACGGCCGATTGGCCGGACACCAGGCTGACCGCCGAGGGCATCCGCCGTGAGGTCCGCACCTCCCCGGCAAACGCCCGCACCCTGCGCGACACCCTGCGCGCCGAACGCGGCCTGCAGGTCGTCTGATGGCTGCGCTGCCCGTCTACCGGTGGCGGCTTGCCCCGGACGGCTACGCCACCCGCCGCCAACTCCGCGCACGGGGCCTACGGCCCGGTGGTCAGGGTGTGGCCGCTCAACTGGAACGGCCCCGCCGACGGCGGGGCCCGCTGGTCGCCTATCTCTACCGCATCGACCAAGCGAAGCCGGTGCGTCCGATGACCCCGGCCCGGTGGGCGGCTCTGGCCAAGGCCAACGCTGCCCGCCGCACCTGCCCCGAGTGCCGCCGGGATGCGGGATACGTCATCCCGCCCTCGCTCGGCATGTGCTCTGCCTGCGCTTTTCCCGACAACGCCCCGGAGGGTGCGTCATGGAACAGCTCCCCGCACACCGTCCGCTGACGGTGGTTCAGCTCCCGGACGGCAGCCACGTCTACGCCGACCCCGCGTCCCTGCCCGCTCAGCAGCCCGCCGGGCCGCAGGTGGTGCACATCCACCAGGCGCCGCCGGACCGCACGGTGCAGCGCGTCGCGCTCGGCTCCGGCGTCGGTGCCGGAGCGGTGGCCGCCGGGGTCTACTTCGGCCCGCTACTCGTCGGCGTGCTGACCGCCATCGCCGCGAACCTTGCGATGCTCGCGTTCATCGCGCTCGTGCTCGGCTGGGCCGTCGTCACGGTCGTCCGCGCCGTCTCCGAGGGCGGCAAGAGGACCGGCCGGAAGGGCCGTTGAGCACCCCAGGGCCGTAGGCGTCCCTGAGAGCGCCTGAGCCCCCTTCCGGGTGGGGTTTGACCCCCGGAAGCCTGTTCGGCCGCCACAGACCCCACCGCGACGCTCCGTGACGGAAGTTTCCGTCCTCGCGCGCGCACGCGTAGGGGCCGCCTCGGAAACCAGGAAACCGGAAACATGCTCACTCCGCGTAACACACGCGCGTGGTGACGGGCCGTCGCAGGCCCGTCACCACCAACCCACCGATCCCGGAAATGAGGACACTCGTGAGTCACGGTCAAGTCTGGCGTGCCCACCGCCAGTACGCCGCCACTGCCGCACGCTGGACCGCCGACGTGTGGCGCAAGGAAGCCGACCGCCGCCGCGCCCTGCGCGCGGAACGCAAGCCGCTCGTGCGCGACGCTCGCCGCGCGCTCGCCACGGCCCGCGCCATCGACCCCGAGGGCGTCACCTCCCTGCGCCACCGCGCAGAGCGCGAACTGCGCACCGCCAAGCGGCGCGTGCCCGATCCGATGTGGCTGTTCGCCACCAAGACCGCCGCCGCGCTCGGTATCGCCGGGTACGTGTGGCTGCCGCAGGTCTCCACCCGCGCATGGGTGTGGTCGGCCATCGCCGTGGTCGCCGCCGTCACCGGCCTGTCGGTGTGGATCGCGGTGCGCGAGCGCGACACCACCGGCCTGAAGCCCACCGCTGAAGAGCGTGCGTTGCTGAAGCGGCTCACGCCGCAGCACTGGAAGGAGCACGCCGAACAGCGCGGCCTCGCGGGCACGTTGACCGGCCGGCCGAAGCTGACCGAAGCCGGGATCGTGTGCGCCGTCCGCCTCGACGGCACATGGACACCGGCCAAGCTGCGCGCCGCCGAGGACCACATCCGCGCCCTGCTCGGCGCCCGCACCAGCCTGCGCATGCAGATCAAGGCGGGTAAGCAGGGCGGCTGGGCCGAACTCATCCTGCGCACCCGCAGCGCGGCCGACGGCGACGACCTCACGTGGACGCCCGAGCGGCGCTCCCTCGGCGTCGACACCGTCACCGGCGAACAGGTCACCGTGCCGCTCGGGGAACGGCTGCTGATCGCCGGACGCTCCGGCGCGGGCAAGTCGGTGGCGTCCAGGCCGCTGCTGTACGACGCCTCCGAGGGTGAGTCGAACGCGCTGGTCATCATCGACCTCAAGCGCGTGGAAGGCCGCCTGTGGGACCACCGGGCCCGCGTCGCCTCCACCCCGCACGAGGTCGTCGACGTGGCCGCTGAGCTGGAGACGGAGATGCTGGAGCGGCTGGCCATCCTGCCCAAGGGCCAGGACACCTGGACCCCCACCCCCGACCGGCCGCGCATCACGGTCGTCGTCGACGAGGGCGCCGAGGTCATGACCGCCGCCGACAAGGTCCCCTACGAGATCGAGACCCCCGACGGCAAGACCCGCACCGTCAACCGCTCCGCGCTGCCCGCTCTGGAGTCCATCGCCCGCATGGGCCGCGCGGCCTGCATCGACCTGTGGTGGATGACCCAGAAGCCCACCATCGGCGACGGCATCCCCAAGCAGATCGCCCCACAGATCGGCGTCTCCATCTGCCTCGCGGTACGCACGCCGGCCGAAGCCCGCGTGGTGCTCGGGGAGGACGCACAGGCCAAGGGCTGGAACGCCGACGAACTCCCGGTTCCCGGCGTGGCGTTGGTCCGTGACGGCAAGCGCAAGCCCGACCCGGTCAAGGTCCGCTACATGGACAAGACGGTCGTCATCGCCCTGCCCGACCGCACCCCGTGGTCCCGCACAGCGGCTCCCACGGTGGAAGCCGCGGGCGCCCCGACGCTCACCCTCGTCAAGGACACCGCGACCGACGCGGCACCGGCCACGGACAGCGCCGTCGCCCGCGTCCTGAAGGCCATCGAGACCGCCGACGACCCGGTCCGCCAGAAGGACTTGGCCACGATCACTGGCCTGTCCAAGGGCTCCGTGTCCAAGGCCATCAAGACCCTCACCACCGGCGGCATGGTCGCCCGCACCCCCGACGGCCGACTCACCACCGCACGCGGCAACGACACCGCCGCCGCCTGAACCACGCTGCGCCCGAACTCACTTCTACGGCTGACAGGAGCCCCTGTGTCCTTCGAGATCCGCATCCTGTGCGAGCACCCCGACGTGCCCCGCATCGCCCAAACCGTCCTCGCCAGCGTCGACGCAACCTCCGTACGCCGCATGCCCACCAGCGACGGCACCCGCACGCGCCTGTACATCAACGCCGACCACCGCAGCAACCACGCCGACTGCACCGTCTGCGACGACGACGGCATGGTCCTGTGGGCGCTGCCAAACGGCAGCGAGCAGCGCCGCCCCTGCACCGGCATGGACTACGAAGACCTGCTCGCGGCCGGGCTGGTGCGCCACTCCCCGTACCGCCAGACCTGGCGACGCAGCACACACGACTAGCTACGCCAAGGGCGGCCCCCGCATCTCGCCAAAGACCTGGGGCCGCCCTTGCCCAGCCAGTCACCCATCAAGGAACTGGAGATCTCCCAGCATGACTCAACCCACCGACATCCGGCGAGTGCCGGCCTCCCTCCGGCCCGTCCGTGTCCTGGACGCCTACTGCTGCATCGGCGGCGCCACCTTCGGCTACCGGCGACTCGGCTGGCACGTCACCGGTGTGGACAATCAGGCACAGCCGGACTACTGCGGTCACGTCTTCCACCAGGGCGACGCGATCGAGTACATCCGCGCCCATGGCCACGAATTCGACTTCATCCACGCCTCCCCGCCCTGCCAGGGCGAGGGCGCCCCGACCAAGGGCACCAACAAGGCGCGCAACGCGGCCATCGGCCGGACCTACCCCCGGCTCATCGCGCCGACCCGTGCAGCGCTGGAGGCGACGGGCCAGCCGTACGTGATCGAGAACGTGGCCGGCTCCGAGGTCCGCAAGGACATCCGGCTGTGCGGGGAACAGTTCGGCCTCGGGGTGCTCATGCACCGCTACTTCGAACTCGGAGGCTGGACCACCGCACAGCCCGCCCACCCCAGGCACCGAGGCCGCGTGCGTGGCTACCGCCACGGCGAGTACCACCACGGCCCGTACGTGGCCGCATACGGCAAGGGCGGCGGCAAGGCCACCGTCGAAGAGATCCAGTGGGCCAAGCGAATCGACTGGTCCACCGACCACCTTCGACTGCGTGAGGCACTGCCGCCCGCCTACACCGAGTGGATCGGCCGCGCCTACCTCGCCACGCTCACTCCCGTCCTGGAGGTGGCGGCATGAGGCGCGAGAGCGAGGCCCTGATGCGTGCGGCCCTGGACGCGGCCGAACGCGGCTGGCACGTCTTCCCCCTGCGCCCCGGCACCAAGCGCCCGGCGCTGCACGGGGAAGCCACCTGCCCGCGCACCGGGCCGTGCGCGAGCGGACACCGCAAGTGGGAGCAGCGGGCCACCACCGACCCGGACCGCATCCGGGCCACCTGGTCACGCGCCCCGTACAACGTGGGCATCGCCACCGGCCCGTCCGGGCTGGTCGTCGTCGACCTCGACATGCCCAAAGACAAAGGCACTTCGGACGCGCCTAGCGGCGCGGCGACCTTTAAGACGCTCTGCGAGCGCGCCGGACACGCCATCCCGGCCACCTACCGCACCCGGACCGCGAGCGGCGGGACACACCTGTCCTTCACCGCGCCAACCGTTGTCCAACTCGGCAACACAGCGGGCACCGTGGCGCCGCTGGTCGACACCCGGGCATGGGGCGGATACGTGGTCGCCGCAGGCAGCATCACCCCCGCAGGCTGCTACGAGGCCGTGGACGGTCGCGCCGCTGCTCCGCTGCCCCGATGGCTGCTGCGACTGCTGCGACCGGCCCCCACCCTCCCCGCAGCACCCCTCCGCCTGCCTGCGGTCGACGGAAGCCGCGCGGCTCTGGCCGCACTCGAAGCAGAGTGCGCGGTGGTCGCATCCGCACCGGCCCAGCAGCGCAACAACACCCTGAACCGCTGCGCCTTCAAGGTGGGGCGATTCGTCGCATGGGGCGACCTCCCCCGGCACGTGGCAGAGGAGGCCTTCCAAGCGGCGGGAGAGGCGCGCGGACTCACCGTGACGGAGTGCCGCGCCACGATCCGCAGCGCTCTGGACAGCTCCATCCGCAAAGCGCGACCGAGGGAGGCGGCATGAACAACCGGCCCCGGTCCCCCTTGGAAGGCCAAGCCACACCCCCCACCGGCCCAGGTGCCGCCGTACTGGGCGCGCCGCTGACAGCCGTGGGCGAGCCGAAAGGCGCCGCCCGTCAGGGCGTCCGAACTGCTCTTTGCTCTGACCCGCACGGCGCCGACGGCCGCCGCGCCGTGCGCCCCCTGCGCAACCCCCAGGAAGGAAGGGCCGCCGCATGACCAACCCCATCGACGGCGCCGCGCTGCTCGACGAGGTGGAAGCCTTCCACCGTCGCTTCAACGTCTTCCCCACCGACGCGGCCTACGTCGCGGTCGCCCTGTGGGACGCACACGCCCACCTGCTCGACTGCTTCGACTCAACCCCGCGTCTGGCGTTCCTGTCCCCCGAGCCCGGATCGGGCAAGTCGCGGGCATTGGAGATCGTGGAAACCCTCGTGCCGCACCCGATGGTGGCCGTGAACGCGTCCGCCGCCGCGCTCTTCCGCGCGGTGTCCGGAGCCGACGGGCGGCCCACGATCCTGTTCGACGAGATCGACACCATCTTCGGCCCCAAAGCAGGGGACAACGAGGATCTACGCGGCTTCCTGAACGCCGGACACCGCCGTACCGGCGTCACCTACCGGTGCATCGGAGACGGCGGCAACCAGACCGTCCAAGCCTTCCCCTCGTACTGCGCGGTCGCAGTCGCCGGTCTCGGCTCCCTGCCGGACACGATCCTGACCCGCTCCGTCGTCATCCGCATGCGCCGGCGGGCCCGCAACGAGCGCGTGGAACCGTTCCGCGCCCGCATCCACGAAGCCGAGGGCCACAAGCTCCGTGACCGGCTCGCCGCGTGGGCGGAACAAGCCCGAGGGTTCGTGCTCGGGGCCTGGCCGGAGATGCCCGACGGAGTCACCGACCGGCCCGCCGACGTGTGGGAGCCGCTACTGGCCATCGCGGACGCCGTCGGCGGCCAGTGGCCCGAGCGAGCCCGCCGAGCGTGCGTGACGCTCGTCAAAGCCGCGCAGACCACCGACAAACACAGCCTCGGTATCCGGCTGTTGACCGACCTGCGCGACCACGTCCTGATCGGCGTGGACAAGCTGCCCACCATCGCCATCCTCGACCGGCTCAACGCCCTCGACGACGCGCCATGGGCCGACCTCGACGGCAAGCCGCTCGACAACCGGCGCCTGGCCCGGATGCTCGGCGAGTACATGACCGCTGACAACGCCCCCATCCGATCCCGCAACATCCGCACCGCTGGGGGAGTCCTCAAGGGCTTCCACGCGGAGGACTTGGCGGACGCGTGGGCGCGCTACTGCCCGCCCCCTCCCCAGGACTCCGCTACAGCCGCTACACCGCTACAGCCCAGCTCAGAGCCCCTGAATCTGTAGCGGCACCGAAGCATGTAGCGGCTACGCCCGCTACCCCGTAGCGCACGCGTAGCCGCTACACGCCACCCCTCCGCTACAAAAGCACCCCCGCTGACCTGCGATGTAGCGGCGTAGCGGATGTAGCGGACTTCCCAGAAGGGCCCCGAGACGCCTGCCGAGGAGGCACCCGGATGAGCACCGCGATTGCCGCCCCCGTCGACCGACTCCTGTACAAGCCCGAGGAGGCTGCCGAGGCGCTCGCCATCGGCCGCTCCACCGTCTACGAGCTGATGGCCGAAGGCGCCCTGAAGTACATCAAGTTGGGCCGTACGCGCCGGATTCGGCGTGCCGACCTCGAAGCGTACGTCGCGAATCTCTCCCCGCTGCCCAACTGACCCGAGCACACCACGAGGCGCCCCGAGCATCCCGCTCGGGGCGCCTCCCGCATGGAGGAGCACATGAGCCCCCGCAAGCCCAACATGGAGTCATCCATCTACTTCGGCGCCGACGGTTGGTGGCACGGTCGCGTCACCATGGGCGTGAAGAGCGACGGCAGCCCTGACCGACGCCACCGCCGGGCCAAGACCGAGCCCGAAATCAAGCGCAAGGTCAAGGAGTTGGAGCGCCTGCGCGACCAGGGGCGCGCGCCCGCCGCAGGCCGTAAGCCGACCGTCGCCGCCTGGATGGAGACCTACCTCACCGACATCGCAAGCTTGAAGCTCAAGCCGCGCTCGCTCGACGACTACTGGTCAAAGACCCGCAACGACATCATCCCCGGCGTCGGCAAGCACCGCATCGACAAGTTGCAGCCTGAGCACCTGGAGCGGATGTACCGGGCCATGCTCGACGCCGGTCACGCCCCCTCGCACGTCGTGAAGGTGCACCGCATCCTGTCCCGCGCCCTGAAGATTGCCCACCGCCGCCGCATCGTCGGTGAGAACGTCGCCACGCTCGTGGACCCACCGAGTATCGACGAGACCGAGGCCAACCCCTTCACCAAGGCGGAGGCCAAGGCGTTCCTTGAAGCCGCCTCGAAGCGACCTACCTTCATGCGATGGATCGTCGGTGTCGGCATGGGGTTCCGGCAGGGCGAGACGCTCGGCCTGCGGTGGTCGTACGTCGACCTGGAAGCGGAGCTGTTCCGCCCGGAGTGGCAGCTACAGCGCCTCACCTGGCGACACGGATGCGACGACCCGCACGCCTGCGGGGCCCGCCTGCACCGCTTCGAGCCGTGCCCGCCGGACTGCACCACTCACAAGGGCTACAAGCGCGGCTGCCCAAAGCCGTGCGCCAAGACCTGCACGAGGCACGCGAGCGCCTGCCCGGAACGCAAGGAGGGCGGACTCGTCTTCACCCGCCCCAAGACCAAGAAGAGCCGGAACGCCGTCCCGATCCCACCCGTCTTCATCCCCTTCCTGCACGACCACAGGGCCCAGCAGGAGGAGATGCGGGCCGCCGCCGGGGAACTGTGGCAAGAGCACGACGTCGTGTTCTCACGGCCGGATGGGCGCCCGCTCGACCCGCGCGCCGACTACGAGGAGTTCAAGGAGCTGCTCAAGGAGGCCGGGATCGATGACCGCCGCCTGTACGACGGGAGCCGCCACACCGCCGGCACGATCCTGAATGAGCTCGGCGTCGACATGCCCACGATCATGGAGATCCTGCGGCACACCCAGATCAGCCAGACCCGTAGGTACGTGAAGGGCCGATCTCACCTGTCGAAGGACGCCATGCGGCGCATGGGCGAGTTCTTCGTACCCGCGCCCTCAGCGCCGACTCCGGGCCCCACTGAGACCAGAACTGAGACCGCCGATACCCGTGCGGCGCGCGCCCGGCGTCGTCGCCGCGTCCGCTGAACGACAAAACCCCAGGTCGGAGCTAATCCGGCCTGGGGTTCGAGTGGAGCCGCCTTCGGGATTCGAACCCGAGACCTACGCATTACGAGTGCGTTGCTCTGGCCATCTGAGCTAAGGCGGCGCGCCGTCCGCACTATGGTGCGATCAGCAACGTCGGTAAGTCTACACAGTTTCCGAGGTGCTCCGTACCAGCCCCTCCCGAACCCTCCCGGACCCGCTCGGGC
>NZ_JAKEIP010000229.1 GCF_021474425.1 Streptomyces muensis | reverse complement strand
GGGCGGGAGTCCTGACCGCGCCGAGGGAGGTGGACGTACACCCGGACGGCTCCCTGAGGGTCGTACCGGCGCCGGAGCTCGAACTGCTGCGCGCGGCCGCCCCGTTCGTCACCGCACCGGGTCGACGCACCCCGCTCCCGCCGTCCTACGACCTGACCGTCACCGCGTCCGACCGCACCACCGTGAGCCTCCTGCGGTCGGCCTCGGGCGCGCGGCTGACGGTCGTACTGGACCCGGACGAGGGCACGGTCACGCTCGACCGCGCCGACTGGCCCCGCACCGGCCCCGAAGGTTCGGCACCGATCGTGGTGCGCGCACCGGCCGACAAGGTACGCATCCTCGTCGACGGCTCGCTCCTCGAACTGTTCATCGGCGACCGGGCCACGATCACCGAGCGGATCTACCGACGCCCGGACGACACGGCCGAACTCGCCGTCTCCGGCGGCTCCGAGATCACGGTCACCGGCTGGGAGGTGGTCGCGCCCACAGACGGCTGACCACCGGGCACACGTGCACGTGGCGCGAAAGTCGCCACCCCGGCACCCTCACGGTCCCGGAGCCGGTCCCACCGAAGCGCGGGTGATCACCGGGCAGGCCAGGCGCCGGACCGTGGCCGGTGGTGTGCGGCCCGTGTCGATGGCGTCCAGGAGGAGCCTCGCGGCTGCTTCGCCCATGGCGCGGTGGGGCAGGGCGACGCTGGTGAGGGGTGGGGTGAGGAACTCGGCCATGTGTTCCTGATCGTCGTAGCCGACCACCGAGAGGTCGTCGGGGACGGTGATGCCGAGCCGGGTAGCGGCGTGCAGGACGCCGGCCGCGACGCGGTCGTTGTAGCAGAAGAGGCCGGTGGGGCGCCGGTCGGCGGGGGTGCCGTCGAGGACGCGCATGGCGCCCTCGTAGCCGCCGGCGATCTCGCCGCCGGTGCGGACCACCCACTCCTTGGGGACGGTGATGCCCTCGGCGCGCAGCGCGTCCCGGAAGCCGCGCAGGCGGTCGACGGAGGCGAGGTCGTCCTGGCCGCCCACCATGGCGACCCTGTGGTGCCCCTTGTCCAGCAGCAGCCGGGCCGCCGTACGGCCGCCCGCGCGTTCGGCGGGGATGACGGCGGGCAGGGAGTCGTCCTCGGGCAGGCAGTTGGCGAGGACGGAGTGGGTGCGGTGCAGGCCCTCGGGGACGCGGACGCGGCGCAGGGACATGGCGGCGTAGATGATGCCGTCGACGCGTCGGTCGAGGAGTTCGGCGACGGCGGCGTCCTCCTTGGCCGGGTCGCCGCCGGAGTCGATGGTCAGGACGAGGTGGTCGCTGCCCCAGGCGGTCTCCATGGCACCGCGCAGCAGCCGGCCGGCGAACGGCGAGGAGGCGATCTCGTCGGTGACCAGGCCGATCACGGCCGTACGGCGGCGGCGCAGGCCGCGGGCGACGGGGTCGGGCCGGTAGCCGAGCTGGGCGGCGGCCTGGCGGATGCGTTCCTGGGTGGCGGGTGAGAGGTTGCCCTCGGCGCGGCCGTTGAAGACGAAGGAGACCGCGGTGTGGGACACCCCGGCGAGCCGGGCGACGTCGCGTGACGTGGGCCGTCCCGTTCCCGTCGGCTGCTTCTCGTCGGTGCCGCCCATGCCGTCCGCTGCCCTCATCCCCACCCGTCCGGTTGATCGATCCTCACCCTATCCGTGACGCTGGGTGTACGGCACAGTCGAGGGAAGGTCCGACAGTGATCAGCATCCCGCTGCACACGCTCAACGACGGTACGACGATCCCCGCGATCGGCCTGGGCACCTGGCCGATGGACGACACGCAGGCCGAGCAGGCGGTCGTCGACGCCCTGGAGCTGGGCTACCGGCTCGTCGACACGGCGACGAACTACCGCAACGAGACCGGCGTCGGCCGCGGCATCGCCCGCAGTGGCGTGCCGCGCGAGGAGGTGGTCGTGACGACCAAGCTCCCCGGCCGGCACCACGGCTACGAAGAGACCCTCGCCTCCTTCGAGGAGTCCCGCGCCCGGCTCGGCCTGGACCATGTGGACCTGTACCTCATCCACTGGCCGCTCCCCCGCGTCGACAAGTACGTGGACTCCTGGAAGGCCATGGTCAAGCTGCGTGAGGACGGTCTCGTCCGCTCGGTCGGCGTCTCCAACTTCACGGCCGAGCACATCGAGCGGCTGGGCAAGGAGACCGGGGTCCTGCCGTCCGTCAACCAGATCGAGCTGCACCCCTACTTCCCTCAGGCTCAGCTGCGCGCCTTCCACGCCGACACGGGCATCCTCACCGAGAGCTGGAGCCCGCTGGGCCGGGGCACGGACCTGCTGGACGACCCGGTGGTCGGCTCGGTCGCCGAGGCGCACGGGGTGACGCCGGGGCAGGTCGTGCTGCGCTGGCACGTCCAGCTGGGCGCCGTCCCGATCCCGAAGTCGAGCGATCCGGGTCGGCAGCGCGCCAACCTCGACGTCTTCGGTTTCGAACTGACCGCCGCCCAGATGACGGCCGTCGCGGACCGCGCCCACCGGCGCGTCGGCGGCGACCCCGAGGTGCACGAGGAGTTCTGATCCGTGCGTCGCGGGCGCCGCCGCCGGGTACTCGGGGCGCTCGGGAAGGAGACGCTCGTGGGTGAGAAGGACCGGTTGCGGGACTACCGGGGAAAGCGTGACTTCGGGCGGACCCGGGAGCCGGAGGGCCGTGGGTCCGCCTCGGGCGACCGGCCGCGGTTCGTGGTGCAGATCCATGACGCCAGCACGCTGCACTTCGACTTCCGGCTCCAGGTGGACGACGTGCTGAAGTCCTGGTCGGTGCCGAAGGGCCCCTCCGACGACCCGCAGGACAAGCGGCTGGCCATGCCCACCGAGGATCATCCTCTGGAGTACGAGGAGTTCGAGGGTGTGATCCCGAAGGGCGAGTACGGCGGCGGCACGGTGATCGTCTGGGACAACGGGACGTACGAGCCGCTCAGTCACGACCGCAAGGGGCGGCCCGTCGACTTCGGGGAGTCGATCGAGCGCGGTCATGCCACGTTCCGGCTGAGCGGGTCGAAGCTGCACGGCGAGTACGCCCTCACCCGCATCCGCGGCGGGCAGGACGGCGACCGGGAGGCGTGGCTGCTGGTGAAGTCCCGCGAGGGCCGGGCCCGCGGCCACGGCACACCCGATCCGCACCGGGCGCGGTCGGTACGGTCCGGTCGCACGCTGGCCCAGGTCGCGGCGGACGGCGACGAAAGGTGAGGTTGCCTGAGCGTCTTGCGGATCTTCGGGTTCCGCCCCCAACTGGGCTTGTCTGCCTCTATGTTCGCGGCGGAACCCATGTCCCCCAGGAGGCTCCCCGTATGCGCACCGCACTCCGTGCCGTCCTCACCGGCGCCGTCGCCACCGCCACCGTCCTCGTCGGCGGTCCCGCCCAGGCGACGCCGCCCGGTCCGGGTGTCACCGGCCGGACCATCAGCCTGACCACCGTCGGCGACACCGACTACGTTCTGCGCGAGGTGACGGTGCCGCCCGGTCAGGCCACCGGCTGGCACTACCACGACGGTCCCGTGTACGGATACGTCAAGGAGGGCACGCTCAGCCACTACCACTCCGACTGCGCCCTCGACGGGGTCTATCCGCGGGGCACCGTGGTGCGCGAGCCGGGCGGGCCGAGCGATGTCCACCTGGGCCGGAACCTGGGCGACACCACGCTGGTCCTGGAGGTGCTCTACATACTCCCGCACGGCGCGCCGTTCTCCGAGGACGTGCCCAACCCGGGCTGCGCCTTCGAGTGATCACACCGGTGGCAGCGACTGTTCCGCCCAGATCGTCTTGCCGCTGCCGGTCTGCCGGCTGCCCCAGCGCTGGGTGAGCTGGGCGACGAGCAGCAGTCCGCGGCCGCCCTCGTCGTAGGCGTGGGCCCGGCGCAGATGCGGCGAGGTGGAACTGCCGTCGGAGACCTCGCAGATGAGGGTGCGGTCGCGGATCAGGCGGAGCTGGATGGGCGGGGCGCCGTAGCGGATGGCGTTGGTGACGAGTTCGCTGACGACGAGTTCGGTGACGAAGGACGCCTCGTCCAGCCCCCATGCGGTCAGTTGGTCGGTGGCGGCCTGCCGGGTGGCCGCCACGTGCTCGGGGTCCGGCAGGACGTCCCAGGTGGCGATGCGGTCCGCGCCCAGGGCCCGGGTGCGGGCCAGCAGCAGGGCCACGTCGTCGCTGGGGTCCTCCGGCAGCACGGCCTTGAGCACGGTGTCGCAGAGGGCGTCGAGGGACTCGGCGGGCGCGGTCAGCGCGCGGCACAGTTCGGCGGTGGCGTGGTCGATGTCGCGGTCGCGGTCCTCGATGAGACCGTCGGTGTACAGGGCGACCAGCGAACCCTCGGGCAGTTCCACCTCCATCGCCTCGAACGGCAGCCCGCCGACGCCGAGCGGTGGTCCCGCGTTCATCTCGATGACCTGTGTGGTGCCGTCGGGCAGGACCAGGGCCGGTGGTGGATGGCCGGCGGCGGCGAGGCCGAGGCGGCGGGTGACGGGGTCGTAGACGGAGTAGAGGCAGGTGGCGCCGAGTTCGGCGACCTCGTCGGTGTCGTCGCCCGCGAGGTGGGTGACCAGGTCGTCGAGGTGGGTGAGGAGTTCGTCGGGCGGCAGGTCCACGTCGGCGAGGGTGCGTACGGCCGTGCACAGGCGGCCCATGGTGGCCGACGACGGGATGCCGTGTCCGACGACGTCACCGACGACGAGGGCGACCCGGCCGCCGGAGAGCGGTATCACGTCGAACCAGTCGCCGCCGATGCCGGCCTGCGATCCGGACGGCCGATAGCGGTGGGCCACCTCGACGGCCGCCTGACCGGACAGGCCCCGGGGCAGCAGGTTGTGCTGGAGGGCGAGAGCGGTGGTGCGCTCGCGGGCGAAGCGGCGGGCGTTGTCGATGCAGACGGCGGCCCGGCTGGCGAGTTCCTCGGCGAAGACGGCGTCGTCCTCGCCGTAGTCGTCCGACTGTCTGATGCGCACGGCCACGGCGACCCCGAGCGTGGTGCCCCGGGCGCGCAGCGGCACCGCCATCATCGAGTGGGCGCCCACGCGGTGCGGTCGGCCCTCCGGGGCGCGGGCGTTGCGTTCGGCGACCCATCGCATGAAAGCCGGTTCGCCCGCCTGGCTCTGCATCACCCGGCCTTCCATGATCGCCCGCGCCGGCGGTGAGAACGGCGGGTAGTAGTCCACCTCGCCCAGGTGTACGGCGGCTTCCGGGGTGCCTTCGGTGCCGGATCCGTGGGCGACGCGGCGCAGGGCGATGTCGGTGCCGGCCAGGGCCGGCGGCTCGTCCGCGCCGAGGACCCAGTCGAACAGGTCGACGCTGGCGAAGTCGGCGAACCGGGGCACGACGATGCCGATGAGTTCCTCGGCGGTGCGCACCACGTCCAGGGTGGTGCCGATGGCGGCGGCCGCCTCGTTCAGCAGGGCCAGCCGCTGCCGTGCCCAGTACTGGTCGGAGCTGTCGAACGCCGCGAGGGCGGTGCCGAGGACCTCGCCGGAGGCGCCCCGGACCGGCCACATCTCGATGCTCCAGGCGTGCTCCCGGTTGAGGGCGGGGGCTCCGGTGAAGCTCTCGTAGCGGCTCGGTCGGCCCGTCTCGGCGACGTGGCGCAGATGCCAGTGGAAGCCGCGGCTGTGCTCGGCGTCCTCCACGGTCTCCGGGAAGTGCCGGCCGATCAGGACGTCCTCGGGCACGCCCATCACCTGGCAGGCGGCGTCGTTGAGCCGCAGGTAGCGCTGGTCGGTGTCGAAGACGGACATCGACATGGAGGCCTGCTGGAAGGCCTGCTCGCCCAGGTCGGGTTCCTGGTCTCCGGCTGGTTCGCCGGTGAGCAGATAGCCGTCGGGTTCGCCGTCCGCGGCCAGCACGAGGTGCGCCCGCACGACCAGGAGCACAGGCGAGCCGTCGCGGTGGCGCAGGGTGACGGTGCCGGTCAGCGTGGTGAGGTCGGCGGGTGAGGGTTCCGCGGCGAGCAGGTCCCGCGCGGGCCGTCCCACGACCTCCTCGGCCGTGCGGCCGGTCACCCGCCGGGCACCCTCGCTCCACCCCTTGACCACTCCCTGGGCGTCGAGGATCGCCACGGCGGAGACGCGCTCCATGTCGTCCAGCATGGATCCTCCGCCGCACCGCATCAACCGCGACGGCACGACGGTTACACCTGCCGGACCCCTACCGCTCGGGCGGCCGGGGCCGGGGCGCTCACTTGCGCAGTGCGGCCAAGGCCCGGTCGGCGTGGGTGTTCATCCGCAGTTCGCTGCGGACGACCTCCAGGACCGTGCGGTCCTGCCCTATGACGAAGGTGACCCGTTTGGTGGGGGCCAGCGAGAAGCCGCGTGCCACGCCGAACTGCTCCCGGACCGTGCCGTCGGTGTCGGAGAGCAGGGTCATGCCCAGCGTGTGGCGGTCGGCGAACTCCTGCTGGCGTTCGACCGTGTCCGCGCTGATGCCGACGGGCCGTGCCCCGACGGCGGCGAACTCGGCGGCGAGATCCCTGAAGTGGCAGGCCTCGGCGGTGCAGCCGGGGGTGAGGGCGGCGGGGTAGAAGAAAAGGACCACCGGCCCCTCGGCAAGCAGCTCGGTGAGGCTGCGGGTGGTGCCGGTCTCGTCCGGCAGGGCGAAGTCCTCGACCTTGTCGCCGGTCTTCAGCTGTGCGCTCATGCCCGGCCCTCCGCGTTCTTCGCGACGCCCCGGGCCCACAGCACCAGGGGGATCTGGAGCGGCAGCCGGCCGAACGCGGCGGCCTTCTGCGGGGTCGGGCGGTGCCGCCAGTCGACGGCCATCTTCACGTTGGCGGGGAACACACCGACGAAGAAGGCCGCGGTGGCCAGCGCGGCGGCCTTGCGGGTGCGCGGTGCCGCCAGTCCCGCCGCCAGCGCGAGTTCGGCGACGCCACTGGCGTACGTCCAGGTCCGGGGCGTTCCGGGCAGGGAGCGCGGCACGGTCGCGTCGAACTGGCGGGGGACGGCGAAGTGCGCTGCGCCCGCGGTGGCCAGCAGGCCGGCGAGCAGTAGGGGTGAGCGTTGGGACCGGGGCACGGATCCTCCTTGGATGGCCTGGCGCCGGATGCTACCGGAGGGTAGGCGAGGGCCTGCCACCCGCCCCTGATCTGTTCATCGGCCGTGCGACGAGCGGTGGTTGTGGGTTCCCGGCGTGTACCCGAAGGAGCGGCGGAAGACGTCGATGAAGGCGCTGGCGGAGGACCAGCCGCAGCGGTGGGCGACGGTGGTGACGGGTGTGTCCTCGGCGAGCAGCCGCAGGGCGTGGTAGAGGCGTGACTGGGTGCGCCACTGCGGGAAGGTCATGCCGAACTCGCGGCGGAAGAGCCTGCTGAGGGTGCGCTCGCCGGCGCCGGTCGCGGCGCCGAGCGCGGCGAGGGTGCGCGTGTCGGCGGGGTCGGCGTGGACGAGCGCGCAGACCTCGGCCAGCCGGGGATCCTTCGGGGTGGGCAGGCGCAGCGGCTGCTGGGGCGATGCGCGCAGCTGGTCGCGGAGCACGGCGAGCAGTCGGCGGCGTTCGGGGCTGTCGTCGGCCGGGTCGCGGGTGTAGGCGAGGATCAGCTCGCGCAGGAGCGGGCTGACGGCGAGGACCGTGGGGGCGTGCAGACCGGGCGGGTTGTCGTCGGCGGGCAGGCCGACCAGGTGCAGGTCGAGGTGGCCGTGGGCGCGATGCGCGTGCACGGTGCCGGCGGGGACCCAGATGGCGCGGTTGCCGGGGGCGAACCAGGTTCCGGCGTCGGTGGTGACGGCGAGGACTCCGGAGCCGGCGTAGACGATCTGGTGGTCGTCGTGCCGGTGCGCGTCGATGCGTTCACCGGCGGCCAGCACCTGGGCGCGGGTCGGCGCGGTCGGGTCGTGGCGGATGTTCGACACAACAAGGCAGATTATCGAAAGCGGGCCAGGTGCGGGCGCCGCGACGATCGCAGGGTGTCCATCAAACGCAGACCCGACCGGTCCATCACCCTGCTGTCCCTGGGGCACGCCTGTGTCGACGTGTACCAGGGCGCGGTCGCGGCCCTCGTCCCCTTCTTCGTCGCCGAGCGCGCGTACAGCCACGCCGCCGCATCAGGTGTCGTCCTCGCCGCGTCCTTGCTGTCGTCGGTGGTGCAGCCGCTGTTCGGCGCGCTGACCGACCGGTGGGCGATGCCCTGGCTGCTGCCGTTGAGCGCGCTGACGGGCGGTGCGGGGGTCGCGGCGAGCGGGGTCGTGGATTCCTACGCGCTCACGCTGACGGTGGTCGCCGTCTCGGGGATCGGGGTCGCCGCCTACCACCCGGAGGCCGCGCGCGCGGCCCGCGCCGCCGCACACGGCAGTCATACGGCGATGGGCTGGTTCTCCCTCGGCGGCAACGTCGGTTTCGCGCTGGCCCCACTGCTGGTGACGGCGGTGGTCGCCACCGGTGGCCTAGGGGCCTCTCCCTTGCTGATGGTGCCCGCGGTCGTGGGGGCGGCCCTGTGCGCCGCGGCGGTCCGTTCGGCTGCCGGCGGCGGCGCGCCCGTCGGTCAGGGCGAAGGTGATGGCTCCGACGACTGGGGGTCGTTCCTGCGGCTGTCGGGGGCCGTCGTGTGCCGGTCGATCGTGTTCGTCGGCCTGAGCGCCTTCGTCTCGCTGTACGTCCGTGAGCGCACCGGGGGCGGGAACGTGTCCGGTACGGCCGCGCTGTGTGTGCTCTACGTCGGCGGCGCGGTGGGCACGGCGGCCGGGGGCCGGCTGGCCGACCGGTACGGGCGGCTCACGGTCGTACGCCACGCCTATGTGCTGACGGGGCTCGCGGTGGCCGGAGTGGTGCTCGTTCCGGGGCCGTCGGTGTATCTGTTCGTCGCCCTGACATCGGCCGGCCTGTATGTGCCGTTCTCGCTGCACATCACCCTCGGCCAGGACTATCTGCCCCGGCGGGTGGGCACGGCGAGCGGGGTGACGCTGGGGCTGACCGTGAGTGTGGGCGGTCTCGCCACCCCGGTCGTCGGGGCGCTGGCCGACGCCACCTCGCTGCGAACAGCGCTGGTCCCGCTGATCGCCCTGCCCGTGCTGGGGCGGCTGCTGCTGTGCGGGCTGCGGGAGCCGGCGCCGCCCGGGCGGGGTTCCGCGGCGGCCGGCGCGTCCGGCCGGCGTCCTCGCGCGGCGTCGGCGTGATCGCTCCCGCTCCGGTCAGGCGGTCGCGGCCGGTGCGGTCGTCTGCGGTTCGGGCTCCTCGTCGACGGCGTGGGCGAGGAAGTCGTCGACCATGCGGTGGAACAGGGTGGCCAGCTGCCGCAGCTCCTCGGGGGTCCAGTCGGCCAGGGCGAGCTGCATGCCGCGTGCCCCGGCGTCGCGGACCCGGGCGATGGCCTCGCGGCCGGCTTCGGTGAGCTCGATGCGCTGGGCGCGGCGGTCCTTCGGGTCGGGGACGCGGGTGACGTAGCCGGACTTCTGGAGCTGCTGCACCGTGCGCGTGACGTGCGAGGCCTCCACACCGAGCCGGCCCGCGAGCTCCCCGGGGCGCAGCGACTCCGAGTCGGCGACCTGCCGCAGCAGTGCCACGGCGGCCCGGTCCAGCGGGACCCCGGCCAGGGCCATGAGCCGCTCGTGCTGGCGGGCGCGGGTGCTCAGGTAGGTGATCCGGGTGAGCGCGCGCTCGATCTCGATCACTTCCGGGGACGCGGGAGTGCCGGGGAGTTCGGGGAGCGGAGGTGTGGACATGGGGGCGACTTTACCATCTCATTGCGTAACTCAACTAATTGGCACCTTGGGCATCGGCGCTTCGGCCACGCCGTCGATGTCAGGAACCGATGTCGGGCCGACCCAGCCAGTAGCCGAAGCCCCGGCGGGTGTGGATCAGTGCCGGGGCGCCCCCTTCCTCACGGTCCACCTTGCGGCGCAGCCGGGACACGAGTTGCTCGATCGCGTTGTCACCGCGGTGGTCGCCCCAGACGTCGCGGCCGATCTGCTCCTTGGACAGCACTCGGTGCGCGTTGACCAGGAGGTGGCGCAGCAGCCGGTACTCCGCGGGCGTGAGGTCGAGCGGCCGGGTCCCGCGTCGCGCCCGGCACACCGTGTCGTCCAGCACGAGATCGCCGTAGTGCAGGGGATTTCCTCGGGGCGGGCCTGTGCGGGTGCCGCGCAGCAGCACCTGGATCCTGGCGAGGACCTCGGCCACCCGGAACGGCTTGGTGACGTAGTCCCGCTCCCCCGGGCCGAGGTCGGACCCGAGTCGGTGCAGCGAGTCGCATCCGCTGAGGAGCAGGACGGGTGGGCGGTACGGGAGGGTGGACCTGCGCTCCCTGCTGAAGTGCGCCCCGTCCGGGACGTCGGTGTCGAAGACGACCAGGTCGAAGCGCCGCCGCCCGAGCCGTGTCAGGGCCTCGACGCCGGTGCCGCTGAGGCTGATCCGGTAGCCGGCCAACTCCAGGGTGGTGCTGAGCAGTTCGCTGTCCCCCGGATCGTCGGCGACGACCAGGACCCGCTGTCCGTCGCCGCGTGGCGGTTCGGGTTTCTCCAGGGGGTTCGAGAGGTTCGCGTTCATGGCGACGCCCTTCGTGTGGGGCCGTGTGGGCTGTGGGGTCGGGGTCGTACGGAGCTGTGAGGTCGTAGGGGGCCGCGGGAGTCGTGTGCGGGGCCGTGGGCGATGCGCTGCTGACGGATACGGAGACAGGGCGTCAGTGAGGTTGGGCGTCAGGCGGTGGGGCGGGAGTCGACCGGCGCCTCGGCGTGGGTGACGAAGTCGTCGACCAGGCGGTGGAAGAGCTCGGCCAGCCGTCGGAGGTCGTCGTCCGACCAGTCGGCCAGGGCCATGCGCATGCCGACGCGGCTCGCCGCACGGAAGCGGTCCACGGCCGCCCGGCCGGCGTCGGTGAGTTCGATGCGCCGGGCCCGCCGGTCGTGCGGGTCGGCGGCCCGGACCACATAACCGGCCCGCTCCAACTGCTGGACCTGGCGCGTGACATGGGACGCCTCCACCGCGAGCAGCCCCGCCAGCACACCGGGCCGCATCGGTTCGGACTCGGCGAGGCGGCGCAGGATCGCCACGGCGGCCCGGTCGAGGGTCAGACCGGCCATGGCCATCAGGGACTCGTGCTGTCTCGACCGGCCCGCCAGGTAGCTGACGCGGGTCAGGCACTTCTCGATCTCCGCGATGTCCGGTGGGACGGGGGACTCCGTCGCGGGGGTCATGGATGCCGTGGATGCCGGAGCTGTAGCTGGTGCTGCGGATGACTGTGGGGGCATGGCTCCACCGTACCGCAAATGCTTGCTTGACTTAAGTAATCCGATTGTGCTTGCCTAAGTCAAGTAATGAAGTTCCTTTACGGAGGCCCCCATGTCCCACGCACTTGCCCGCCCCACCGACTCCGGGAGGAGGCCGGCCGCGTCGAACGCGATCGTCGCGGTGCTGGCCCTCGCGGGGATCGTCGTGTCGCTGATGCAGACGTTGGTCATCCCGATCGTCCCGGAGCTGCCGAGACTCCTCGACGCGTCGGCGTCCGACACCGCCTGGGCGGTGACGGCGACGCTGCTCGCCGCCGCCGTGGCCACGCCGGTGGTCGGGCGGCTCGGGGACATGGTCGGCAAGCGACGGATGCTGTTGACGAGCATCGCGCTGCTGGTGGCGGGGTCGGTGGTGTGTGCGCTGGCCGACTCGCTGGTGCCGATGATCGTCGGACGGACCCTTCAGGGCCTGGCGGCCGCGGTCGTACCGCTCGGGATCAGCATCCTGCGGGACGAACTGCCCGCCGACCGTCTCGCCGGCTCCACCGCCCTGATGAGTGCCTCGCTCGGCGTCGGCGGCGCGCTCGGGCTGCCCGCGGCCGCGTTCATCGCGGACAACTGGGACTGGCACATCCTGTTCTGGACCTCCGCCGTCCTCGGTGTGCTCTCCTTCCTGCTGGTCCTGGTCGTCGTACCGGTGTCGAAGGCGCGGAGCGGCGGCCGGTTCGACGTGCTCGGCTCCGTCGGTCTGTCGGCCGGGCTGGTCTCGCTGCTGCTGGCCGTCTCGAAGGGCGCCGACTGGGGTTGGACCAGCGGTACGACCCTCGGCCTGGGCGCGGCCGCTGTCCTGATCCTGCCGGCCTGGGGCTGGTGGGAGCTGACGGCGAGGCAGCCGCTGGTCGATCTGCGTACGACCGCCCGGCCGCAGGTGCTGTTCACCAACCTGGCCTCGGTCGCGCTCGGCTTCTCGATGTTCGCGATGTCGCTCGTGCTGCCGCAGCTGCTCCAGCTCCCCGAGCAGACCGGCTACGGTCTCGGCCGGTCGATGCTCACCGTCGGTCTGGTGCTGGCCCCGCAGGGGCTGGTGATGATGGCCATGTCCGCCGTGTCCGCGGCCGTCACCAGGGCCAGGGGCCCCAAGGTCACCCTGATGATCGGCGCGGTGATCGTGGCCGCCGGGTACGCGCTGAACATCGTGCTGATGAGCGAGGTCTGGCATCTGATCCTGGTGTCCTGCGTCATCGGCGCCGGCGTCGGCTTCACCTACGGCGCGCTGCCCGCGCTGATCATGGGCGCCGTCGACCCGTCCCAGACGGGCGCCGCCAACAGCCTCAACACCCTGATGCGCTCCCTCGGCACGTCCTTCGCCAGCGCCATCGCGGGCGTCATCCTGGCCCAGATGACCACCGACTTCGGCGGCTACGCCCTTCCCTCGGAGAACGGCTTCAAGATCGTCATGGCCATCGGCGCCGGAGCGGCCCTACTGGCCTTCGCACTCGCCACGCTCATCCCGAAGCAGCGGCCCTCGATCACCCACAGGACTGCTGCCGAGGAGGAGTCCGGACGGGCGGTGGTCAAGGCCGGGTAGGGGAGAGTCGGCCCCGATCCGCTTCGGGCGCGCGGGCGGGTCCATGGGTTGCCGGCGGCGCACGGCCAGCGGCCGGCCCGGCGGGGCGGCGGCCCGGGTGGCGAGCAGCCGACCGCAGGCGGCGGTGGACCAGCGAGGGGCGGGCAGCGGCCGAAGGCAGGCAGCAGACGGCGGACGGCCATCGATGGTCGGCCGCCGCGGGCAGCTGATGGCGCGCGGCGGGCGGCCAGCGGCCAGCAGGCGGCTCCGCCGAGCGGAAGTGCGAGGTGCCGGGGAGTGGCGAGCAGCCAGCGGCGAACGGCCCGCAGCCAGCTGATGACGAGCAGCCGACGGCGGGCGGCAAACGGCGCGCGGCAGTCGGCCAGCGGCCAGCAGGCGGCTCCGCCGAGCGGAAGTGCGAGGTGCCGGGGTGAGTGGCGAGCAGCCAGCGGCGAACGGCCCGCAGCCAGCTGATGACGAGCAGCCGACGGCGGGCGGCCAACGGCGCGCGGCAGTCGGCCAGCGGGCCGCAGGCGGCTCCGCCGAGCGGAAGTGCGAGGTGCCGGGGTGAGTGGCG
>NZ_JAKEIP010000228.1 GCF_021474425.1 Streptomyces muensis | reverse complement strand
GGACCCTGCCGGGGGTTCCGGTCGGGGGTTCGTTGAGGACTCGGGCCCGGGGCTCCGGTGAGGGCTCGGCCCGTGGGCCGTTCCGACCCGCCAGGGGTTCCGGCTCTGGACCCTGCCGGGGGTTCCGGTCGGGGGTTCGTTGAGGACTCGGGCCCGGGGCTCCGGTGAGGGCTCGGCCCGTGGGGCGCTCCGATCCGCCGGGGGTTCCGGCTCTGGACCCTGCCGGGGGTTCCGGTCGGGGGTCCGTTGAGGACTCCGGCCCTGAGCTTCCGGTGAGGGCTCCGCCTGCGGGGCGGCTCCGACTCCGCCAGGGGCTCCGCCCGCGGACCCCGCGGGGGCTCCGGCTGGCTCGTGGAGGACTCCGGCCTTGGGCTCCACTGGCGGCTCCGCCCGTAGGCCGGCCGTGCTGAGGGCTGGCCCGGGGCTCCCCGTTCGCCTCCCCGGTCGGGGCTCCCCCCTTCACCCCCGGCCGGGGGCTCCGCCCCTAGGCCTCGCTGTGTGGCTCGGTCACGGGGCCCGCCTCTTCGTTCGCACGGGGCGTGGCCCCCGGATCCCGCTGAGGGGCCGCCCGAGGAACCGGGCTTGTCCGCTCGTCGGTCGGCTCGGGGGGCTCCGGTGGTGGAGGTTCAAGGGTGGCGAGTGTCACTCGGAGTGGTCGAGGGGTGGTTTCTGGGGGTGGTTGAGGGTGCGGTGGTCGTCTTCGCGTTCCTGCCGTCGGTCGGGGCGTTTATCCTGGTGGGTGGACAGCAGGGGTGGGCGTGCGCGGTCATTTTGACCCGGCCGTGGCGGCGCAGGTATCCTGCATGTTCGTTGTGTATTGGCTTGCTCATTCTCACGGGACGGGCCCTTACACCGGTCCACCGGGCCGATGACCAGCGACCCCACGTACGCGGTATGCGTCGCCGCAGTGCGGTCCAGGCTGTCGTGATCGTTTCGGTGACCTGTTCAGGACCATTCACTCGAAGCGAAGGCTACGAACCGTGCGTACGTACAGCCCCAAGCCCGGCGATGTGACGCGCCAGTGGCACGTCATTGACGCTCAGGACGTCGTCCTGGGTCGTCTCGCCAGCACCGCCGCCTCCATCCTGCGGGGCAAGCACAAGCCGATCTACGCGCCCCACGTCGACACCGGTGACTTCGTCATCATCATCAACGCCGACAAGGTGCACCTCTCCGGCAACAAGCGGACCCAGAAGATGGCGTACCGCCACTCCGGCTACCCGGGTGGTCTGCGCTCCGTCCGTTACGACGAGCTCCTCGACAAGAACCCCGAGAAGGCCATCGAGAAGGCCGTCAAGGGCATGCTCCCCAAGAACACGCTGGGCCGTCAGATGCTCTCGAAGCTGAAGGTCTACAAGGGTGACCAGCACCCGCACGGCGCGCAGCAGCCGCAGCCGTACGAGATCACCCAGGTCGCGCAGTAAGTCCGGCCACCCCCTAAGCCTGAAGAGAATCTGAGGAGAATCGTGGCCGAGACCACTGCCGAGCAGCCGCTCGAAGAGCTTGACATCGACAGCTACACCACCGAGTCCGAGGTTCCGGTGGAGGGTGAGTACACCTCCGAGTCCCTCGCCTCCCGCTTCGGTGAGCCCCAGCCCGCCGCCGGCCTGGGTCGTCGTAAGAACGCCATCGCGCGCGTTCGCATCGTGCCGGGTTCCGGCAAGTGGAAGATCAACGGGCGGACGCTCGAGGACTACTTCCCGAACAAGGTGCACCAGCAGGAGGTCAACGAGCCGTTCAAGGTTCTTGAGCTCGAGGGTCGCTACGACGTCGTCGCCCGCATCGCCGGTGGCGGTGTCTCCGGCCAGGCCGGTGCGCTGCGTCTCGGTGTCGCCCGTGCGCTGAACGAGGCCGACGTCGACAACAACCGCGGCCCGCTGAAGAAGGCCGGCTTCCTCAAGCGCGACGACCGTGCGGTCGAGCGCAAGAAGGCCGGTCTGAAGAAGGCCCGCAAGGCCCCGCAGTACAGCAAGCGCTAAGCGCCGGCTGCCTCTGCTCGTACTCCGGTACTCCCGAGTACTCCGAACGCCCCGGCGGCACGCCACTGTGCCGCCGGGGCGTTCGTCTTATCCACGGGCTCGGGCGTATAACGGCACAAGACGTTCAAAGGCTTGTGTGATCCGATGCCCCGGGCATGGAATGCCGGGAAGCGGGAGCCGCCGGCCGCAGACCGCGGGCCGGATCCGCTTCCGGATCTGATGTTTCCTCAGGAGGACAAGTGGGACGACTCTTCGGCACGGACGGCGTGCGAGGCGTCGCCAACGCGGATCTGACGGCCGAGATGGCGCTCGGTCTGTCCGTGGCGGCCGCGCACGTACTGGCCGAGGCGGGCACCTTCGAGGGCCACCGGCCGAAAGCGGTGGTCGGACGGGATCCGCGTGCGTCCGGGGAGTTCCTGGAGGCCGCCGTGGTGGCCGGCCTGGCGAGCGCGGGCGTCGACGTGCTGCGGGTCGGCGTGCTGCCGACGCCCGCGGTGGCGTTCCTGACCGGCTCGCTCGGCGCCGACCTCGGTGTCATGCTCTCCGCCAGCCACAACGCCATGCCCGACAACGGCATCAAGTTCTTCGCCCGCGGCGGCCACAAGCTCGCCGACGAGCTGGAGGACCGTATCGAGGCGGTGTACGAGTCCCACCGGCACGGTGAGCCGTGGGAGCGGCCGACCGGCTCCGGGGTCGGGCGGGTGCGGTCGTACGACCAGGGATTCGACGAGTACGTCGCCCATCTCCTCGGTGTTCTGCCCAACCGGCTGGACGGGCTGAAGATCGTCCTCGACGAGGCGCACGGCGCCGCCGCGGGTGTCTCACCCGAGGCGTTCGAGCGGGCCGGGGCCGAGGTCGTGACGATCGGTGCCGAGCCCGACGGGCTCAACATCAACGACGGCTGCGGATCCACGCATCTGGACCAGCTGAAGGCCGCCGTCGTCGAGCACGGTGCCGCCCTCGGGATCGCGCACGACGGTGACGCCGACCGCTGCCTCGCCGTGGACCACACCGGCGAGGAAGTGGACGGTGACCAGATCCTCGCCGTACTCGCGCTGGACATGCGCGAGCGGTCGGTGCTGCGTGCCGACACCGTGGTGGCGACCGTCATGTCCAACCTCGGCTTCAAGCTGGCGCTGGAGCGCGAGGGGCTGAAGCTGGTGCAGACCGCCGTCGGTGACCGTTATGTGCTGGAGGAGATGAAGCAGCACGGGTACGCCCTCGGCGGTGAGCAGTCCGGGCATGTGATCATCCTCGATCACGCGACGACGGGTGACGGCACGCTGACCGGGTTGCTGCTGGCCGCTCGGGTCGCGCGGAGCGGGCGTACGCTGCGGGATCTCGCCGGTGTGATGGAGCGGTTGCCGCAGGTGCTGATCAATGTGCCGGACGTGGACCGGTCCCGGGTCGGGGACTCGGCCGACCTCGCGGCCGCCGTCGCCGAGGCCGAGCGGGAACTCGGGGCCACGGGGCGGGTGTTGCTCCGGCCGTCCGGGACCGAGCCGTTGGTGCGGGTGATGGTCGAGGCGGCGGATATTGATCAGGCGCGGTCTGTGGCGGGGCGGTTGGCTGATGCGGTGAAGTCCGCGCTGGGGTAGTTGGTTGTGCCGGGTTGGGGTGGGGGGTGCTGGTCGTTGCGGGCCGCGGGGTCGTCGTGGCTGGTCGCGCCCACGCGGCGGAGCCGCATATTGATACAGCCCCGCGCCCCTGTAGGGCGTTCCCCTACAGGGCGTTCTTCCCTACGGGGCGCTCTTGCGTCGGCCTCTTTTGCCCCACAGCCATTTCTGGGCCAGCAGAGTCAGGGCGCCGGCCACCACGATGCCCAGTAGGTTCAGCAGGAGCTGTTCCGTGGAGCCCCAGGTCTGTTTCGTGTCGCCGTAGCTCAGGGCCACTGCGGCGTTGGCCGCTGCCGGGACCGTGGTGACCGAGATGGCCACGCCGACCAGGGCGCCGGACTTGGAGGATGTGAGGGAGAGGGTGCCGGCGATGCCGGCGAGGACCGCCACGATGAACGAGAAGGCGTCGGGGGCGTAGACGAAGGCGGTGCTCGGGCGGTCGGCCTCCAGTTGTTCCTCCGAGAACAGGCCCAGCGTGTCCATGAACGAGCTGAAGCCGACCGTCACCGCCATGGCGACGGCGAAGCCGACGACGAGCGCGATCAGCGACCGCAGGGCGAGCCGGGGCACCCGCTGGACCAGGGCCGTGCTGAGCCCGGCCAGTGGGCCGAACTCCGGGCCGACCGCCATCGCGCCCACGATCAGGATGGCGTTGTCGAGTACGACACCGCAGGCCGCGATCATCGTGGCGAGCGTGATGAAGGCGAGGTAGGTCGCGGAGAGCGTCGACTCCTCGTGCGTCGCGTCGGCCAGGTGCTCCCACAGGACCGCGTCGGCGCCCTCGCCAGGAGCCTCCGCCTCGGCCTTGTCGGCCCGTTTGGACAGCGACAGGTCGATGTTCTCCACAGCGATGGAGCCGCAGTCCTCGATGCCCAACTGCTGGAGGTTGGAGAGGAGTTCGTCGCCCGCCTCGCGCGCCACGTCGCAGAGGACCAGGTCGCCGACGGGGTTGCGGGCTGCGCCGGGCAGGACGGCGACGTGGGCCGTCCCCACCGTCTTCTCGATGAGGCGGACCACGTCGTCGGTCTTGTCGGACGGCGTGATCATGCGGAGGTGGAGCATGGGGGCAGCGTAGCCGTCACAGTTTGCGCAGGCTCAGCCGCTGCACCTTGTGGTCCGGGCCCTTGCGGACGACCAGGGTGGCCCGGCCCCGGGTGGGGGCGATGTTCTCGACCAGGTTGGGCTTGTTGATGGTGCGCCACATCGTGCGGGCGTAGTCGAGGGCCTCCTCCTCGGACACCTGGGTGTACTTGCGGAAGTACGAGGAGGGGTTCTGGAAGGCGGTCTCGCGCAGCCGCTTGAAGCGGTTGAGGTACCAGTGCTCGATGTCCTCGGTGCGCGCGTCGACGTACACGCTGAAGTCGAAGTAGTCGGCGAGGCCCACCCGGGTGCGGCCGTCCTGGCCGGGCAGGGCGGGCTGGAGGACGTTCAGGCCCTCGACGATCAGGATGTCGGGGCGGCGGACCGTGAGCTTCTGGTCCGGGACGATGTCGTAGATCAGATGGGAGTAGACGGGGGCCGTGACCTCGTCCTTGCCGGCCTTGATGTCGGCGACGAAGCGGGTCAGGGCGCGGCGGTCGTAGGACTCGGGGAAACCTTTCCGCGACATCAGGCCGCGGGCCTGGAGCTCCTTGGTGGGGAGCAGGAAGCCGTCGGTGGTGACCAGCTCGACGCGCGGGTGCTCGGGCCAGCGGGAGAGCAGGGCCGCCAGGAGTCGGGCGACCGTGGACTTTCCTACGGCGACCGAGCCGGCGACTCCTATGACGAAGGGGGTGCCGGACTGGGAGCCCTGTTCGCCGAGGAAGGTGTTCAGGGCGCCGCGCAGGCCGTCGGTGGCGCCCACGTAGAGGTTGAGGAGTCGGGAGAGCGGCAGGTAGATGTCACGGACCTCGTCGAGGTCGATGACGTCGCCCAGACCGCGCAGCTTCTCGACCTCCTCCGCGGTGAGGGGGAGGGGGGTCTTGTCGCGCAGGGCGCTCCACTCGGCGCGGGTGAGGTCGACGTAGGGAGTCGCCTCCGGCCTGGGCCGGTGGGCGCTCCGGGGCATCGAGGAGACCGGAGAGATCACAGTCCATTGTTACGGGAGTACGAACGGACGGTGAGGTGGGATCCGTCACGCGGGTCCTCGTCTCGGTCATTTCCGGGAGAAAGCTGGACAAGACGGGGAATGTCAGTGCCGTGCGTCACAGTTGTGGGAGAGGTGGGCCCGGGCCGGGGTCCACGACCTCGAGGGGTGACCATGACGACGTATGCGATCGAGGCGGAAGGCCTGGTCAAGCGATTCAAGGACACCGAGGCGCTGGCCGGGGTCGATCTGGGGGCACGCAGAGGCACGGTGCTCGGACTGCTCGGGCCCAACGGCGCGGGGAAGACGACCGCGGTGCGGATCTTCGCGACGCTGCTCCGGCCCGACGGGGGCAGGGCACAGGTGGCCGGGCACGACGTGGTCGGGGAGGCCGGGGTCGTCCGCGCCATGGTCGGGCTGACCGGGCAGTACGCGGCGGTGGACGAGAACCTGACCGGCACGGAGAACCTGCTGCTCATCGGCCGGCTGCTCGGCCTGTCCCGGCGGGACGCCAGGGCGCGGGCGCGTGAGCTGCTGGAGCGCTTTCAGCTCACGGACGCGGCCGGGCGGGCCGTGAAGACCTTCTCCGGCGGGATGCGCCGGCGTCTGGACCTAGCGGCCAGCCTCGTGGGCCGGCCCAGCATCCTCTTCCTCGACGAGCCGACCACCGGCCTCGACCCGCACAGCCGCGGTGAGCTGTGGGACCTGCTGCGGGGCCTGGTCGCCGACGGGGCGACGGCGCTGCTGACCACGCAGTATCTGAACGAGGCCGATGTGCTCGCCGACGACATCGTGGTGATCGACAAGGGCCGGGTGATCGCCGAGGGCACTCCGGATCAGCTGAAGTCGCAGGTCGGAGGGCAGGTGCTGGAGCTACGGCCGGTCGCGGAACGGGACCTCGCGCGGGCGCATGTGCTGGTGGCCGGGGCCGCCGGGCCGGAGGCCCGGATCGAGGGCGAGACGATCACCGCCCCGGTGAAGGACCCCGAGCTGATGCCGGCCGTCGTACGCACTCTCGACCGTGAGGGGATCGCGGTGGGCGAGCTCGCGCTGCGCCGTTCCTCGCTCGACGAGGTCTTCCTCGCCCTGACCGGCCACCGCGCCGAGCCGGGCGACCCCGAGGGCAACGGTGGTGCGGCGGTCCGGGACGGAGACGCGGACCGGGGTGCGGACGACGTCGTGGGCGGGGACTCCGAGCTGCGGAAGGCGGTGATGCGGCCATGACCGCCACCGCCACGACGATCACGGCCCCGGTCACCAAGTCGGGCCGCGTCCGGCCGCTCGACGGGCTCCGTCAGACCTTCACCATGGCCTGGCGCAGCCTCGTCGCGGTCAAGCACAACCCGCTGGAACTGGTCGACTACAGCATCACGCCCATCATGTTCGTGTTCCTCTTCACGTATGTGCTGGGCGGGCAGATGGCCGGGTCGCCGGAGGCGTACCTGAAGTACGCGCTGCCGGGGATCATCGTCCAGAACACGCTGTTCATGACGATGTACACGGCCATGGCTCTGAACACCGACCTCACCAAGGGCGTCTTCGACCGCTTGCGCAGCCTGCCGATAGCCCGCTCCGCCCCGCTCATCGGCCGTATCACCGCCGACCTCGCCAAGCACGTCTGGGCGATGCTGCTGATGATCGGCCTCGGCCTGCTGCTCGGCTTCCGGATCACCGGGGGACTGAACGGGCTGGTGCTCGGGATGCTGCTGGTGGTCGTCTTCGCCGCGGCGGTGTCGTGGAGCGCCGTGCTGATCGGGATGCTCGCGGGGGACGCGGAGAAGGTGCAGGCCTTCGCCTTCACGATCATCTTCCCGATCACCTTCACCAGCAGCGCCTTCGTCATGGTGGACACGATGCCGGGGTGGCTTCAGGCGTGGAGCGACGTCAATCCGGTGACGCATCTGTCGGACGCGTTCCGGGGGCTGCTGCTGGGTGGGCCGGTGGCGGAGCCGGTGTTGTGGTCGCTCGTGTGGGCCGCTGGGATCGCGGTGGTGTTCTATCCGGTGGCTATGCGGGCTTATCGGGCCAAGACATGAGATTCCGCCCAGCAGGCTGCTGGAGGGTGACGGTCGGGGGCGCGTACCCCGGTGGGAATTTCCGAATTCGGGCAGGCGGCGCGGTGTTCGGGGGCGAATTCGGTGACGATCGGGTCGTAGGCTGCCGCGCATGTGCGGAATCGTGGGATACGTGGGGTCGCAGTCGGCGCTGGAGATTGTCACGGCCGGACTGAAGCGGCTGGAGTACCGGGGATACGACTCGGCCGGGGTCGCCGTTCTGGCGGACGGGGGGCTGGCGGCCGCGAGGAAGGCGGGCAAGCTCGTCAATCTGGAGAAGGAGCTGACGGAGCGGCCGTTGCCGACGGGGACCACCGGGATCGGGCATACGCGGTGGGCCACTCATGGGGGGCCGACCGATGCCAACGCCCATCCGCATCTGGACAACGCCGGGCGCGTCGCCGTCGTGCACAACGGGATCATCGAGAACTTCGCCGGGCTGCGGGCCGAGTTGGAGGAGCGGGGGCACGAGCTGGGGTCGGAGACCGACACCGAGGTGGTGGCTCACCTGCTCGCTGAGGAGTTCTCGGTGACCGCCGATCTCGCCGAGGCCATGCGGCTGGTGTGCCGGCGGCTGGAAGGGGCCTTCACGCTGGTCGCCGTGCACGCCGATGAGCCCGATGTGGTGGTGGGGGCGCGGCGGAACTCGCCGCTGGTGGTGGGCGTTGGAGAGGGTGAGGCCTTTCTCGCCTCGGACGTCGCCGCGTTCATCGCCCATACGCGGTCGGCGATCGAGCTGGGTCAGGACCAGGTCGTCGAGCTGCGGCGGGACGGGGTGACCGTCACCGGGTTCGACGGGCGGCCGGCGGAGGTGCGGTCGTATCGCGTCGACTGGGATGCCGCCGCGGCGGAAAAGGGGGGCTATGACTACTTCATGCTCAAGGAGATCGCCGAGCAGCCCAAGGCTGTCGCCGATACCTTGCTGGGGCGTATCGACGGCGCGGGCTCACTGACGCTGGACGAGGTGCGGATCAGCGCCTCCGAGCTGCGGGAGGTCGACAAGGTCGTCATCGTCGCCTGCGGTACGGCCTTTCACGCCGGGTTGATCGCCAAGTACGCCATCGAGCACTGGACGCGGATTCCGTGCGAGGTGGAGCTGGCCAGTGAGTTCCGCTACCGGGATCCGATCCTCGATCAGCAGACCCTCGTCATCGCCATCTCCCAGTCCGGCGAGACCATGGACACCCTCATGGCGCTACGGCATGCCCGTGAGCAGGGGGCGCGGGTGCTGGCGATCTGCAACACCAACGGGTCGACCATTCCGCGGGAGTCGGACGCGGTGCTCTACACGCACGCGGGGCCCGAGGTCGCGGTCGCCTCGACGAAGGCGTTTCTGACGCAGTTGGTGGCCTGCTACCTGGTTGCTCTGTACCTGGGGCAGGTGCGGGGGACGAAATGGGGCGACGAGATCCATGCCGTGATCCGGGACCTGGCGCACATCGGGGGTGACGTCGAGCGGGTCCTGGAGACCATGGAGCCGGTGCGGCAGCTGGCGCGGAGCCTTGCCCACAAGAACACGGTGCTCTTCCTCGGGCGGCACGTCGGCTATCCGGTGGCGCTGGAGGGCGCGCTGAAGCTGAAGGAACTCGCCTATATGCATGCCGAGGGGTTCGCGGCGGGGGAGTTGAAGCACGGGCCGATCGCCCTGATCGAGGACGATCTTCCGGTGGTCGTGGTCGTGCCCTCGCCCCGGGGGCGATCGGTTCTGCACGACAAGATCGTGTCCAACATGCAGGAGATCCGGGCGCGGGGGGCTCGGACCATCGTGATCGCGGAGGAGGGGGACGAGGCGGTGGTGCCGTACGCCGATCACCTGATCCGGATTCCGGCCACGCCGACGCTTCTTCAGCCGTTGGTGGCCACGGTGCCGTTGCAGGTGTTCGCCTGCGAGCTGGCCACCGCCCGGGGGAACGAGGTGGATCAGCCTCGGAACCTGGCGAAGTCGGTGACGGTGGAGTAGCCCGTCGCCGGTGGCGTCAGACCCGCTCCAGCGGGCGGTGCGGTTCGTCCGGGAGCTTCACGGTGATCGTGTCACCGGGACGCACCACGCCGCCCACCTGGACGACGCTCATGATCCCTGCCTTGCGCACGATGTTCCCCGCCTCGTCGCGGCCGACGACCTGCTTCAGCAGGCCCTGCTGGAAGGCGTCGATCTGCAGGCAGGGGTTGCGCAGGCCCGTCACCTCCACGACCGCCTCGTCGCCGATGTGCAGCAGCGTCCCGGTCGGCAGCGCGAGCAGGTCGATGCCGCTGGTGGTGATGTTCTCCCCGAGTCCACCGGGCGTGACGGCGAAGCCTTCCTGGTCGACCTCGGCGAACAACTCCTCGTGAATGAGGTGGACCTGACGCAGGTTCGGCTGCGTGGGGTCCTGCGCGACCCGGGAACGGTGCTTGACGGTGACGCCGGCGTGCACGTCTCCCTCGACTCCGAGGCCGGCCAGCAGGGTGATGCTGGGGCGGTTGGGCTTGGTGAAGGAGTACTCGCTGTTGCTGCTGACTGCGGTTACCTTGGCGGTCATTCGGCGTGGGGTCCCTGGGGTGTGGTTTTGAGGGTGGTGCTGAAGGGGGTGAAGGTGGTGTGGGGGAAGGTGAGGGTTGCCCTGGTCGGGGCCTTTGAGTCGCGGATGGATAGGTGGGTGGGGGAGTTCGCCACCTCTACGCAGTAGGACGACCGCGCGGGGTCTAGCGATAGCGCTTCTACTTTACGGAAGCGCGTTCGTAAGGCGTTGAGCTGTGCTTCGAAGCTGACCTCGGTGGCTGAACGTTTATTCGCCGCTCGAAAGAGTGAACGCATCCCGATCGTCCGGATCTTCAGTCCTCTCGCCATCAAGGTTGCGCACATGGTCACATCAGCTCACGAGGGCATGCACCGCATCTTCCAGGAGCGGCCCGAGATCCTGGCGCCCGTCTTCGGGGTGCTAGGCGTCCCCTTATCCGCGAAGGCGACCGTGGACGCCGTCACCACGGACGTGACGGAGGCGCGGCCGCTGGAACGTCGCATCGACACCGTGCTGCGCATCGGCCCGTCCGACGGCGAGGACTTCCTGCTCGCCGTCGAGGCGCAGTCGGGCAAGGTCGAAGGCAAGGAGTGGAGTTGGGCGTACTACATCGGCTACCTCCAGGCGAAGTACGAGCTGCCCGTACTGCTTCTCGTCGTCTGTCAGAACAGGGCCACAGCCAAGTGGGCGGCCGGTCCCTTCGACTGCGGTACGCGCGGCTGGACGGCTTTGCGGACATATCCGCTGGTCGCCGGCCCGGACAACCTGCCGGTGATCACCGACGCCAGGACCGTGGCGAAGAACCTCCCACTTGCGGTGCTCTCCGCCCTGGCACACGCCCGCAGGCGCGAAGGCGACGCCATACTGGAGGCCATCGGCACAGCCCTTCAGGAACTCCTGGAGACCGACCCTGCCACCGCCAAGTACTTCTTCGACTTCCTCGAAGTCACTCTGGGCAAGACTCCAGCCGGAAAGAAATGGAAGGCAATCATGTCGACGTTCGTCAGCTACTTCCCCGGTCGGGGGACGGTCCGTGAGACGGCTTACCTGGAAGGCAAGGCCGACGGAGAGGCAAAGGGCGAGGCCAAGGGAATCCTGCTCGTGCTGGAGGTGCGCGGCATCCCCGTGCCGGACAGGGTGCGCGAGCGGATCACCACCTGCACTGACCTTTCCCGCATGGACGCATGGCTGGAGCGCTCCCGCACGGTCGAGCGGGCCGAGGATCTTTTCGCCGATGAGACCAGTCCTGAACAGGCCTGAGCGCGAGAGACCTGCACGACAGCCAGCAGAGACAGTCGGATCCTGGAGGCCGTGTACACCGTCGTGTACGGTCGCCCGCTCTCTGACAGTTGCCACGGCCGAGCGCCACGCCCCACTGCAGGGTCATCCGGAGGCACTGTCCTGACCCGTCGGTGCGGGTGGTTGTCAGTCGTGGGTGGCCATGAAGTCCAGCAACCTTCGGTTGATCTCCTCCGCGTGGTCGATCTGTGGCCCGTGGCCCGTGTCGGAGATGATCTCGGCTCGGGTGCCCGGGATCAGGCGCGGTACGCGTTCCGCCTGGCGTTGCGGGTGTACGAGGAGGCTTCGCTTGCCGAGCACCAGATAGAGCGGAGTCCGGATGGTGGAGAGCTCCTCCTCGGACAGGGGAAGCGGTGACGGGCGGCGTATGCGGTAGGCGCGAACCGCCGTTCTGATCATCGTGCGCAGTTCCGGCACGACAAGGACCGGCTGTTCGAGCCAGGCCGCCAGTCGTGGGCGGAGTGCCTTGGGCGCGAAGGTCGCGAAGAGGCCGGCGAAGATCCAGACGAAGAAGCGCAGCCCCACTTTCTCCAGGCCGCCGGGGTCGAGCAAGGTGACCGAGGCGAGGCGACCGGGCCCGCGGTGCGCCTGGTTCAGGGCGAGCCAGCCACCGTAGGAGGAGCCGACGAGGTGGACGCGGTCGAGGCCGAGCCCGGCGAGCGTCTCGTCCAGCCACTGTGCGGCGCGTTCGGGTTGGTGGATCGGCTCGCGCTGCACGCTGCGGCCGGGATCGCCCGGGGTGTCGATCGCGTAGACGGGGCGGTCCGCGCTGAGGTCGGGGGTGTTCGGGTACCACATGGCGGAGCAGGAGCCCGCCCCGTGCACCAGGACGACCGGGGTGCGGGCTCGGGCGGCCTCGTTCGCGGGGCCGTAGCGGTAGACGTGGGTGGTGCCGAAGGACGTCTCCACGTCTTCTTCCGCGAGCGCGGGCGCCCCCAGTGCGTAGACCGCGTCGCAGGCCGTGAAGTGGCGCTCGCGCCAGGCGTCGCTCACATAACGGCCGACATCGGCCCGGTTGTTGCGGGCAGCGGTCTCGGTCATGGCCACCTCCGGCGTCTCGGGTTTGTGATACGAACGTACCACGATGTTGGTACGGCCGTATCATCAAAGGGCCCCATGGAAGCCATGGCCGGAAGCGGGAAGCTACGGACGGAAGTCGTAGCCGGAGCGACGAGCGGAGAACTGTCCGATGCCCAAGCGCGTGGACCACGCAGAACGGCGCACCGAGATCGCCGAGGCCCTCATCCGGGTCGCCGGCCGACGCGGGCTGCATGCCGTGGGGATGCGCGATGTGGCGGCGGAGGCAGGTGTGTCACTTCGGCTGGTGCAGTACTACTTCCAGACCAAGGAGAAATTGCTGCTCTTCGGGCTCGAGCAGCTGGCGGAGAGGTTCGGGGAGCGGGTGTCCGCCCGGGTGCGGGCCGCCGGGGACCAGCCTGGTCCGCGCGCGATGGTCGAGGCGCTGCTGATGGCGGCGCTGCCCACGGATGACGAGAGCCGTACCTTCCACCACCTCTACACCTCGTACGCGGTTCTTGCCGTGCACGACCAGGCGCTCGCGGCCCAGCCCTTCATCAAGAACCCCGACGCCGCCGAGGACGCCCTGACCGAACTCCTACGGCAGGCACAAGAGGCAACTCTGCTTGAGCCCGGCGTGGACGCAAGGTTGGAGGCGGTCGGCCTGCTCGCCATGTCCGCGGGACTCGGCACCAGCATCCTCGTCGGCCAGCGCAGCCCGGAGTCCGCCGTCACGGTCCTGGACCATCACCTGAACCGAATCTTCCGGACCGGTGATGAGGCTGGGTGACGGACGGCCGTCCCCTCCGGCCGGGACGTCTGCCCCCCCCGCGCGGCAAGGCAGCTCCCCCGGACC
>NZ_JAKEIP010000227.1 GCF_021474425.1 Streptomyces muensis | reverse complement strand
ACCCCCGACCACACGACCCCCACCGCCGCCGACCGCCCCGCTCAGACCGAGCAGCAGGCCCTCGCCCTCGCGCAGAAGAGCGGCAAGAAGACCGAGGTCGTCGGTATGCGCACCGAGCGCCGGGAGATCTTCGCGGAGCCGGACGGCACCTTCACCGCCCGCGAGTACACCGAGCCGGTTCGCACGGTCCGCGACGGTACGTGGGTCGACGTCGACGAGACGCTCGTCAAGCACGCCGACGGCACGTGGGGGCCCAAGGCCGCCACCGTCGAGCTCAGTCTGTCCGACGGCCGGGCGGGCAAGCCGTTCGTCACCATGCGGCGGGCGGGCCGTGAGTTCGCCCTGACCTGGCCGTACGGCAAGCTGCCCGCGCCCCACGTCGAGGGCGACACCGCCACCTACGCCGACGCCCTGCCCGGCGTCGACCTCACCGTGCGCGCCGAGGCCGACGGCTTCGGACACCTGCTGGTCGTCAAGACACCGGAAGCGGCGGCGGACCAGCGGCTGGCCCGGCTCGACCTGGGCATGACCACCGACGGCCTGAAGGTCGCCGAGGACGCCACCGGGGCGATCGTCGCCGAGGACGCCGCCGTCGGCGGCACCGTCTTCCAGGCGGGCAAGCCGGCGATGTGGGACTCGGCCGCCGTGGCCGAGGAGGCCGCCCGCAAGCAGGGCCCGAAGGCCGTGGCCAAGGCCCTCAGCTCCGCCGCGGCAGGCGCGGAAGCAACGGGCCGGCAGGCCGACACCGCCCCCCAGGAGGGCACGGCGCAGGCCGACACCGCCCCCGAGCCCGCCCTCGACGGCCCCGGCGGCGGCGGACGTGTCGCCCCGCTCGGCGTCGAGGTGGCCAAGGGCAGGCTGAGCCTGGTCCCCGACCGGAAGATGCTGGCCGACGAGGACACGGTCTTCCCCGTCGTCATCGACCCGATCCAGCGCACGACCTCGCGCACCTCCTGGACCGGGGTCATGTCCGGGATGCCCAGCGAGCAGGACTGGAAGTACTCGGGCAGCGCGGGCGTCGGCAAGTGCCCCACCGACTACAACCCGGTCTCCTGCAACGGCGTCGGCACGCGCCGCGTGATGTTCACGATGCCGCTCTCCTTCTACAAGGGGAAGCAGATCCTGGGCGCCACCTTCTCCGCCCGCGTCGAGCACATCTACAGCGCCTCCCCGACCGCGGAGCCGATCCAGCTCTACCGCATCGGCGGCCAGAACTACTCGCTCAGCTCGTCCAGCAACTGGTCCAACACCTCGGACGACTGGGACGACTATCTCCAGACCGTCGACAAGGCGATCTCCCCGACCTCCTGCTCCAGCCAGGCGAACCTGCACTTCGAGAGCGGGCAGACCGGCGAGCTGACCAGCGAGATCAAGACGGCCGCCGCGGGCGGCTGGAACGCCATGACGCTGGGTCTGCGCGCGGCCGACGAGTCCCGGTTCGCCGAGTGGAAGCGGATCTGCGGCAACGCGTACCTGTCGATCAAGTACAACAACCTGCCGCGGCAGATCAAGACGTCCGACATGCTCACCGACCCCGGTGGCGTGTGCAAGTGGGGGGCGAGCCGCCCGTACACCGACGTCCCGCCGAAGCTGAAGGCCATCGCGAGCGACCCGGACCACGGCAACGGCCAGACCGACAAGGTGAAGGTCGAGTTCAAGGTGGAGTGGACCGACCCGACCACCAAGGAAGCCAAGTCCTACACCTATCTGACGAACGACTGGCTGTCCCCGACCACCAGCACCAGGTTCGAGCACACCGTCAGGTCGACGATTCCGCAGAACACCGTCATCTACTGGAGCGCACGGGCGAACGACGGTGACGGCTCCGGCCCGTGGAGCTGGGAAGGCGACACCGCCCAGCGGTGCGAGTTCATCTACGACAGGACCTGGCCCGGCAAGCCGCTCGTGCTGTCCAAGCAGTACCCGTCCGACACCGTCTACCACGACGGCGTGGGCACCTACGGCACCTTCACCTTCTCGCCCAACCCGAACGACTCCATCCCGGACACGGACGTCGTCAAGTACCAGTACTCGTTCGACGGCGCCGCACTGGCCACGCTCACCCCGGCCACAGCGGGCGGCTCCGTCACCAAGGAGTGGATGCCGACCCGCGCCGGCCGGCACGTGCTCGAGGTGATCGCCGTCGACAAGGCGGGACACGCCAGCAGCACCCCGTACGACTTCCTGGTCAGCGAGGGCAAGCCGGTCGTCGCGCAGTGGAACCTCGCCGACCTGGCAGGTGAGACGGAGGCTCACGACGAGAGCGGCGACTTCTCGGCGACCGCCGGCCCCGCCGTCACCTTCGGCGTCGACGGCCCCGGCGGCAAGGTCGACAAGGCGGCCCGCTTCGACGGCAGCGCCGACGCCTACCTGGACACCAGCGAGACGGTGCTCGACACCTCCAGGAGCTTCAGCGTCAGCGCCTGGGTGCGGCCCACGGCACTGGACCGCAGCATGACCGTCATCAGTCAGGACGGCACCGGCGAGCCCGGCTTCACCCTGGGCTACGACGCGTCCGCGCAGACCTGGAAGTTCGCCGTCCCTGTCAACGACGTCGACTCGCTCGGCGAGTGGAAGGCCGTCTCCACCGGGGTGTCCGTGGTCAAGGACCAGTGGGTGCTGCTGACGGGTGTGTACGACGCCCAGAAGACCGGCGGCCCGCAGCTCCAGCTGTACGTCAACAAGGACCTGAAGGGCTCCGCCGGACGCCGCTCCACCTGGAAGTCGTACGGCCCGCTGCAGATCGGCCGCACGACGGCCAAGAGCGGCTACCGCGACCCCTTCACCGGTGACCTGGCCGAGGTCCGGGTCTTCGACCGCGTCCTGCCGGCGGCCCAGGTCGCCGAGCTGATGACGATCAAGCCGGCCCGCAAGGGCTACTGGCAGCTCGACGAGGCCGGCAGCGGAGCCTCCGCCGAGACCGGTGGCGGGCAGGCGCTGACCCTCGCGGGCAACGCCTCCATCTACCGCCCGGCCGACCCGCTGTTCGACATTGCCGCGCTGGTCGGCGACGGCAACCTGGTCCTGGACGGTGACGGGGACTACGCGTCCACCGCGACCGCCCCGGTCCCCGGCAACAGCAGCTTCACCGTCTCCGCACGCGCCCAGCTCACCTCGCTGGACCCGGAGAAGTCCCAGACGGTGCTGTCCCTGCCGGGCGCCAACGCCAACCGCCTCCAGGTCCGTTACCAGGCGGCCACCCAGCAGTGGGAGCTGGCCGTGGCGAAGACCGACTCGGCGACCGCGCAGATCGTCACGTTCAGCGACGACCAGGAACTGCCGGACACCGGCGGCTCCGGCCAGCACCTGGCGGTCGTCTACGACGCCTTCGCCAACTCGATCCGGCTGTACGTCGAGGGCCAGCTCGTGGCCGGTGCCTACGGCAAGGACGACACCCTGTGGTCCGCCACCGGCGGTCTGCAGGTGGGCCGTTCGCTGCGCGGGGCGAGCGAGTACTTCGCCGGCGCGCTCGACGAGGTCCGCGTCTACAGCGGGGCCGCCGACCAGATCGCGGTGCAGCAGATGGCCGCACTGACCGCCGTGCCGGACATGTGACGAACCGTCACCTCTGAGGTGTGCCGGGTCCCGTGGGACCCGGCACACCCGTCCCTCCCCCCCCACGCCTTTCCCTCAATCCACGACGTTCTCCTCCGAATTCTCCGAAAGGGAACCGACCACATGTTTCGTGGCCGCTCACTGAGCCGCCGCATGCCGAGACAGGCGGTCGTCGCGACAGTGATGGGACTCTCCCTCGCGCTGTCCGCGTCGACCGTCGAGGCTGTGGTGCTCGACGACGGCGCCAGGGGCCGCACCAGCCGCCCCGGCGTCCAGGACGACGGCGACGCCGTCAAGGGACGCGACGCCAAGTCCAAGTCCCGCCCCTCCGACCCGGCCCGCAAGGCCGCCGTCAAGGGCCTCGACAAGGCGGTGTGGCCCAAGCAGGGCGGCACCGAGGTGAAACTGGGGGCCACCGCGGAAGCGGGCGGCCTGCCGGTGAAGGTGCTCGAGCCCAAGTCCGCCAAGGCGGCCAAGGCGGCGCCGTCCGAGGTGCAGGTCGACGTCCTCGACCCGGCCCGCGCCGCGAAGCTCGGGGCGGGCGTCCTGCTCGGCGTCGAGCGGGCCGACGGCGGCGACAAGGCCGGCAAGGTCCGCCTGAGCGTCGACTACTCCGAATTCGCCGAGGGCTACGGCGGCTCGTACGCCTCCCGGCTGCGCCTGGTGCAGCTGCCCGCGTGTGCCGCGTACGCCACCCCCGGCAGCAAGGAGTGCCCGGAGCAGCCCAAGGTGCTGCCCACCGTGAACGACGTGCGCACCGGCACGGTCTCCGCCGACGTGACGGCCGCCCCGGCCTCGGCCGACGGCGTCTCCACCATGGCCGGCGAGTCGACGTCGCTCCTGGCAGTTGCGGCGGGCCCGTCCAGCGCCCAGGGCACGTACAAGGCCACCGCCCTGTCCCCGTCGGCCAGTTGGAGCGTGGCCACCTCCTCCGGCGCCTTCAACTGGAACTACCCGCTGCGCTCCGTCCCGACCCCGGGCGGCCTGGTCCCCACCGTGGGCCTCGGCTACTCCTCCCAGTCGGCGGACGGCCGCACCTCGGCCACCAACAACCAGGGCTCCTGGATCGGTGAGGGCTTCTCCTACGACCCCGGCTACATCGAGCGCCGCTACAAGCCCTGCTCCGAGGACGGCCACACCAACTCCGGCGAGCAGTGCTGGGCGTTCGAGAACGCCACGGTCATGCTCAACGGCTCCGCCGGTGAGCTGGTCAAGGACGACACCACCGGCAAGTGGCACATGTCGTCCGACGACGGCAGCAAGGTCGAGAAGCTGACCGGCGCCGTCAACGGCGACAACGACGGCGAGTACTGGCGCATCACCACCTCGGACGGCATCGAGTACTACTTCGGCCAGAACCGCCTGCCGGGCTGGGCCACGGGCAACGAGGAGACCGACTCGGTCTGGACCGCCCCGGTCTTCGGCGACGACTCCGGCGAGCCCTGCTACAACGCCACCTTCACCAGCGCCCACTGCAAGCAGGCCTGGCGCTGGAGCCTCGACTACGTCAAGGACACCCACGGCAACGTGATGTCCTACTTCTACGAGCGCGAGACCAACTACTACGCGCTGAACGGAAAGACGGACGTCAACGGCACCTCGTACCACCGCGGCGGCTACCTCAAGCGCATCGACTACGGCCAGCAGGACGGCAGCGTCTACGCGGCCAAGGCCCCGGCCCGCATCGTCTTCAACACCGCCGAGCGCTGCCTGCCCACCGCCGACTTCGACTGCGCGGAGAGCAAGCGCACCAAGGCGAACGCCGCTCACTGGCCCGACGTCCCGGTCGACCAGGAGTGCAAGGCCGACACCAAGTGCACCGCCCCGGTGCAGACCTTCTTCACCACCAAGCGGCTGACGTCGGTCGTCACCCAGATGCGCAAGGACGCCACGACCTACCAGGACGTGGACGCCTGGCTGTTCACGCATCTGTTCACCGACAACGGCGACGACTCCAAGACGCTGTGGCTGTCGAAGATCGAGCACGAGGGCCGCGCCGGTACGGCGGTGAAGCTCCCCTCCGTCGACCTCTTCGGCGAGCAACTCGCCAACCGTGTCGACGCGATCGGCGACAACATCGCGCCGTTCCACCGCTTCCGCCTGTCGATGGTCCTCAGTGAGACGGGCGCCCAGCTCGACGTCAACTACGCCGCCACCGACTGCACCAAGGCGACGCTGCCCCAGCCGGGTGAGTCGACCAAGCGCTGCTACCCGGTGAAGTGGGCCCCGCCGGGCTTCGTCGACCCGATCACGGACTGGTTCCACAAGTACGTCGTCGCGGCGGTCATCGAGACCGACCGCACCGGCGGCAGCGACGGCATGGTCACCCGCTACAGCTACCAGGGCGACGCGGCCTGGCGTAAGGCGAAGCCGGACGGCATCACCGACACCAAGTACCTCACCTGGGGCGGCTGGCAGGGCTACGGCAAGGTCTCCGTCACCAGCGGCACGGCCGACGACCAGAAGACCCGCATCGACTACACGTTCATGCAGGGTATGAACGGCGACGCCGACCCGGCCGGCGGCACCCGCTCGGTGACGGCCAAGGACTCCACGGGTGCCACGTACACCGACGACGAGGAGTTCACGGGGCACCAGCTGGAGGCGGCGACGTACGACGGCGCGAAGCTGGTCGCCAAGACCATCGACACCCCCTGGAAGCACCACACCGCCACCCAGACCCGCAGCTGGGGCACCACCCGCGCGACGATCGTGCGCCCCCAGGTCGGCCGCGGCTTCACACTGAAGTCCGACGGCACCTGGCAGGAGACGAAGTCCACCACCACGTACGACACCGCCAAGGGCGGCCGGGTCACCCAGGTCGAGGACCTCGGTGACGTCTCCACCGCCAAGGACGACTCCTGCACCCGTACCTGGTACGCGGACAACACGACGGAGAACCTTCTCTCCCTGCCCCGCCGCAGCGAGTCCGTCGCGGTGAAGTGCTCCGTCGGCGCGGACTACAAGACCCAGGTCCTGGCGGACGAGCGCACGTCCTACGACGGCGGCGCGTACGGCGCGGCGCCGACCAAGGGTGACGCGACGCAGACGGAGCGACTGACGTCCCACGACGGCACGACCGGGTCGTACCAGGTCACGGGCACCACGACCTACGACGCGTACGGCCGTCCGCTGTCCCAGAAGGACGCCAAGCAGAACCAGACGAGGACGGTCTACACCGAGACCAACGGCCTCCTCACGAAGACGGTCGTCTACAACGCCCTCAACCACGCCACCACCACCGACTACGTCCCCGCGTGGGGCATGTCGAGGGGCCAATCGGACCCGAACGGCAAGCGGACGGACCTCGCGTACGACGCGCTGGGCCGCCTGACCTCGGTCTGGCTGGCGGACCGCACCACGTCGCAGACCCCGAGCATCAAGTACTCCTACAACGTCCGCAAGGACAAGGTCACCTCGATCAAGACGGAGAAGATCGAGAACGACGGCTCCTACGGCGCCGAGTACCAGCTCTACGACAGCCTGCTGCGCCCCCGCCAGATCCAGACCGAGGGCCCGGACGGCAGCCGCATGGTCGCCGACACGTTCTACGACGGCACCGGCAACGTCCGCAAGACCAACGCGACGTACAACGCCGCGGGCGCCTCCTCCGACGAACTGCTGCTGGTGAGCAACAGCCAGGTCGGCGCGCAGAGCCTGCTGGAGTACGACGGCCTGGGCCGCACCAAGGCGCAGATCTTCGCGGTCAGCGGCGCCGAGCAGTGGCGGACCACGACCACCTACGACGGCGAGCTGACCCACATCGACCCGCCGACGGGCGGTGTGCCCACGACCACGATCACCGACGGCCAGGGCAACGTCTCGGAGATCCGCCACTACCGGGGCGCGTCCCCGGGCGCGGGTGTGCCGTACGACTCGACGAAGTACACGTACAACACGCGCGGTCTGCTGGAGACGGTCACCGACGCCAAGGCCAATGTGTGGCGGTACGAGTACGACCAGTTGGGGCGGAAGACCAAGTCGGTCGATCCCGACGCCGGCACCTCGCGCGCTGAGTACGACGAGCTGGACCGGCCGGTCGTCACCTACGACGGCCGGAACAAGAAGATCTCCACGGTCTACGACAGTCTCAGCCGCATGGTGTCGACATGGCAGGGCGACCCCACCACCGGAACGAAGCTGACGGAGACCAAGTACGACAAGGCGGGCTGGCTCGGCCAGGCGTACGGCTACCTGAGCTATGTCTCAGCCACGGAGTACTTCGCCACGGCGATTCAGTCCATGGACGAGTTCTACCGTCCGCTGAAGACGGCCTACCAGGTCCCTGCCTCGCAGGGCTCCCTCGCCGGCACCTACGTCTTCAGCACCACGTACAACCGTGACGGCACCGTCCAGGGCACCGGTCTGCCCGCCATCGGCGACCTGCCGGCGGAGGCGCTGACCTACACCTACGACTCCCTGCAGCGTCCGAAGACGATGACGGGCTCCACGTCGTACGTCACGAACACCGTCTACTCCCGCACCAGCCAGTTGCAGCAGCTGGAGCTGTACACGGGCAGCGGAAAGAAGGCCTGGCAGACGTTCTCCTACGAGACGGGCACCGACCGGCTGACCCGTTCCGTGACCGACGTCTACGGCGCGACCGCGCCGGCCAGGGACTCGAAGTACTCCTACGACCAGGCCGGCAACGTCCTGTCCATCGCGGACACCGCGAACTCCTCGCCGGACGTGCAGTGCTTCGCGTACGACGGCCGACAGCGTCTGAAGGACGCCTGGACCCCGGCGGCCACGGCGACGACCGCCGGCGGCATGGGCACCCGTGGCTCCACCACCCCGGTGGACGGCACCGGACCGACCGCGTGTGACGCGACGGCGGGATCGAGCGCCCTCGGCGGCCCAGCCCCGTACTGGAAGTCGTACGAGACCGACGCCATCGGCAACCGTGTCTCGGACACCGTCCACGACACCGGCCTGGACGCCACGAAGAACATCACCCGCAGCTACGAGTACGGCACGGCGGGTGCCCTGGGCGACGGCCCGCACCAGGTCACCAAGATCACCGAGAAGACGCCGACGGGTGACCGGCAGTCGACGTACGAGTACGACGACTCGGGCAACACCACCAAGCGCACCATCGGCGGCAACGCCCAGTCGCTGACCTGGACCGACACCGGCAAGGTCAACGAGGTCACCGAGGCTAACGGCTCGAAGACCAGCTACCTCTACGACGGCTCCGGCAACCGGCTGGTCCGCAAGGACCCGACCGGTACCACCGTCTATCTGCCCGGCACCGAGCTGAAGCTGTCGGCCGACGGCACGAAGAAGGAGGCGACCCGCTACTACGAGTTCCTCGGCGAGACCGTCGGAACCCGCACTGCGGGCAAGCTGTCCTTCATAGCCTCCGACCACCACGGCACGGGTGAGCTGGCGATCGACTCCGCGACAGGCGCGATCAGCCAGCGACGCTTCGACCCCTTCGGTGTGGATCGCGGCGAGAAGACCGGCACCTGGCCTGGGGAGAAGGGCTACGTCGGCGGCACGATCGACGCCTCAACGGGCCTGACCCACCTGGGGGCGCGCGAGTACGACGCGGTGATCGGCAAGTTCATATCCGTCGACCCGGTCATCGACTACACGCAGCCGCAGCAGATCAACGGCTACGCGTACGCGAACAACTCGCCGGTCACGCACGCCGACCCCAGCGGCATGATCGTCCCGGAGTGCCGGGAGGGTCTGATCGAGTGCCGGGGCGGCATACCTGTCACCAATGTGGACAAGGGTGTCCAGAAGGCGCAGTCGGACTACAGCAAGGCGTCCTCGGACCTGGGCATGGCCCAGTTGAACCAGTCGTCCGCCAAGCAGCGCATCAAGTCCGCCGGCAAGGCCCTGGTCAAGATCGCCCGCGACATCCTGGGCGTGGACGCGGCCCTGGACTGCATCTCCAGCGGTGACGTCGGTGCCTGCGGCGAGACCCTGCTCAACATCGCCGGCAGCTTCGCGGGCGGCCTGGCGGGCAAGATCCTCGCCAAGTACGGGGCGCCGTGGAACTGGGCCAAGGGCTACCGGCTCGCCAAGCGGGTGACCGGACTGGTCGGGGACCTCATCGGCGGCGCCAAGGATCTGTGGAAGGCCAACAAGGCCGTCGGCAAGGCGAGAGCCGGCCTCTCCAAGGCGGCGGACAGGCTGGCGGACGCTCGAAAGAAGGCGACGGAGGCCCTAAAGAAGCGCAAGAAGACAGAGGAAGGCGCCGGTTCCTGCCCGATCGACGGCCCACACAGCTTCCTGCCGGGTACCAAGGTCCTGCTCGTGGACGGCAAGACCAAGAAGATCGAGCAGGTGAAGCTCGGCGACAAGCTCGTGGTGACCGACCCGGAGACGGGTGAGACGAAGATCCGCGAGGTCGTCGGCACGATCGTCACCGAGGACGACAAGCACTTCGTCGACCTGACGATCAAGACCAAGTCGGGTAAGGCGGAGTCCCTGGTCTCCACGACCACGCACCCCTTCTGGGCGGACTCCGAGAACGCCTGGATCGAGGCCGGATTCCTCAAGCCGGGGATGCGCCTGCACACCGCCGACGGCGAATCGGTCGAGATCACGGCCGTCGAGGCCTTCGACCGGCGCCAGCGCACCCACGACCTGACCGTCGAGGACGTCCACACGTACTACGTCCACGCGGGTGCGACGTCTCTTCTCGTCCACAACTGCGGAGAGAGGGTCTATGAAGCGGGAGGCAAGCACGGCAGTGAGTCCCGCAGCAGCTCCCGCGGTGAGAACAGCGCCGAGCCGAACAACGGACAGGACGCGCTCGACAACTCGGTACAGATCAAGGAGACCTCGCCTCGCCGAGTGGGCATCGACAGGACGACCGGCGATACGGTGGTCCTCGACCGCACGGGTGAGGTTCCCTGCGGGTGCACCGTGAAGGGCGGCACCAACGAGGTCTTCCACGGCCATGTGCGGACCAACCTCGACACGGATCCCGGCATGGCCAAAGCCAAGAGCGCACTACGCCGAGCACTCAAGAACGGGGAAGTCGAAAGTGGCTAGTGAGTACGGCACCCCTCCGGGCGGCCGCGCCGGGCCGCCCGGGTCCCCGGGGTGGCGCGACGCCCTGACGGCCGACGTCCGGGGCACCGACGTCGCCCGGGCCACCAGAGCCCTGCTCGCCTTCACCTATGACGAGCCGGAGCGTGAGGCGACCGAGGAGCTGCTGTCGGAGTGCCTCGACCCGGCCGGCTCTGCGGTCGACCCGCAGGTCCGCGCCCTCGCCGTGACCTGTGTGGGGCACGTGGCGAGGATCCATGGCGAGGTCGGTCCCGACCTGGTCGCCCGCGTCCGGGGCCTGCTTCAGGACCCGGTCCTCGGCGGTCGCGCGGAAGACGCGCTGGACGATGTCGCGTCCTTCGCCCCGCACGCGCTGGAACCGAAGCGCGGGACCGACTGACCGGGGTCGCTGTCGCACGGGGCCCGGTTTGACCCCTCAAGCCGGGCCCCGTAACCTTGACCGTCGGCGTGTCCGTAGATATAGGCGCGCCACATCCCCGTAAACCTCTTCCTCCGGAGCACTGGGTGTCCTGGAGAGGCTGTCCGCGTGCCGGGCGGCTGGACTTCGGGGGTGCCGTTTCCGAGCGAGAGAGTGAGATCCGCGTGTACGCCATCGTGCGCAGCGGTGGTCGCCAGCACAAGGTTGCTGTCGGCGACATCGTTGAGGTTGACAAGATTTCCACCGCCAAGGTTGGCGACACGGTCGAGCTCTCGACCCTGCTCGTTGTCGACGGCGACGCTGTGACCAGCGACCCGTGGGTGCTGGCCGGCATCAAGGTCCAGGCCGAGGTCGTGGACCACCACAAGGGCCAGAAGATCGACATTCTGCGCTACAAGAACAAGACCGGCTACCGTCGCCGTCAGGGCCACCGCCAGCAGTACACGGCGATCAAGGTCACTGAGATCCCCGCGGCTGCGAAGTAAGGGACTGAGGAGAAATGGCACACAAGAAGGGCGCATCGTCCACTCGGAACGGTCGCGACTCGAATGCCCAGCGGCTCGGCGTGAAGCGCTTCGGCGGTCAGGTCGTCAACGCGGGTGAGATCCTGGTCCGCCAGCGTGGCACCCACTTCCACCCGGGCGCCGGTGTCGGTCGCGGTGGCGACGACACGCTGTTCGCGCTTCAGGCCGGTGCGGTGGAGTTCGGCACCAGCCGTGGCCGCAAGGTCGTGAACATCGTTCCGGTCGCCTGACACACCCCCTTCGGGGCTCAGGCACCGTAGAGCGTTTCGCGAGGCGGACCTCACTTCCCTGGTGGGAAGGCGGGTCCGCCTTTCGCGTGTTACGCAAGAGACATATCCGTACGTAGTTGAAGTGCTGGAGGCACCCCACCATGACCACCTTCGTGGACCGCGTCGAGCTGCACGTCGCCGCGGGTAACGGAGGCCACGGCTGTGCCTCCGTCCACCGTGAGAAGTTCAAGCCGCTCGGCGGACCCGACGGCGGCAACGGCGGGCGCGGTGGGGACGTCACCCTCACCGTCGACCAGTCGATCACCACGCTGCTCGACTACCACCACTCCCCGCACCGCAAGGCCACCAACGGCAAGCCCGGCGAGGGCGGCAACCGGTCCGGCAAGGACGGGCAGGACCTGGTTCTTCCCGTGCCGGACGGCACCGTCGTGCTGGACAAGGCCGGCAACGTCCTCGCCGACCTCGTCGGGCACGGCACCTCCTACGTCGCCGCGCAGGGCGGCCGGGGCGGGCTCGGGAACGCCGCGCTGGCCTCGGCCCGCCGCAAGGCGCCCGGGTTCGCGCTGCTCGGTGAGCCGGGGGACCTCCAGGACATCGTCCTGGAGCTGAAGACGGTCGCCGACGTGGCGCTCGTCGGGTACCCGAGCGCCGGCAAGTCCTCGCTGATCTCCGTGCTGAGCGCCGCCAAGCCGAAGATCGCGGACTACCCGTTCACGACCCTGGTGCCCAACCTCGGTGTGGTGACCGCCGGTTCGACCGTCTACACCATCGCCGACGTCCCGGGGCTCATCCCGGGCGCCAGCCAGGGCAAGGGCCTGGGCCTTGAGTTCCTGCGGCACGTCGAGCGGTGCAGTGTGCTGGTGCACGTCCTGGACACCGCGACGCTGGAGTCCGACCGCGACCCCGTCTCCGACCTGGACATCATCGAGGCGGAGCTGCGGGAGTACGGCGGGCTCGACAACCGGCCCCGGATCGTCGTCCTGAACAAGATCGACGTACCGGACGGCAAGGACCTCGCCGAGATGGTGCGGCCGGATCTGGAGGCCCGTGGCTACCGGGTCTTCGAGGTGTCCGCCGTCGCGCACACCGGGCTGAAGGAGCTGTCCTTCGCGCTGGCCGAACTGGTCGGCAAGGCGCGTGCCGCGAAGCCGAAGGAAGAGGCGACGCGGATCGTGATCCGGCCGAAGGCCGTCGACGACGCCGGGTTCACCGTCACGCGCGAGGAGGTCGGCGGCGAGCCGCTGTTCCGGGTGCGTGGTGAGAAGCCCGAGCGCTGGGTGCGGCAGACCGACTTCAACAACGACGAGGCGGTCGGGTATCTCGCCGACCGGCTCAACCGGCTCGGTGTCGAAGAGGAGTTGATGAAGGCGGGGGCCCGCTCCGGTGACGGTGTCGCCATCGGGCCCGAGGAGAACGCCGTCGTCTTCGACTGGGAGCCGACCGTCATGTCCGGCGCGGAGATGCTCGGGCGGCGTGGCGAGGACCATCGCTTCGAAGCGCCGCGGCCCGCCGCGCAGCGACGTCGGGACAGGCAGGCCGAGCGGGACGAGGCGGCGCAGGAGTTCGACGACTTCGAGCCGTTCTGAGGGAGCGGGGGCTGAAGGGGCGAGGGCTGAGGGGGCCGGGAGC
>NZ_JAKEIP010000226.1 GCF_021474425.1 Streptomyces muensis | reverse complement strand
GATGAAGGGGCGGCTGAGCGGGTGCGGGGGGAGGCTCGGGCGGCTCGGGCGATGTTGAATTAGTTCGCCTCCTCGCCGTGGGAGGTTCTGCTGTCGTGCGGCTGCGGGTGCATCGTGGCTGGTCGCGCAGTTCCCCGCGCCCCTAAAGGCGTTGCCCCTGAGCGGCGCTCTACAACCAGCCCTTCTCCCTTGCGATCCTCACCGCCTCCGCCCTGTTTCGTGCCGTCAGTTTCTGGATTGCTGTCGAGAGGTAGTTGCGGACCGTTCCCTGGGACAAGTGCAGGGCTGCTGCCAGGTCCGCGTTCGTGGAGCCGTTCTCCGCCGCTCTCAGGATCTCTCGCTCGCGGTCCGTCAGAGGGTTGGCGCCCTCGGCCAGGGCCGCTGCCGCCAAGGTGGGGTCGATGACCCGTTCGCCTGCGAGGACCTTCCGTACCGCCTCGGCCAGTTGGGCCGCGGGGGCGTCCTTGACGAGGAAGGCGTCGGCGCCGGATTCCATGGCGGTGCGGAGGTAGCCGGGGCGGCCGAAGGTGGTGAGGACGACGAGTTTCACGGCCGGGAGTTCCTTGGACAGCAGGGCCGCGGCCTCTATGCCCGTCGCGCCCGGCATCTCGATGTCCAGGAGGGCCACGTCGACGTCGTGCTCGCGGGCGGCCGGGAGGACCTCGTCGCCGCGGGCCACCTGGGCGACGACCTCGATGTCGTCCTCGAGGCCGAGCAGGGCGGCCAGGGCCTCGCGGACCATCGACTGGTCCTCGGCGAGCAGGACCTTGATCGTGGGGCTCATGGCGCGGATTCTACGGCCGTCGCGGGGGCGGTGACCGGGACGCGGGCGGTCAGGCGGAAGCCGTGCCTGGTGCCTGCCGCGTCCAGGGTGCCGCCCGCCTTCTCCAGGCGTTCCGTCAGACCGGTCAGGCCGTTGCCGGGGCCGCCGCCCTGGTCGCCGGAGCCGTTGTCCTCGACGGAGAGTTCGAGGACGGGGCCGTCGAGGGTCTGGCGGCGCAGGAGTTCGACCGTGCAGCGTCCGGCACCGCTGTGGCGGACGACGTTGGTGATCGCCTCGCGCAGGGACCAGGCCAATGCCGTCTCGCCGTCCTCGGTTACACCGGTGAGGTCCGGTTCGGCGGCGGGCAGGTCCGCGGTGACTCCGGCGGCGGTCAACGCGACCTTGGCGCCCGCCAGTTCGGCGGCGAGGCGAGGGCGGCGGTAGCCGGTGACGGCCTCGCGGACGTCCACCAAGGCCTGGCGGCTGACCTGTTCGATGTCGGCGACCTGCTGGGCCGCCTTGTCGGGGTGGTCGGGGAGCATCCGGCCCGCGAGCTCGCTCTTCAGCGTGATCAGGGAGAGGGAGTGGCCCAACAGGTCGTGCAGGTCCCGGGCGAGACGCAGCCGCTCCTCGTTCGCGGCGAGTTGGGCGACCGTGGCGCGGGCCTCACGCAGCGCGACCGTCGTGCGGACGAGTTCGCGTACGCCGGTCATGGCGAAGCCGCCCAGCAGCGCCGGGATCAGCAGGCCGGCCAGGAACGCCTTGCCGCCCGGTGTCGCGAGCGCGACCACGGTCATCAGCGCGGACGCGCCCGGGATCGTCCAGCGGGCCATGCGCGGGGGCAGGGCAGCGCCGGACGCGATCGAGACGTAGACGAACAGGACCAGCCACTCGCGGCCGAGGGCGAGTGCCAGGATCGTGGACTGGGCGGCGAGGACGCCGAGGGAGGCGAGGACGACCTTGTTGCGTTCACCGCGGCCGGAGCGGAAGAGCAGCAGCATGTACCAGGTGACGAAGGCGCACAGGCCGATCCAGCCGAGGATCCGCACGCCCGTGCTGTGGCCGCCGTGCAGCAGGTCATTGGCCGGCGCGCTCAGGTAGACCAGCCAGATGCCGGTCCACATGAGCTTGATCAGCCGCTGCTTGTTGTTCTCCGGGCGCTGCCCGATGCCGCCGCCTGTGCCGCTCACGCCTTCAGAGTGTCCTTCCGGTACAGCCAGGCCGCGCCGCCCGTGAACAGGGCGAAGGAGACGGCGAGGACGACGAGGTCCTTCGCGTGCGGGGCCCGGCTCTGTTCGATGGCCTGCCCGAGGGCAGCGTACGCGTGCGTGGGGACCCAGGCGGCGATGTCCTGGAGCCACCGCGGGAAGGTCGTCGTGGGCATCCACAGGCCGCCGAGCAGGGAGAGCCCGAAGTAGACGATCATCGTGATCGGGCGCACCGCGTCCCCGGTCGCGGAGTATCCGATCGCCACCCCGAGCGCGGCGAAGACCAGGCTCCCGGCCCAGATCGCGCCGGTGAGCGCGAGCCACTGCCAGGCGTCGAGCCGTACGTCCTTCACCACGGCGGCGACGACGAAGATGACGACGATGGACGGCAGGCTCACCACGGCGGCGCTCGCGGTCTTGGCGATCACGTACCCGCGCCCCGGCAGGGTCGTCAGCCGCAGCTGCCGTACCCAGCCGCTCTCGCGCTCCTTGGCTATGCGCTCGCTGTTGCCCATCAGGACGGCCGTCAGCGCGCCGAAGGAGGCCATCGAGACCATCATGTACGTCGGCAGTGTCAGGCCGGTGCCGTCGACCTTCGTCGTGCCGTCGGCGCTGCCCGCGATCAGCAGGAACAGGATCGACGGGTAGAGCACCGAGAAGAACAGGAACTTGCGGTTGCGCAGGGCGCGGGTGAGCTCCAGCCGGATCAGGCCCTTCATGAGGTACGCGCCTCCTCGGCGGTGGTGATGGCGACGAACGCCTGCTCGAGGCCGAGCCCGGCGACTTCGAGGTTGCGGGGGTAGAGGCCGAGGCCGTAGAGGGAGTGGACGGTCGCGTCGGCGTCGGAGGACTGGAGCCGGACCGTACGGCCGGAGACGTCGATCGTGGTCAGGAAGGGCAGCGTGCGCAGGGCGGCCTCGTCCACGGGGCCGTCGGGCAGGTCGAAGGAGATCCTGCGGGCGCCTGCCTTCGCCTTGATCTCGGCCGCCGTGCCGTCGGCCAGCAGCCGGCCGCGGTGCAGCACGAGCACGCGGTCGGCGATGGCGTCGGCCTCCTCCAGGTAGTGCGTGGCGAACAGGACCGTGCGGCCCTGGTCGGCCTGTTCGCGCATGGTGGCCCAGAAGGCCTGGCGGGTGGTGACGTCCATGCCGGTCGTCGGCTCGTCCAGGACGATCAGGTCGCTGTCGCCGGCGGTGGCGAGGGCGAAGCGGACACGCTGGGCCTGGCCGCCGGAGAGCTTGTCGACCCTGCGGTCGGCGATCTGGGTGACGCCGGCCCGGGCGAGGACGTCGGCGACGGGGTACGGCCGCGGATGCAGATCGCAGGCCAGCCGCACCAGCTCGGCCACCGTGACCTCGTCCATCAGCCCGCCGCTCTGCAGCATGGCCCCCACCCGCCCGGCGACGATCGCCTCGCGCGGCTCGGTGCCGAAGAGGCCGACCGTGCCGCTGTCGGGCCGCTTGAGGCCGAGCAGCAGATCGAGGGTGGTCGACTTGCCCGCCCCGTTCGGCCCCAGCAGGGCCACGGTCTCCCCCGGGTGCAGCGCGAGCGTCAGGCCGTCGACGGCGCGCACATCGCCGTAGCTCTTGGTCACCTGGTCGAATCCGACCACTGTCGTCGTCATGCGCTCCAGGGTGCCCGCGCGGGCCCCCGGGGCGGCAGTGTCGGCGGTCCTGACTGCCGGATGACAGATGTCATACGACGGCCAGGGGGCACCCGGCTAGTGCCGGGTGCCCCCTGGTCCGAGCGGCTTCGCTAGCTCGGGTTGGTGTCGATGGTGACGGTGCGCTCCGCCGCCGTCTTGGCGCGCAGGGCCTTGCGCAGGGCGGAGGCGACGTCCTGCGGCAGGACGTCGCGCTTGCCGCTCGCGCCGTTGATCTGCACGCCGTCGAAGGTGGCGCCGTACGCCTCCTTGAGCGCCTTGAGGTCGTAGGTGTCCACGAGCTTGCCGTCCACGGCCTTGACGCCGAGGATCTTCGGCAGGGACAGGGAGCCGAACGGGATGCTGTGGGCGGCGTCCGTCTGGATCGTGACCTTGTTGGCCATCGCCGGTTCGGCGAACTCCTTCATGAACCGGTCGACCTCGGCGTTCGTGATCGTCGGCTGTTGGGTGGTCGTGGGGACCTGCACCGCGGCGGACGTGCCCGTCTCCACCTGGGTGCGGTAGGCCTCCTCGACGGCCGCCGTCGACTTGGCGACGTCGATGCCCTGGCCCGCCTTGCCGTACACGGCGACGGCCTTGCCCGACTTGAAGGTGACCGTGCCCTCGGTCACCGAGCCGGAGCCGCCGGAGGCGTCCTCCAGGGCGGCGTGCAGCTTCTCCTCGTCGGTGGGCATGACCGGGTCGACGACGCGTTCCTGGCCGAACAGCGCGCCGATGACCGAGACCGGGTTGTAGTCGCTGGTCGCGGCCGCGCTGACGGTCTGCTGCATGTCGAACTGCAGCCCGGCCTTGTCCGGCTCCAACGTCACGGTCTTGCCGTCCACCGACAGCTTCAGCGGCTTGTTGACCCGCTCGTCGAAGGCGTCGTTGAGCTTCTTGACCGCGTCGTCGCGGGTGCCGCCGCCGATGTCGACGCCGAGCACGGTGGTGCCCTTGGGCACGTCGGAGTGGGCCATCAGCAGGCCCGCGCCGTAGACGCCGCCCGCGAGGACGATCACTCCGCCGCCGACCAGCGCCAGCTTGTTGCGGCCCTTCTTCTTGGGCGCGCGGGAGGACTGGGTGTCCGACGAGCCGGTCTCGGGCAGCTTCGGGGGCGTGTGCGGGCCGGAGGGCTCGGTGGTGCCCGGCCCGAAGGGTCCGCTCTGGGCGCCGGAGGGCACGACGGGGATGCCGCTGGTGACGGTGTGGCCGGAGACGTTGTCGGCCACGCCGCCGTAGTGCGGGGTGCCGGGCTCGGGGGCCGGTTTCTGCGGGGTGAGGATCGCGGTGTCGTCGCTGAGCCCACCGCCCGGGCCGAGGCCGGACGCGTGCGGGGCGGCACCGGGGCCTGCGGGGCCGCCGGGGCCTGCGGAGATTCCGGGGCCGGCCGGGGCGCCCGGGCCGCCGGGACCGGGAGGACCACCGGGGCCGGAGGGACCGCCCAGACCGCTGCCGGGGCCGCCAGGGCCACCGGGACGGCTCGGGCCTGCGGAGATACCGGGAGCGCCCGGACCTGCCGGGCCACCGGGGCCGGCGGAGATGCCGGAGCCGACCGGACCGCGCGGACCGCCCGGGCGGCCGGGCGCACCGGAACCACGCGGGCCACCGGGGCCGCCCTGTCCGGCGCCCGCGACCGGCGGCACCGGCGGGCCGTCGCCGGTGACCGGGCCGGTCGTCGGACCCTGGGGGCCGCCCTGGCCGCCGCGGCCGTTCGGGCCGTTGAAGTCGCTCGGGCCGCCGAAGTCGTCGAGGCCGTGGGGGGCGCCGAAGTCGTCGAAGTCGTTCGGGGCGCTGAAGTCGGCGGAGGGGTCGAAGCCGCCGGGGCCGCCCTGCGTGCCGTAGCCGTTCTGGCCGCCTTGACCGTTCGGGCCGTGCTGGCCGCCGCCGTTGTCGGAGAAGTACGGCAGGTCGTCGCGGCGTGCCTCGTCGCCGGGGCGGGCGCCGTTGCCGTTTCCGTTGCCGCGCGGGCCTGCCGCCAGTGCCTCGGTCACGTCGAAGGAACCGGTGCCGCCGCCGTGGCCGGGAGCCACGGGGCCGCCGGTCGCGCCGGGGAGGCCCGCGCCGTTCGTGGCGCCAGGGCGGGAGCCGCCCGGGACGTTCATCGAGCCGACGACTCCACCGGGCCGGCCGGCACCGCCGCCGGCACCCGGACGCGGGCCACCGGGGCCGCTCGCGGCGGGTCCCGAACCGCCGGGCTGACCGGCACCGTTGGAGGGCGCGCCGCCCTGACCGCCCTTGGGCGCGCCGGACTTGCGCGGCGCGAACCAGTCGCTCGTCTTCTCGCCCGCCTGCGCGGTGGGCTCGGCCGGGGGTTCCACGGTGCCGGTGGACCTGGAGGTGGCGGCGGACGGCGCCGGCGTCTCGGCGGGGGCGCCGGCGCCGGAACCCGAGGTCTGACCATCGGTGTCGGCGACGGGCTGGCGTACGACCACGGGCGGAATGGGCCGCGATCCGGGGATGTTGATCCGGATCCGCGTCGTCAGCGTGGTCTCGGTCTTGCGTTCCTCCGGCTGCGTGCCCGAACGGCCCGCGTCCGCACCGCTGTCGGAAGCCATGGGGGTCCCGTACGGCGGCGTGCCCGAGGGGTATGCGGCTCCGCCGTGCCCGTTGGGCCCGGAGGACGGAGTGTCAGTTTCACGACTCAAGGCAGGTTCTCCCGGTTGGCTCCGCCGCCGTTTCGACCCCATTGCTCCGGGCGGCTCGGCGGCGCGCACCACCATACTGGCCACTTCTGGCCCGTATCCCCCGACCGCCTGGGAAACCCACACGGGACTCGCACGAGTGCTTGGTGGAGAAGTGGTACGTCACTTGCCAAGTCGGACGCCGTCGCCCCCTGGTTGCCGCACCGGGGCGAGGGTGGCGCAGATCACAGCCACGGCCATGCCGCCGAGCAGAAAGAGATAGGACGCGGCTCCTGTGCCGAAGACGAAGTCGCCCTCCGGGCGGCTGGCGGTGAGCAGGATGACGGTGATCATCCAGCCGCCGGCGGGTGCGACGGCCCCGGCCCGACTGCCCAGCGCCCGGGCGGCGCCCAGGCAGAGTCCGGCCTCGCCGGCGAGCGCGAGCAGCAGGCCGCCCGGGAACCAGGCGGGCTGCACCAGGGCCCCGGCCAGTCCTACGACCGCTCCGAGCACGAAGAGTCCGAGGTGGGCGAGGGCGCGCAGGGCGGAGGGCCGCTTCAGCTTCAGCGGCTGGGCGAGCATCGAGCTCATGACGCCTCCCCGAGGGTGATTCCGGCGAACAGGTCGGTCTCCTTCTCGGCCTCCGGCTCCGTCGTTCTCTCTCCGCGTACCAACTCGTAGTACTCGGTGGTGAAGAGGGGTTGCGCGAGTTCGTTGGAGAGCGCGAAGTAGGGCGCGGTCGGCTCGGTCACCTCGATCTGGGTGGCGTGCGCCCGCATCGCGGCGGCCTTGGCGGTGGCGTGCGCGGTGCCGTCGACGACGGTGGTGATCCGCTCGTCGTCGACGACACCGGGGACGTCCCCGACGACGGCCGCCTTGCCGAACGGCAGTCCGGGCAGATCCACCTGAAGCCGGGCGAAGGCCTCGTCGGCGACGCCGCGCGGGACGCGGTTCCAGTAGATCTTGGGGATCCGCCAGCCGGCGTCGTCGGCCAGCTCGGCCGCGCGCATGGCGATGCGGTGGGCCTGGATGTGGTCGGGGTGGCCGTAGCCGCCGTCCGGGTCGTAGGTGACCAGGACCTGGGGGCGTACCTCCAGGATGACCTCGACGAGCTCCCGGGCCGCCTGGTCGACGTCCGCCTGCCAGAGACTGGCCGGGTCGTCGTTGTCGGCGATGCCCATCATCCCGGAGTCCTCGTAACGGCCCTTGCCGCCGAGGAGACGGAAGTCCTCGACGCCGAGCTCGCGCATCGCGGCGGTGAGCTCGCCCAGGCGGTGTTCGCCGAGCGCGGTGCCGGTCAGGTGCCGGAGCTCGGGGGGAATGACCTCGCCGTGCTCACCGAGGGTGCAGGTGACCAGGGTCACCCGGGCACCCTCGGCCGCGTACTTGGCCATGGTGGCGCCGTTGTTGATCGACTCGTCGTCCGGATGCGCGTGCACCAGGAGCAGACGCCGGTCGGGCAGTTCCGTCATGGGCCCACCCTACGAGGCCGCACCGACAGCGGCTCGCGGCGCTGCCCGGACTCAGAACTTGATGCCGCCGATCATGCCCGCGATGTTCGTCGTCAGCTCGCTGATCGTGGGAGCGATCGTCGAGGACGCCAGGTAGAACCCGAGCAACATGCAGACGACCGCATGACCCGCCTTCAGGCCTGATTTCTTGATCAGCAAGAAGACGATGATCGCCAGCAGCACCACCGCCGAAATCGAGAGTGCCACGGCGGTTCACCTCCAAGAATCCCAGGGGCGGGGGGTCGGACTATGGGGGCAGATAAATCCATGCAGCAGTCAGCGGGTTCATACCCACTATGCGCTTGTGATCATAACTATCCGTCCGTGCGCATCGATCGGCGCACAGCCGCACAAGGGGGCGCACTGGCCAATATGGTCGGGGCATGACGACCGAGCCTGTCTCCTTCCCCCGTCGGCACGCCCGCACCCAGAGGTTCACGCTCGGCGCGCCGCGCGCGTTCGCGGTGGCGCCCGACGGTTCCCGTGTCGTGTTCCTGCGCTCCAGCTCGGGTACGGATCCGGCGAGTTCGCTGTGGGTGCTCGACACGGCGGACGGCCAGGAGCGCGTGGCGGCCGACCCGCGCGCCCTGCTGGGCGGGGCCTCCGAGGATCTCTCGGCCGAGGAGCGGGCGCGGCGCGAGCGCAGCCGTGAGGGCGGTGCCGGCATCGTCTCCCAGGCCACCGACGCGGCCGTCGAGTTGGCGTCCTTTGCCTTGTCAGGGCGGCTTTTCACGGCCGAGCTGCGAGCCGGCACGGCACGTGAACTCACCGTGCCCGGGCCGGTGATCGACCCGCGTCCCTCCCCCGACGGGCGGCACATCGCGTATGTCGCGCAGGGTGCCCTCAGGGTGGTCGGCGCGGAGGGCGAGGGCGACCGTGCGCTCGCCGAGCCGGAGTCGGAGGGGGTGACGTACGGACTGGCCGAGTTCATCGCCGCCGAGGAGATGGGGCGCTACCGGGGCTTCTGGTGGGGGCCGGAGTCGGACTCGCTGCTGGTGGCGCGCGCGGACGACACGCCGGTGCGCCGGTGGTGGATCGCCGATCCGGCGCGTCCGGAGCGCGAGCCGCAGCAGGTGGCGTACCCGGCGGCGGGGACGGCGAACGCGGAGGTACGGCTGTTCGTGATCGGGCTCGACGGGGTCCGGACCGAGGTCGCGTGGGACCGGGCGCGGTATCCGTATCTGGCGCGAGTGCACTGGTCAGCGGCGGGTGCGCCGCTGCTGCTCGTACAGGCGCGCGACCAGCGCAGTCAGCTGTTCCTGGCCGTGGACCCGGCCACCGGGGCGACCCGGATGGTGCACGCGGACGAAGATCCACAATGGCTGGATCTTTTCCCTGGGGTGCCCTGCTGGAGCCCTTCCGGGCACCTGGTGCGCATCGCCGACGAGGGCGGGGCACGGGTGCTCACGGTCGGCGAACGACCGCTGACCGGGCCGCAGTTGCACGTCCGGGCGGTCCTGGACGTCTCCGACGACGACGTGTTGATCTCGGCGTCGGCGGGTGAGGGCGCGGCGGAGCCCGAGATCGGTGAAGTGCATGTGTACCGGGTGAACGAGCTGGGCGTGGAGCGCGTGTCACAGGAGCCCGGCGTGCACTCGGCGGTGCGCGCCGGGGGCGTGACGGTGCTGGTGTCCCATACGCCGGACCGGCCCGGGGTCCAGGTCCGGGTGCTGCGCGACGGGAAGCAGACGGCGACGGTCCGGTCGCATGCCGAAGATCCCGGTTTGACCCCGCGCGTGACCCTCACCGAAGGGGGCGCACGGCGAATCCCGTGCGCCGTGCTTATGCCTCGGGACTACGCCGGGGACACTCCGCTCCCGGTTTTGCTCGATCCCTACGGGGGACCGCACGCCTCCCGGGTGGTCGCCGCGCACAACGCGTATCTGACCTCGCAGTGGTTCGCCGACCAGGGGTTCGCGGTGGTCGTGGCGGACGGGCGCGGGACGCCGGGACGCTCGCCCTCCTGGGAGAAGGCGGTCCACGGGGACTTCACGGTCTCCCTCGACGACCAGGTCGACGCGCTCCAGGACCTCGCGAAGTCCCACCCGCTCGATCTCTCCCGGGTGGCGATCCGGGGCTGGTCGTACGGCGGCTGGCTGGCGGGTCTGGCGGTGCTGCGCCGCCCGGACGTCTTCCACGCGGGCATCGCGGGCGCGCCGGTCACCGACTGGCGGCTCTATGACACGCACTACACGGAGCGGTATCTGGGCGACCCGGCCGCGCGGCCGGAGTCGTACGCGAAGAGCTCGCTGATCACCGAGGACGGGCTCTCCTCGCCCGCCGAGCCGCACCGCCCGCTGATGATCGTGCACGGGCTGGCCGACGACAACGTCGTGGTCGCCCATGCCCTGCGGCTGTCCTCCGCCCTGCTGGCCGCCGGCCGGCCGCACGAGGTGCTGCCGCTGTCCGGGGTGACCCATATGACCCCGCAGGAGCAGGTCGCGGAGAACCTGCTGCTGCTTCAGGTGGACTTCCTCAAGCGGTCGTTGGCCCAGTGACCGTCCGGCGACGGCATAGCTACGCAAAGGCACACGAACCGCGTTAACACGCAGGCAACTTCGCGGAAGCGGTACCGATATACGGACGGTGGAGGCTGAACAGCGTACGGCCGTGCGGGTGCCGTAAACGGGCCGGGGTGCGCCATGTCACCCCGGCCCGTTGCCTTGCCCCGCCACCACCGTCGCCACCTGAGCGAAGTGGCAGGCCGAGTCGTGCGCCTCGGGGCCGGTCGGCGTCGTCCGCAGCCGCGAGGGGACCGCCAGCACCGGCACCTCCCGGGCGCAGCGGTCCTCGGCCTTCCAGCAGCGGGTGCGGAAGCGGCAGCCGGAGGGGACGTTCGTCGGGGACGGGACGTCGCCGGTGAGGATGATGCGCGCGCGGCGGTCACGGGCCTCCGGGTCCGGGACGGGGACCGCGGAGAGCAGGGCCTGGGTGTAGGGGTGCGTGGGGTGGTCGTAGATCTCGGCGTCCCTGCCGATCTCCACGATCCGGCCGAGGTACATCACGCCGACGCGGTCGGAGATGTGCCGGACGATGGACAGGTCGTGGGCGATGAAGACGTAGGAGAGGTCGAACTCGTTCTGCAGGCGGTCCATCAGGTTGATGACCTGGGCCTGCACGGAGACGTCCAGGGCGGAGACGGGTTCGTCGGCGACGATGACCTCCGGGCGCAGGGCCAACCCCCGTGCGATGCCGATGCGTTGGCGCTGGCCGCCGGAGAACTGGTGCGGGTAGCGGTTGATGTGCTCGGGGTTGAGGCCGACCACGTCGAGCAGCTCCTGGACCCTGCGGCGGCGGTCGCCCTTGGGGGCCACCTCGGGGTGGATGTCGTACGGCTCGCCGATGATGTCGCCCACCGTCATACGGGGGTTGAGCGAGGTGTACGGGTCCTGGAAGACCATCTGGATGTTGCGGCGTACGGCCTTCAGCGCGCGGCCGGAGAGCCTGGTGATGTCCTCGCCCTTGTACTTGATCGAACCGGCCGTCGGGCGTTCCAGGTTGACCAGCATCCTGGCGACCGTCGACTTGCCGCAGCCGGACTCGCCGACGATGCCGAGGGTCTCGCCGCGGTGCAGGGTGAAGTCGACGCCGTCGACGGCCCTGACGGCGCCGACCTGCTTCCTGAAGAGGATGCCCCGGGTGAGCGGGTAGTGCTTGACCAGCCCGCTCACCTCAAGAATCGGCTCGGCCATGCAGACACTCCCTCCAGAAGTGGCAGGCGCTGTGCCGGGCGCCATCCGTGTCGGTGACCTCGTACAGCGGGGGTACGTCGGTGCGGCACAGGTCCTGGGCCAGGGGGCAGCGCGGGTGGAAGGCGCAGCCCTGCGGGATGTTCATGAGGCCCGGGGGCAGGCCCTTGATGGCGTAGAGCTCCCGGCCCTTGTGGTCCAGGCGCGGGATCGACTCCAGCAGGCCCTTGGTGTACGGGTGGGCGGGGGCCTTGTAGATGTCGTGGACCGGTGCGGACTCGACGATGCGGCCCGCGTACATGACGGCGATCCGGTCGGCCACGTCGGCGACGACTCCGAGGTCGTGGGTGATGAGGATGAGCCCCATCCGGTACTCGCGCCGCAGTTCGGCGAGCAGGTCCATGACCTGGGCCTGGACGGTGACGTCGAGGGCCGTGGTGGGCTCGTCGGCGATGATGAGGGCGGGTTCGAGGGCGAGGGCCATCGCGATCATGATGCGCTGGCGCATACCGCCGGAGAACTGGTGCGGGTACTGCTTGACGCGCTCCTTCGCGGCCGGGATCCGCACCCGGTCCATCAGCTCCACGGCCTTCGCCCGGGCGTCCTTCCTGGACATTCCCCGGTGCACGACGAACATCTCGCCGAGTTGGTCGCCGACGGTCAGTACGGGGTTCAGGGACGAGAGGGCGTCCTGGAAGATCATCGCCATTTCGGCGCCACGGAGCTTGCGGCGTTCGTCTTCCTTGAGCTTCAGCAGGTCACGTTCCTGGAAGAGGATCTCTCCTCCGGTGATGCGTCCGGGGGGCATGTCGAGGATTCCCATCACGGCCTGTGCGGTGACCGACTTTCCGGAGCCGGACTCTCCGAGGACGGCGAGGGTTTCTCCTGCGTCGACGGCGTAGGTGACGCCGTTCACGGCCTTTACGGACCCGTCCCGGGTCCGGAACTCCACTTGCAGATCGCGTACTTCGAGCAGCATGGCGCTCCACTGGTTGTGCCGCGATGGGTCGTCGGTCGTCTGCGGGTCCGTTGTGGCTGGTCGCGCCCACGCGGCGGAGCCGCATATCGATACCGCCCCGCGCCCCTGGGGGGTGCCGCGACGGGTCGTCTGGTGTCTGCGGGTTCGTTGTGGCTGGTCGCGCCCACGCGGCGGAGCCGCATATCGATACAGCCCCGCGCCCCTGGGGGCTTGCCGCGCCCGTCGGCTGGAGATGCCCCCGCGTTGCCGCGCACCCCGTCACCTCAGCTTCGGGTCCAGGGCGTCGCGGACCGCGTCGCCCAGCATGATGAAGGCGAGGACCGTGATGGCCAGGGCGGATGAGGGCCAGAGGAGGGCGTGGGGGGCGTTGCGGATGTAGGGGGAGGCCGCGGAGATGTCGATGCCCCAGGAGACGCTGGGGGGTTTGAGGCCCACGCCCAGGTAGGAGAGCGTCGCCTCCAGGGCGATGTAGGTGCCCAGCGCGATGGTGGCGACGACGATCACCGGGGCCACGGCGTTGGGCGCGATGTGGCGGAGCAGGATGCGGGAGTTGGAGGCGCCGAGGGCGCGGGCGGCCTGGACGTAGTCGTTCTGCTTGGCGGTGATGACGGCGCCGCGGGCGATGCGGGAGATCTGGGGCCAGCCGAGCAGCACGATGAAGCCGATGACCGGCCAGACGCTGTTGCTGGTGACCACGGAGAGCAGGACCAGGCCTCCGAGGATCACCGGGATCGCGAAGAAGACGTCGGTGACGCGGGAGAGGACCGAGTCCCACAGGCCGCCGAAGAAGCCGGCGAGCGCTCCCAGCACCGAGCCGAGGACGGCGACGCCGAGCGTGGCGCAGACGCCGACGGCGACGGACGTACGGGCGCCGTAGACCGTGCGGGTGTAGACGTCGCAGCCCTGGCCGTCGTAGCCGAAGGGGTGGCCGGGCGCGGAGCCCTTCTGGGCCTTGGCGAGGTCGCACTTGAGGGGGCTGCCGGAGGCGATCGACGAGGGCCACAGGGAGATGAGGACCAGGAACACGATGATCAGGGTGGAGACGATGAAGACCGGGTTGCGGCGCAGGTCCCGCCAGGCGTCGGACCACAGGCTGCGGGGGCGTTCGAGGGAAGGGGGAGGGG
>NZ_JAKEIP010000225.1 GCF_021474425.1 Streptomyces muensis | reverse complement strand
GGGTCGGGGTGCGAGTGACGGTCGAGGCCGACTGATGGCGCGGTGGACCGGGGCTCAGGCCCCGTCCCTGGGAGGGGGGCCCGCGTCAAGGAGACAGGCCACCAACTGCCGTTCGCCGCGCCGCTCTTCGCTCACTCCACTCACCTCGCTAATCACTCGGACGGCCCGGTCACCGTCAGACTCCGTTCGCGCGGCAGCGCCGTACGCATCGGAGTCATGGACAACCACCCGGAACTCCCTGATCCCCTGCCCTGCACCCCGGGCCAGGACTTCGGTCGCGGCCTCCGATGCCGGTGGAGCGGCTCGGTCACCGCGACCCGCGCTCACGCGACGTTCCGCGGGTCCGGCAGCGGCCCGCAGTCCTCGGTGTGGTCCCTCGTCGGCACGGCCGGCAGTTCGGGGCCGGAGTCACCTCGGCCATGTGCTGCCAGGCGACGAGCAGCTGGGCGACGGACGCGGAGTGCCAGTGATCGCCCTACGGGCATCAAGAGGTCGTCGACGCGGCTGCGCTGGGTTCTGGGTCCAGCAGATTCTGGTCGCGGATCTCCCGGATCGTGGACGCGCCGATGGTCTTGACGCGTTCGCAAGCGGCGTCAGCGGTGGACGGGCGCTTGTCTCCGACGACGAGTTGGACGACTGTTCCCTGTTCGGGGAGGAACACCGAGGCACACGCCGGCCTGACGTCGCTCTTGGCAATGACGACGCCCACACCGTCGAGCTTCACGTCGTCCTCGCCGAGGACCGGAAAGGCCTGGCCGAAGTCGACCAGTGTCTGGGAGTCCCACCTGACGAGGATCATCATCGAGAACTTGGCAGAGGTCCACAGGCAACTGCGGGACGTTTCGCTGATGTCCTTGCCCACCTTCTTGAGGTCGTAGGCAGTCACCCGGGACCTCGGGAGGAAGGAGCAAGGGTCTGCCTCCTTCACGCTTTCCGGCAGTGGGGCGGAACTCTTCGACGCCCTCGGCGACGGGTCCTCACTTCCGCTGCAGCCGACCAGGACCGTGGCAAGCAGCGTGACCGCCATCAGGTGAATCGCTCGGGACGCAGGCGTACGAGTCATGCGCGGCAACGTACTGGTACGCCGACGGGACCCGTCCCGAAGCAGCGAGGCGAGGAGAGGCGGAGGACAGGCTGGGACGTCCTCAGCGACGACGGACGATCGCCCCGATCACGAAGGTTCCGATGTACGCCCCGAGGGGCAGGGCCATGCACAGAGCCATGGGGTGGAACAGGGTGTCCGCCAAGGGGTTGGTGTCGGGGCCGTCGTAGACACCCGAGGCCAGGGCGAGAAGGAAGAGGACGATTCCCAGCAGGAGGCCGCCGAACATCGCCTTGACCGCGATGTGTACCAGCGGCGTCGGATGCCTGCGGGTGCGTTCGATCTTGTTCGCCGCCTCGGGGACGGGCGCCCAGGTCTCGCCTCTGTGCCGCAGCCACATCTCGTGGAGGGCCGCCACCTCGCGGGCGAGGTCCGGTGTGTTGCGGTCGTTGAGGTGCGGCAGGATGCGGCGGCGGCCCGACGCGTCGTACAGCACGACGATCCGGCCCGGCGCTCCTTGCGCCCCCGCCCCGGGGTTCACCTCGATCTCGATGCCCTGTACGTCCGGCCAGGCTGTGACGTGACTGCGGAACGCTCCCCGGGCGGTCAGGTGGGTCTCGTCGCTGATCGTCGCCGTCACCTTGATCAGGCGCAGGACGAGGAGGAAGAGGGCGGCGAGCGCGGCGCCCACGGCGGCGGGGACGATGACCGGCACCTCGTCGTCCAGAGCCATCCGCCCGATCAGGCCGAGACCTGCGACGAAGGGGGCGGCCAGGCCGAGCCACAGCCAACTGCCGCCCGAATAGCGGTACTCACGGCGGTATGAGTCATCTGCGATCACGGGCGCAGGTTAGCCACGGGGCGTCGGGACCGGTCCCGGCCGACAGGGGTGAGAGGTGCCTCGTCAGCCCTCGTTGCGCGGGAACGACACCTCCACCCGCCGGTTCTTCTTCCGCCCCGCCTCCGTCGCGTTCGAGGAGATCGGGTACTGCTCGCCGTACCCCCGTACCTCGTACGTCACCGTCGAGTCGGTCAGTTCCGCTTCCAGGACGCCCTGTACGGCGTTGGCGCGCTTCCTGGACAGGACGTCGCCGTGGGCGGAGGAGCCGAGGTTGTCGGTGAAGCCGAAGACTCGGATGCGGGTGGCGTTCTGGGTCTTGATCTCCTCGGCGATCTCCGCGATACGGGCCTTTGCCTCGCCGGTGAGCTTGGCGCTGTCCTTGGGGAAGAGGACCTCGGCCTGGAGGGCGAACTTCACGTCGGCGTTGGTGTCCTCACGGCGTTCTTCGCCGGCCTGGTCCTCGACGACCTGCTTGATGTCCAGGACCTTGGGTTCGGCGAGAGTGGCGCCCTCGGGGAGTTTCAGGTCCGGGTCGTTCGCGTCGACCTCGACGGGAGCGGAGGCTGTCGCTTCGGTTCCCGGGGGGACGCTGGGGTCGTCCGCCGCGTCGGCTGTCGTGGCGACGAGGAGGTTGGCGGCGACCATGACGGTGGCCGCGGTGAGGGTCAGGGTGAGGCGGGGGGTGCGGGTCATGGTCGCCTCACCCGGAGATCTGGATGGTGGCGGCGGCGAAGGTCGGCAGCTGGAAGGTGACCTCGGTGGTGTCCATGGGCGGGGACGGGAACTGCATGAAGACCGCGAGGGTTTCCCCGGACTTCAGGGTCGAGAAGCCCGTGGTCGTCAGCGGGCGGCCGTCCGTGTCCCGTAGGACGTAGTACCGCTTCTTGCTCTTCGAGTCGACGAGTGTGGCGCCTCCGAAGGAGCGGCCGTTCCTGGTGATCTCGGTCTCGTTGCCGCTCAACGCGGACGGAACCGACAGGCTCTTGTCCCCGTCGTTCTTGAGGCTGCCGTTCACCGTGACGAAGCCACCGGAGTCACGCTGGGCAGAGGTGATCTGGAGGAGCAGTCCGTCCGAGCCCTTCAGCTCCGCCAGGGGCTCGTCCGACTGTCCCTCCTGGGCGCTCGGGTCGGATCCACGATCGGCCGTGGCTGACGCCGAAGTCTCCGACTTCTTGTTCTTGTTCCCGTCCCCGCCACTTCCGCAGCCGGCCACGCCGAGGGCCAGTCCAGCCGCAACGGTCAGCGCGACCATCCCCCTGTGGGCCTTCGCCGTGAACCGAATACTCATGCCTCTGCTTCCTTAGTCACTCGTCGTTCGCTGGTGAGTCGGCCAGATGGACGTCGAAGAGGTCCTCGGGCTCCGGGAGGGTGGTCGGATCCTCCGGGTCCGGGTCCCAGTTGCCGCCCTCCTCGCAGGTGAGTCGCGGGAGCGGCAGTACGTCGTTTCCGTCGCCCGGCTCAGCCTCGTCACCGGCGCCCTCGCCAGGAAGTTCGAACGTACAGCGGGACTCGATCACGGCGGTGGCGGATGCCTTCGACGTCACGTCCTCCGTGCCGGGGACGATCGAGTCGCCGACGGGCTTCGTGGATTCGACGGTGACCGTGTAGCCAAGAGGCTCCGCACCATCACAGTCCTCGACAGCAGCGTCGTTCTGCGCCGCCAGCTCGTGCGCCCGCCAGCAGCCGTCGAACCCCACCCCGATGCCGTCGAAGATGTCCTGCCACTTCTTCGGGTCGAGTACGTCGTCCAGCCACATGCCGGCGAGTTGGTCCCGGGTCTCCTGCGCGGCCGCCAGAGCCGCCGCGTCGGCCGCGGTCTGGGCGCCGTTCCGGTTCGCCGCCGCCTGGCCGACCGCGAGGTACGCGAACGCGAGGAAGAGCAGACCCGCCACCACCGTGATGTAGATGGGGAAAGCCTGCCCTGCGTCGCCGCCGCCGTACCGGGGTCGGCGCATCAACCGCCGGTCACTTCGGTGATCTTGTCCGTGATCGCGTCGAAGATCGTCTGGCCGATGTCCGTTCCCACGATGGCCAACACGATCGCCACCACCACCGCGATGATCCCCAGATACTCCACCGCCGTCTGCCCCCTGTCGTCGCGAGCAGCACGGGAGCGCAGGTGTTCGATGGTGGTGTGGATCCAGTTGCTCATGGTGTTCCCCTCTGGTGTTCGGCGGTCGCCGGGCGCTGGGCTCGCAGGGCTTGGGAGAAGTCTTGCGAGAAAAGTAAGCGGAAATACCCGAAACACCAGAGGGTCCCTGGGCCCGATTCCGGACCCAGGCCGAAAACAATCGCTGTGTCATCGCCGTCGGCTCCGTCCAGGCCGTGAACCCGGAGCCCTGACCGGCCACTTGGTGGTGGCACGCGCACGGCCGGTGCCGTGGAGTTTGGCGAAGATGCGGTTGACGTGGCGCGATGCCCCGGGGTTCATGATCCTCGCCTCCCTCCTGCTCGGCCGGAACCGTGACCGATCCGACGACGACTGTCCCACATCTGATTGCATTTGCGAAAGGTGTTCCGGGAATTTCCTTGCGACAGTTGGTAGTTCGACCTTTGCTTGCGCTAGTGATCCGGTTGCGCCCCCTCTACTCCCCCGTCAGCGAACCGAAGTCCGTCCCCGACCCCAGCAACAACCCCGCCCCCAGCAGAATCATCGTCGCCGGCACCATGAACGTCGTGATCACCAGCGTGGCCCGCGGCACCGCCCGGGCCGCCTTGCGGCGGGCGTTCTGGGCGTCGGTGCGTCGCATGTCCTTGGCGAGGGCGACCAGGGTCTCGACGATCGGGGCGCCCAGTTCCTCGCCCTGCTGGAGTGCCGTGACGAACATCGCGACCTGTTCGGAGTCGTTGCGGCGCCGCAGCTCCGCGAAGGCCTGGCGGCGGCTCATGCCGAGGTCCATCTGGCGCAGGGTGATGCGCAGTTCGTCGGCCCAGGGGCCCTCGTACTTGGAGGCGACCCGGTCGAGGGCTTGGCGGAAGCCCAGGCCCGCGCTCACCACGACCGCGAGGACGTCGAGGAAGTCCGGCAGGGTGCGTTCGATCTCGTCCTTCCTGATGCGGATCGCCGACCAGATGCCGACCTCCGTCCAGAAGGCGCCGAAGGCGAGCAGCAGCAACGCCACCAGGAACTGTCCCCGCAGCAGGAACACCAGGAAGCCGACCGCGCCGAGGAAGCCGTACACCGCCCGCCGCGCCGCGTAGCGGTCGATGGTCAGGCCGCCGGGGTTGCCCGCGAGGTCGATCCTGCGGCGGTACCTGGCGACCAGTTTGGGGCCCATCAGGCGCAGTACGGCCGGGGCGTAGCGCATGCCCATGCGGTCGATGAGGGAGTCCACAGCGCCGGTGCGGGTCGCGCCGATCTCCAGGGCCAGCGCCAGGTCGCTCGGCAGTCTGGCGTCGGCGCGGTACATGCGGATGCCCGCGAAGACGCCCCACACGCCGAGGGCCATCAGCAGGGCCAGCAGCAGACCCAGTTGTCCCAGTCCCATTGTCCTCGTCCTCCCTCCTCGCGCCTCGGCGCCTCAGACGTCGATCCGTGACATACGCCGGATGAGGACGAACCCCACCGCGTACAGGCCGAACGCGATCAGTACCGCCGCCTGGCCGACGGGTGAGCCCGTCATGCGGTCCAGGGCGCCGTCCTGGACCCCGTTCATCAGGAAGAGGGATCCGACGCCGAGCACGGGGACCGCGTACGACGTCATGCTCACCTGCGAGAGCTGGGTACGGACCTCGCGCCGGGTCTCCTTGCGCTCCTCCAGCGTCTCCGTGAGGTTGCGCAGGGCGCTGACCACCTGGCCGCCCGCCCGGTTGGAGAGGACCAGGGTGGTGACCAGGACGACCAGTTCGCGGGACGGGAGGCGTTCGGCGAGTTCGCCGAGGGCGTCGTCCATGGATGCGCCGAGGGCCAACTGGTGGGAGACCTTCGCCAGTTCCTCGCCCGCGGGGGCCTCCAGTTCCTCCGACGCCATGCCGATGGCGGTGCGGAGGGCGAGGCCCGCGTGGGCGGCGTTGGCCAGGATGCGGGCCAGTTCCGGGAGTTGGTTGATGAAGCGTTCGATGCGCTTCTGGCGTTGCCAGTTGAGGAACTGGGCCGCCGCCCAGACACCCAGCAGGCCGGCGATCGGGCCGAAGAAGGGGGCCAGGGCCGCCTGGCCGACCAGCCACAGGCCGGCCACCGTCACCAGCATGTAGACGAAGAACTCGCCGGGGGTGACGTCCAGACCCGTCGCCGCCAGGCGCAGCTCCAGCCGCTTGCCGGGTTTCGTACGGCGCAGCCGGCGGTCCAGGTCGACGAAGCGGCGTCGGCGGCCGCCGGCGCCGGTGATCTGGCCGGCGGACGTCAGCCGGTCGACCAGGGCCTGGCGCTGGGCCCGGCCGGAGGCGTAGGCGTGGATGCCCACGACGGCCAGCGCGCAGGTCAGCAGGGCGACGCCGGTCGTGAGCGTGATGCGGGTCTGGAGGTCCATGGGTCTGCCTGTCCTACCTGTCCTACCTGGCTTCTCGGGTCGCGAGTTCGAGCGGTGACTGGGCGACGCCGAAGGCCTGGGGTATCGGCTGGCTCGCCATGTAGAGGCGGTCCGCGGTGCGGCGCGGGAGGGGGTGGTACGCGAAGGCGCCGTGGACGCGGCCGTCCGGCGTCATGGGTTGGGCGTTGAAGCGGGCCACCGTGGCCACCCGGTACGGCTCCGCCCCGTGGCTGTCCAGGAGCGCGATCTCGGTGATCCGGCGGGCGCCGTCCGGGAAGCGGGTCAGCTGGATGATGACGTCCACGGCGCTGTTGATCTGGTCGTGCAGGGCCTCGAAGGGGACCGACACGTCGGACATGGACGCGAGGGTCTTCAGCCGCATCAGGGCGTCCTCGGTGCTGTTGGCGTGGACGGTGGCCAGGGAGCCGTCGTGGCCGGTGGACATCGCCTGGAGCATGTCCAGGGACTCACCGCCGCGGACCTCGCCGACGACGATCCGGTCGGGGCGCATGCGCAGGGAGTTGCGGACCAGGTCGCGGATGGTCACCTGGCCCTTGCCCTCGACGTTGGGGGGCCTGGACTCCAGGCGGATCACATGGGACTGCTGGAGCTGGAGTTCGGCCGAGTCCTCGATGGTGATGATGCGCTCGTGCTCGGGGATCAGGCCCGAGAGGGCGTTCAGCAGGGTCGTCTTGCCCGTGCCCGTGGCGCCCGAGACGATGATGTTGAACTTCGCCTGCACCAGCCCGGCCAGCAGATACACCATGGGCTCGTCGAGCGAGCCGAGGCCGGTCATCTCGTGCAGGGTGAAGGAGCGGGGGAAGCGGCGGATCGTCAGGGTCGCGCCCGTGAGGGACAGCGGCGGGATGATGACGTTCACCCGCTCGCCGGACGGCAAGCGCGCGTCCACCATCGGGTTGGACTCGTCCACGCGCCGGTTCACCGTCGAGACGATCCGCTCGATGGTCTGCATCAGCTGGTCGTGGGAGGGGAAGCGCAGCGGCAACTGCTCGACGCGGCCCGCGCGTTCGACGAAAATCGCGTCGGGGCCGTTCACCATGATCTCGGTGATCGAGGCGTCTTCGAGGAGGGGTTCGAGGATGCCGAGGCCGAGGGCCTCGTCGACGACCCTGCGGATCAGCTGCGAGCGCTCGACCGTCGACAGCACCGGGCCCTCGCGGCTGATGATGTGCCCGAGGACCCGCTCCAGGCGGGCCCTGCGCTCGGCCGCCGCCAGCGAGCTCATCTCCGCGAGGTCGATCTCCTCCAGGAGCTTGGCCCGGTACGAGGCGACCAGGTGGCCGTCCTCGCCCCGGCTGCCGGGCTCCTCGGGGGTGTTGATGCGTGACCTCAGGCTCATGTGGATCCTCGTTCAGTGGTCGAGCGGCATGGTCGCGGTCTTCTGGGCGGGGTCGAAGTCCCAGCCGGGGACGACGGACGGGATCTCGACGACGGCGGTGACGGTGACCTCGTCGGCGCCCTCCGCGGGCTCGCAGGTGACGGACAACCAGTCGCTGACCGCGTTCGCGCAGCCGTCCTGCGCGGTCCCCGGTTCCAGTGAGGCGGCCCGTGCCCCGGCCCGGGCCGCCGTGCCGGCCTGCTGGGCGGCGTAGGCGACGAGCCCGAGCTGTACGCCCGCCAGCGCGACGAGGATCAGGACCGGGATGAACCCGAGGTACTCGATGGCGACCTGGCCGCGGTCGCGGACCTTCGAGCCGTACGACATCTCAGTCCTCCTCCTGTACGGCTCCCGCGTGCCCGTCCACCGTGAACGGGAAGCCGATCGCGCCGGGGAAGAGGACAGGCACCTCCAGGTGCACGTCGGCGGTGACATAGCCGCCGCTCGCACCGCACTCCACGCTGGCGCCGCCCTCCCAGGCGCTCGGCAGATGCCGCAGCCCCGCCTCCTCGCAGGCCGCCTGTCCCTCCGACGCCGTCCCCGCCCGTACCGCCTCGTCGGCAGCATTCCCCGCCAGCGAGAACGTGTACCCCACCAGCACGCACTGCCACAGCAGCACCAGCGTGATGATGATCAGCGGGGTCATGCCCAGAAACTCGATGGTCACCTGACCCCGGTCGTCCCTGAGCCGCGCCCTCACCGCCCTATTTCCTTCCGCCGCCGGAACGTCAGCGCCGCCCGGTCGCCGCCACTCCGCGCCCGTCCGTTCCGGCGCTGCTGGACCGCCCCTTCCGTCCCCTTGACCAGCCCCAGCTCGCCCGCGAGCGCCCAAAGGGCCTGCTTCACCGTGCTCTTGGCGTCCAGCTCGTGCACCCGGCCGGCGTCGACCGCGCCCTGGAGTTCCTTGAAGTTGGCCGGGATCGCGGTGGCCGCGACCGCCGTGCCGGTGATGCGCTGGATCAGGGCGGGCTGGATCTCCGTACCACGCGTGTGGCGGTTGACGACGATCGTGGTCTCCTCGGCCTTGCGGATCTGCAGGCGGTCCCACATCCGTACGGTGCGCTTGGCGCCCCGGACGGCGACCACGTCCGGGGTGGTGACCAGGAGCGCGGTGTCGGCCATCTCCACGGCGGCCGCGCTCGCGCCGCTCAGCTGGGCGCCGCAGTCGATGACGACGACCTCGTAGCGGGAGCGCAGGGCGCTGACGATGTGGCGGGCGGCGCGGTCGGTGACCTCCTCGCCGCGTTCGCCGTCGCCGGGAGCGAGGAGCAGGGCGACCCCGGTGTCGTGCCGGAACACGGCGTCGGCGAGCACGCGCGGGGAGATGTCGCTGATGGCGGCGAGGTCGACGACCGAGCGGCGGAACTGGATGTCCAGGTAGGAGGCGATGTCACCGGTCTGCAGGTCCATGTCGAGCAGCGCGGCGCTGCGGCCGGACGCCTGGGCGGCGAGGGCGAGCTGGATGGCCGTGAGGGTGGCGCCCACGCCGCCCTTCGCGCCGCTCACCGTGACCACGCTGCCGCCGACGCCGCTGAACACGTCGCCGCCCGCGCCCAGATGACGCCGTACGCCCACCGACCACTGGGCGACGGCGTTGACGCGGCTGGCCAGTTCCTCGTAGTGCAGCGGCAGGGCGACCAGGCCCCGCGCGCCGTAGTCCATGGCGGCCTGGAAGAGGCCGGGGCTCGCGTCGGAGGTGACGAGGATGACGCCGACCGCGGGGAAGCGCAGGGCGACCTCACGGATGAGTTCCAGGGCCGGGACGGGGCCGATGCGCTCGTGGACGACGACGACCTCGGGCAGTTCGTCGATGGACTCGGCGGCCAGGCGCGCGAGGGTGTCGACGAGCTGGGTGGAGTCGGTCACCGGGGCGACCGGCTCGGCGTCGGGGAGCTGGCTGAGCAGCGTCGTGAGGGAACGGACCGCGTCCGCGTCGCCGACGGCCGGGAGGATCCTCGTGGGCATAGGGGCCTCTCACTTGTCCTTGGCGAGTTCGTAGGTGCGGTTCGTCGCGGGGATGTCGGAGTCGTCGCCGGGCGCCACCAGGGCGAGGCGGACCTCGTCGGCGAACGACTCGGCGTACGTGATGCGCTGGGCGTCGATCGGTTCGAGCGCGAAGGTGATCGGAACGGCGTCGGTGGGCTGCCGGCTCCGGTCGTTCTCGTCGGGCTTGAGGGAGGTCAGCTCGCCCACGTCGATGACACGGGCGTTCTCCACGATGAGCCTGGACTGGTCGGGGGCGTTGTCGCCGTCGCCCTCGAAGGTGGCGTAGACGTTGACGGTGGCACCCGGGGTGATCTTGCCGGCCACGCCGGTCGCCGCGTCGATCATGATGGCGATCTCCTGCTCGCCCGCCTGGAGCGCGGGCTGGTCGACGATCATGTCGCTCTGGAGCAGGGAGCCCTTCCGCAGGGTCGTGACGGCGATCTTGCCCCGGATCTCGCGGATGTTGCTGATCGCGTTGTCCGACAGCCATCGGTCGGGCATCTGGATCCGCTTGAACTGGCTCGCGTCGAGGGGCGTGTAGGGCGCCACGTCCGCCTTGAGCTCGTAGGCGACGACCTTGGGGCCGACCTGGGACTTCACGTCGCTGATGACGGACAGGACACCGGCGAAGGCGCCGAGGGCGCAGACGACGGACAGCAGCAGGAGTATCACGCCGCGGCGCTGACGGGAGTTCATGAACCGTGCAACCTCATTGGGGGAATCGGTCGGGAGCGGTCGGATGGTGCTCAGGTCCGGTCAGCCCGCGCGGGCCGGCTGCTCGTGGGTGGGTGGGACGGCGGAGCAGAAGACACAGCGGTCACCGATGACGTCGATGCCGCACCAGTGACAGGAGTTCTGCCGTACGGAGGTGACGAGCTGGTAAAGCACCGACAGGTCGGGCAGGTAGGCGCAGAACTCGATCAGCTTGGCCGTCCCCCACCAGGCCGTCGACTCGGCGGGCAGGACCACCTCTCTCAGGCCCTGCGCGTTCCAGGACTTGGCCAGCGTGGCGTTGACCCAGTCGGACTGCAGCTGTCCCTGCGCGACCAGCATCGAGGTGCCGAACTCCGGGCCGGGGAGGGTGACTCCGGGGGCGATCCGGATCAACTGCGGAGTGGGATGGGCGAGCACTCCGAACTGACTGCCCGGCATCCAGGACTTGGCGTGGGACTTCAGGTCTACCGGGACGCGGTCGAGCTTGGCGACGGAGCCGAGGAGCGCTCCGGCGTGAAGGTAGTGGGTGAGCAGCCGGCCGGCCGAGGCGAGGACGCCGGGGCTGAGGTCGCAGGAGGCCAGCTGCCGCAGCTGACGGGCCAGGACGGCGAGGCCGAGCGGGGGCAGGTCGGGCCGGAACACGGCGATGCGGTCGCTCTCCAGCAGGGACCGTACGGTGTGCAGGCGCTGCTGTACGCCGCGGGGAACGGCCTTGGAGCAGACGACGACGACATGTCCGTGCTGCTCGATCAGCGTCTGCATGCCCGCCAGCGACCGCTCCAGCGGTTCCCGGTCGAGGTCCTGGAGCACGACGGCGGGCACGGTCCGCTCGTCCTGCGCCGGCAGCGCCATGTCGGCGCTGGTCACGGCAATGGCAGTTGGCACGCGCAGCTCCCCGATGACTTCATTGCGTGACTACCTCAGCACTGTAACCACCGCTCTGTGGCCGGAGAACAGCTTCTCTCCAGCTGATAAGCAACTCCTCCAGCACAACTCCCGCCAAAACGGGGCAGGTTGCGCACACGAATTCTCCACGACCGGAATCTCTTGACAGGTGAATTGGTCTGGACCAAGTTGTTCGGCATGCCTCTTGTCATGTCCATACGCAGCAGATTCCGGCTGGGCGCGGTAGCCGCGGCCCTGGCCCTCGCCCTCCTCCCCGCGGGCCACGCCTTGGCCGCGGACGTCAACAACGCCAAGAACGCCGGCTTCGAGGCCGGTCTGAGCAACTGGACCTGTTCCGCGAACAGCGGCACCACCGTCTCCTCCCCGGTGCACGGCGGCGCGACCGCGCTCAAGGCGACCCCGGCCGGGCAGGACAACGCCCGCTGCACCCAGACCGTGGCCGTCAAGCCCAACTCGACGTACACGCTGAGCGCCTGGGTCCAGGGCGGTTACACCTACCTGGGCGTGACGGGCACGGGCACCACCGACGTCTCGACCTGGACGCCCGACTCCTCGTCCTGGAAGCAGCTGTCGACCACCTTCACCACCGGCGCCTCGACGACCTCGGTCACGGTCTACACGCACGGCTGGTACGGACAGGCCGCCTACTACGCGGACGACCTGTCGGTGTACGGCCCCGACGGCGGCGGTGGCACCGACCCCTCCCCCACGATCCCCGGCGCCCCGAGCGGGCTCATGGTCTCCGGCACGAGCTCCTCCTCGGTCTCCCTGGCCTGGAACACCGTCTCGGGCGCGACCGGCTACAACGTCTACCGAGGCGGTACGAAGGTGACCGCGGTGACCGGCACCTCCGCGACCGTGACCGGGCTCGCGGCCTCCACGTCGTACTCCTTCCAGGTCACGGCGACCAACGCGGCCGGTGAGTCGCCGAAGTCGACGGCGGTGACCGGCACGACCACGGCGACCCCGACGGGCCCGTCCCTGCCCAAGCACGCGGTGACCGGGTACTGGCAGAACTTCGACAACGGGGCCACGGTCCAGAAGCTCGCCGACGTCCAGTCCCAGTACGACATCATCGCGGTCGCCTTCGCGGACGCGACCTCGACGCCGGGCGCGGTGACCTTCAACCTGGACTCGGCCGGGCTCGGCGGCTACACCGTCGACCAGTTCAAGGCGGACCTCCGGGCCAAGCAGGCCGCGGGCAAGAAGGTCATCGTCTCGGTCGGCGGCGAGCGCGGCACGGTGGCGGTGAACGACGCGGCGTCCGCGACGAACTTCGCCAACTCGGTGTACGCGCTGATGCAGGAGTACGGCTTCGACGGCGTCGACATCGACCTGGAGAACGGCCTCAACGCCACCTACATGACGCAGGCGCTCCGCTCCCTGTCGTCCAAGGCGGGCTCGTCGCTGGTCATCACGATGGCGCCGCAGACCATCGACATGCAGTCGACGTCGAACTCCTACTTCCAGACCGCGCTGAACATCAAGGACATCCTCACGGTCGTCAACATGCAGTACTACAACAGCGGTTCGATGCTCGGCTGTGACGGCAAGGTCTACAGCCAGGGCTCGGTGGACTTCCTGACCGCCCTGGCCTGCATCCAGCTGGAGGGCGGCCTCGCCCCGTCCCAGGTCGGCCTCGGCCTGCCGGCCTCGACCCGCGGCGCGGGCAGCGGGTACGTGGCGCCGTCGGTCGTCAACAGCGCCCTGGACTGTCTGACCAAGGGCACGGGCTGCGGTTCCTTCAAGCCCTCGCGCACCTATCCCGACCTGCGGGGCGCGATGACCTGGTCCACGAACTGGGACGCGACGGCGGGCAACGCGTGGTCGAACGCGGTGGGACCGCACGTGCACGCGCTGCCGTAGCTCACCCGGCCGGACGGTAGTGGCCGAGCACCCAGGCCAGCTGCGGGAACCACTCCTGCAGCCGCGCCCGGGGCTTGGCCTCCACCACGCACTCGAAGAACCGGCCGTCCATGTGGACCACCGCCACCATCAGGGCCTTGCCGTCCGGGCTCGCCTTGTAGTGGACGCCGTGGATCTCCGGCCAGCGGAACTCCAGCGTGTGGCCGGACAGCTCGAAGACGACACCGGAGGCGTCGACCACGACCGCGTTGCGCTTGTCGACGGCCAGGAACTCCGGGCCGACCGGTGCCGGAGCCGGAGCAGGGTACGGCGGGACCGGGGCGTACGCGGGTGGCGCGGGGGCGTACGAC
>NZ_JAKEIP010000224.1 GCF_021474425.1 Streptomyces muensis | reverse complement strand
CGCCCCTACCCGTCCCATCCCTTGAAGGGGCTCCGCCCCTTCGACCCCGCTGGGGGCTGCGCCCCCAGACCCCCGCCATCGGCCTTCGGCCTCGTCCTCAAACGCCGGACGGGCTGAAAGACCTCAACCGTTCGTCGCACACCCGGCCTCGGCGGCCTCCCCTCGACGACCCCGCAGCCCAGCCCTCCGCAGGAGCCCCGTACCGTTGAGGGCGTGTACCGGTTTCTGCTGACGCCCCGTTGGTGGGGGATCAACGTCTTCGTGCTGCTCGCCATCCCCTTCTGTGTGTTCATGGGGTCGTGGCAGCTGAGCCGGTTCGAGGCGCGGGTGCAGGACCATCGCACCGCCGGTGAGCTGGCCGAGAAGGCCGAGACCGAGGCGCCCCGGCCGCTGGCCGAGCTGCTGCCGGTGGACAAGGCGACGTCGGGCAGGCAGGCCACCGCGAGCGGCCGGTACGGCAAGCAGTTGCTCGTGCCGGGCCGGGAGCTGGACGACCGGCAGGGCTACTACGTCCTGACGCTGCTGCACACCGACGACGACAAGGCGCTGCCGGTGGTGCGGGGCTGGCTGCCGGGCGACGCCGACCGGGCCGAGGCCCCCGCCGCACCGACCGGCGAGGTCACGGTCACCGGCGCGCTCCAGGCCTCCGAGGTGCCCGGTGAGAACGGCGTGCCGGCACGCGGCGGCCTGCCCTCCGGCCAGACGGCGGCGATCAGCGCGGCGACGCTGGTGAACCTGGTGCCGTACGACGTGTACGACGCCTGGATCACCCTCGACAAGGCCGACTCGGGTATGAAGCCGGTCCCGGCGACCGCCGCCAGTGACACCGGCCTGGACCTGAAGGCGTTCCAGAACCTGGGTTACACCGGCGAGTGGTTCGTCTTCGCGGGCTTCGTGGTCTTCATGTGGTTCCGTCTGCTGCGCCGCGAGGTGGAGACCCTGCGGGACGCGGAACTGGGGCTGCTGCCGGACGAGCAGCCCGGCGGGGATCCGGCTGCGCAGGAGAAGGCCAACGCCTGAACGGTGCGCCGCGAGTACCGGGAGCGTCGGGAGCCCCGGAGTACGGGGAGCCCCCGGGAGAGGCGAACGCCCGCCGAGGACCCCGCGCGCGCCCTCACACTCCCTGAAGCACGCCCGTCCAGTACACGACGCCCGCACACGCGTTGGACACCGTCACCGAGGCCGTCGGCGCTCCCGTCTCCGCGGTGAGGGAGATGGTGACGCTGCCGTCGGCGGTGGTGTCCTCCGTCATCAGCTGGGTGGAGGTGCCGGTGTCGCCGCCCGTGGAGGTGCCCTCCGTCGTACCGGTGGTGTTCTCGGTCGGGGTCGGGGTGGGTGAAGGGTCGGGGCCGCCCGTGCCGCCGCCGTTGTTCGTACCCGTCGAGGGGCAGGTCTCCGAGGGGACCCAGGCGAACTTGACCTGGTAGGAGTCGCCCGGCTTGAGGACGAGGGCGCCGAGCTCCTGGGACGGGTCGGGCAGGCCGACCGCCGCGTCCCCGGCGGCATGCCGGGCCTGGGAGATCTTCGAGCCGTCCGCCGCTCCGCCCGCTGCCAGGGCCACCGAGCCCGGGCCGCTCACCGTGCAGTCGGCGGTGGAGACGTTGCTGAAGGTGAACGTGCCGTAGACCGTGCCGGAGGAGTCGGGGAGGTCGGTGGTCCCACCGGAGGTGCCGAGCTGGGCGGCGGTGCAGGCGGCGACGCCGGCCGGGGTCGCCAAGGGGTCGGTGGGGCTTCCGGAGCCGGCACCCGGACCGGTGCTGGTGCCGTTGCCCTTGTCCTCGTCCTTCTCGTTGCCCTTGCCCTTGTCCTCGGCCTTGCCCGAGGTGGCGCCGGACGTGCTCTCGCCGCCCTCGGTCTCCTTGCCCTGCCCGGCGCCCCCCTGCGCCTGTTCGCCATGACCGGCGTTCGAGGAGTTGACGTTGGAGCCGGTGGCGTTGGAGACGTGCACCAGGGCGGGGACGGCGGTGCCGACGAAGAGCACCGCGGCCGCCGCGCCGACGAGCGCCTGCCGTTTGCGCGCCCGCCGTGCGGGCACCGCCCGCCGCAGATGATCCAGCGTGCCCTCGCGCGGCTCGATCTCCTCGACCGCGTGATGCAGCATGCGGCGCAGTGCCAGCTCGTCCGAGTCGAACCCCTCGGGGCCCTGGTCGTCGGGGCCGTGGTTCACAGTTCCGTTCCCAGCGTGCGATTGCTTCGGCTGTTGCTTGTCCGGCCGCCCGGCCGGCTCGGCGTCATGGTCCCCGCTCATGCCGGCGCCTCCATGGCGACCCGCAGCGCGGCGATGCCGCGCGAGCCGTAGGCCTTCACCGAGCCCAGCGAGATGCCGAGCGTCTCGGCGACCTGCGCCTCGGTCATGTCCGCGAAGTACCTGAGGACCAGCACCTCGCGCTGCCGGCGCTGCAGACCCTTCATCGCCTTGATGAGGGAGTCCCGCTCCAGCTGGTCGTACGCCCCCTCCTCCGCGCTCGCCATGTCGGGCATCGGCTTGGACAGCAGCTTCAGGCCGAGTATGCGGCGGCGCAGGGCGGAGCGGGAGAGATTGACGACGGTCTGGCGGAGGTAGGCCAGCGTCTTCTCCGGGTCCCGGACGCGCTTGCGCGCGGAGTGGACGCGGATGAACGCCTCCTGGACGACGTCCTCGCAGGAGGCGGTGTCGTCGAGGAGGAGCGCCGCGAGACCCAGCAGCGAGCGGTAGTGAGCCCGGTAGGTCTCGGTGAGGTGGTCGACGGTCGTGCCGGCCGCCGCGGTGTCCTCGGCACCGTCACGCTGACTGGGTATGCGGGCGGGCCGCGCTGCGGGCATGGGCGCGATCACCGGCATGCCGCCGGGCGCACCGGGCATGCGGGGTCGGACGGGCCGGCGGGGCGGCCGTAGGGCCGTGCCGCGGGTCGCCGCAGTGAAGTCGAGTACCTCTGCCACGCCTGTTGGACACGCGTCCCCCCATGAGGGTTGTACGTGCCGGACGTCACTTTTGCGCCAGTCGCGACAGCCGGCCCTCCGGCCACCGCGACCGAGACTCTCGCGCCAGGCAGCACAGCTGACCGTGCGTCAAACGCCCACATGCCTACCCGCTCTTCCTTTATGTCCATATGGCCAGAGCGTCCCCACGCCCTGCCCATTCGGCGTCCCCACGCCAGAAAAACGCGTCTCCACGCCCCCTGAAGGCGACCGCAAAGACGCTCCCCGCCCTGCAAGCGGTTGCAGGGCGGGGAGGAAAATCTTCAACTGCCGACAGTGTCCGGTTCAAGTGGTCCGGACCATCGATCGGCTCACACTTTTCACACAGATCCTACAAACGAATCCGTAGGAGCCCACGGGATTTCCGGCGCCACCTGGGGTCTCACCGGAACTCCGCCGCCACCAGCTCCGCGATCTGCGCGGTGTTCAGGGCCGCGCCCTTGCGCAGGTTGTCGCCGCAGACGAAGAGTTCGAGCGCCGTCGGATCGTCGAGCGCGCGCCGCACCCGGCCGACCCAGGTCGGATCCGTGCCCACCACGTCGGCGGGCGTCGGGAACTCACCGGCGTCCGGGTCGTCGTACAGCACGACCCCCGGCGCGGTGGCCAGGATCTCGCGCGCCTTGGCGACGGTGACCTCGCCCTCGAAGCGGGCGTGCACGGTCAGCGAGTGCCCGGTCAGCACCGGCACCCGGACGCAGGTCACCGCGACCGGCAGCTGAGGCAGCCCGAGGATCTTGCGGGACTCGTCCCGCACCTTCATCTCCTCCGAGGACCAGCCGTCCTCGCGCAGCGACCCGGCCCACGGCACCACGTTCAGCGCGACCGGCTCCGGGAACGGCCCGGTGTTCTCGCCGACGGCCCGCCGTACGTCACCGGGGCTGGTCCCCAGTTCCGTACCGGCGACCAGGGACAGCTGCCGGCGCAGCGTCTCCACGCCGGCCCGCCCGGCCCCGCTCACCGCCTGGTACGAGGACACCACCAGGGAGCGCAGCCCGAACTCGGCGTGCAGCGCGCCCAGCGCCACGATCATGGAGAGGGTGGTGCAGTTGGGGTTGGCGACGATCCCGCGCGGCCGCATCCGGACCGCGTGCGGATTGACCTCGGGGACGACGAGGGGCACCTCCCGGTCCATCCGGAAGGCGCCTGAGTTGTCCACCACCACCGCACCCTTGGCGGCGGCGATCGGCGCCCAGCGGGCGGCCACCTCGTCGGGGACGTCGAACATCGCGACGTCGACCCCGGCGAAGGCCTCCTCGGTGAGCGCCACCACCTCGACCTCCTCGCCGCGCACGGCCAGCTTGCGGCCGGCCGAGCGCGGCGAGGCGATCAGACGGATCTCACCCCAGATGTCCGCGCGCTGGGACAGGATCTGGAGCATGACCGAGCCCACGGCCCCGGTCGCACCCACGACCGCGAGCGTCGGTCGACGGGACGGCATTCCCGCCATCAGCGCCCGGTGCCCCCGTACACGACAGCCTCGTCGCTGTCGGAGTCGAGTCCGAAGGCGGAGTGCACGGCGCGGACGGCCTCGTTGACGTCGTCGGCGCGGGTGACGACCGAGATGCGGATCTCGGAGGTCGAGATCAGCTCGATGTTCACGCCCGCGTCGGACAGGGCCTTGAAGAAGTCGGCCGTGACACCCGGGTTGGTCTTCATGCCGGCGCCGACCAGGGAGATCTTGCCGATCTGGTCGTCGTAGCGCAGCGAGTCGAAGCCGATGCCGCCCTTGTTCTTCTCCAGGGCGTCGATGGCCTTGCGGCCCTCGGACTTCGGCAGCGTGAAAGAGATGTCCGTCAGACCGGTGGAGGCGGCGGACACGTTCTGCACGATCATGTCGATGTTGATCTCGGCGTCGGAGATCGCACGGAAGATCGCGGCGGCCTCGCCCGGCTTGTCCGGGACACCGACGACCGTGACCTTGGCCTCGGAGGTGTCGTGCGCGACACCCGAGATGATGGCCTGCTCCACCTGCTTGTCCCCTTGCTCGATCGGCTCGCTGCTGACCCACGTGCCCTTCAGTCCGCTGAAGCTGGACCGGACGTGGATCGGGATGTTGTAACGACGGGCGTACTCCACACAGCGGTGGAGCAGCACCTTCGAGCCGGACGCGGCCAGCTCCAGCATGTCCTCGAAGGCGATCCAGTCGATCTTCTTCGCCTTCTTGACCACGCGCGGGTCGGCGGTGAACACACCGTCGACGTCGGTGTAGATCTCGCACACCTCGGCGTCGAGCGCGGCGGCCAGCGCGACCGCGGTGGTGTCGGACCCGCCGCGCCCCAGCGTGGTGATGTCCTTGCTGTCCTGGCTCACGCCCTGGAAACCGGCGACGATGGCGATGTTGCCCTCGTCCACCGAGGTGCGGATCCGGCCCGGCGTGACATCGATGATCCGCGCTTTGTTGTGGACCGAGTCGGTGATGACACCTGCCTGCGAACCGGTGAACGACTGGGCGCTGTGGCCCAGGTTTTTGATCGCCATGGCCAGCAGGGCCATGGAGATCCGCTCTCCGGCGGTCAGCAGCATGTCGAGCTCGCGTCCGGCGGGCATCGGGGATACCTGCTCGGCGAGATCGATCAGCTCGTCCGTCGTGTCGCCCATCGCGGAAACCACGGCGACCACCTGGTGGCCGTTCTTCTTGGCTTCCACGATCCTCTTGGCGACGCGCTTGATGCCCTCGGCATCGGCTACGGAGGAGCCTCCGTACTTCTGCACGACAAGGCCCACGTGCGCTCCTCGCTCAGTCCGTGTGTGTCGGCTCAGTTTACCGAGCGTCCGAAAACGACCTTGGGGTTCCCAGATGGTGAGATTCGGGCGCTCGGGGTGGTGTCTGCCCGGTCGGGGGTGGGGCAATCGGTTTAGTGGTGCAGGTCACTCGGGTCGACGAAGGCCCGCACCCACCCCGGCGTGAACCGCGCGGTCCACAGTGCGAAATCGGCCATTGACGCTCTCCGTAGTCGCCCGCTAACTTCGCGTCGTCGTCGCTACACCAGGGGCACAAGGCTCCATCGGGACTCGCGACGCGAAGGATTCTCCTCCTTTGACGACTGTGACCGCTTCAGAGATCCAGCACGTCACGCAAGCCGAACCGGCAGCCGGAACGCAAACGCGGACTCCTGCCCCGGCCGCCCTCTTCGAGATCCAGCCCTTCACCGAGCACTGCGAGGTCATCCGCGCCGCCGGCGACCACGCCGTCATCGGCGTCTCCCCCGGCAACAGCTACTTCTCCGCCGACCGCGTCCACGACCTCGCGCGCTGGGGTCTCGCCCGCTTCGAGCGGGTCGACTTCGTCTACACGGATCTGTACGTGGCAGAGATGTACGCGGCGTCCGGCTATCCACCCGACGACGCGCGCCGCAAGGCGGTGAAGAACCTGCGCGGGGTACGGGCCAAGGTGCTCGGCGCCGTCCAGGCCGTCGACCCCGGCGGCACCCGGCTGCACGCCCACGCCATGTCCGACTTCCGCGGCAACCCGGCCTACCGCGAGATCCACGACCGTCTCCAGGCCCGCCTCGCCACCGACGACGAGTTCCGCACGACCTGCGAGAAGCTCGTCGACTCCTTCCTGGCCGGCAAGGCCGGGCGCGCGACCGGCGCCCAGCGCGAGGTCTGCCTGGCCTACGTCTGCGCCGAGGCCCCTCTCTTCCTGGACACCCCCGCCATCCTCGGCGTCCCGTCCTCCCTCAACTGCTACCACCAGCTCCTGCCGATGGCCGAGCTGCTCTACTCCCGCGGCGCCGGACTGCGCGCCTCCCGCAACCAGGGGCACGCCATCGTGACGCCCGCCGAGGGAACCGACACGGAGGGACCGGACGCCGATGTCCACTGACACGCTCTCGCCCATCGACTTCCCGTTCTCCTGGCGCGGGGACCAACTCCCCGACGAGGTCGAGGAGTTGCGCACCCGCACCCCGGTGCGCCGGGTCCGTACCATCGCCGGCGACGAGGCCTGGCTCGTGTCGTCGTACGACCTGTGCAAACAGGTCCTGGAAGACCCGCGGTTCAGCCTGAAGGACACCTCGGCCCCGGGCGTGCCCCGCCAGTACGCGCTGACGATCCCGCCCGAGGTCGTCAACAACATGGGGAACATCACCGGCGCCGGACTGCGCAAGGCGGTCCTGAAGGCGCTGAACCCGAAGAGCCCGGGCCTCGCGGAGTGGATGCGCTCCTACGCCGCCGAACTCGTCGACGGGCTGCTCCGCGAGGGCGCCCCCGCGGATCTGCGCGGTGGCTTCGCCGACCCGTACTCGGCGGGCATGCACTGCCGGATCCTCGGCATCCCGCAGCAGGACGCGCCCGGCCTGATGCGGAGCCTGGACATCGCGTTCATGAACTCGGCCTGCCCCGTCGCGGGCGCCCGGCTCAACTGGGACCGGGACATCACCTACATGACCGAGCGGCTCGATGACCCGGCGACCACGGGTCTGATGGCCGAGCTGGCCGCCCTGCGCGCGGACCCCGAGTACGGCCACCTCACCGACGAGATGCTCGCGACGGTCGGGGTGACGATGTTCGGCGCGGGCGTCATCTCCACCTCGGGCTTCCTGACCATGGCGCTGGTCTCGCTGATCCAGCACCCGGAGCTGCACGCCCGTCTCCTCGCCGACCGCACCCTGGTCCCGGCCGCGGTGGACGAGCTCCTGCGGGTCAACCTCTCCATCGGCGACGGACTGCCGAGGCTCGCGACCGAGGACGTACGCCTCGGAGAGGTGGAGGTGAAGGCGGGCGAACTGGTCCTGGTCCTGGTCGAGGGCGCCAACTTCGACCCGGCCGCCTTCCCCGACCCGCACACGGTCGACCTGGGCCGCGAGAACGCCACGGCCCACCTCTCCTTCGGCGGCGGCCGTCACTACTGCCCTGCCACCGCCCTCGGCCGCAGGCACGCCGAGATCGCGCTGGAGACCCTGCTGGAGCGGATGCCCGGGCTGCGGCTCGCGGTGCCGATCGAGCAGCTGGTATGGCGGACGGGGTTCATGAAACGGATCCCGGAACGGCTGCCGATCATGTGGTAGCAACCGCTTTCACCGCATATCACCTGTTCACAGGCTCGGCGTCCGGTCGTCTTTAAAGTTCAACCACTATGGTTCGCCCTGTGCGCGTACTTCTGGTGGAAGACGATGAACCGGTCGCCGAGTCGCTCCGGCGCGGACTGCTGCGCTACGGCTTCGAGGTGGCCTGGGTCACCACGGGCGCCGCGGCGCTCAGCCACGCCGAGCCCTACGACGTCGTACTGCTCGATCTCGGCCTGCCCGACACCGACGGTCTCGACGTCTGCAAGGCGCTGCGTGAGCGCGGCGACGTGCCGATCATCGTGATCAGCGCGCGCAGCGACGAGACGGACCGGGTGGTCGGTCTTGAGATCGGCGCCGACGACTACGTCTCCAAGCCGTTCGGGGTGCGCGAGGTCATCGCGCGGATACGAGCGGTCATGCGCCGGATGCAGCCCCGTGGGGCCGCGGCCGAGGCAGGCCCGGACCGTTACGGCGACCGCCTCACCATCGACCGCAAGGCGGCCCGGGTCCGCCTGGACGGCGAGGAGGTGGCCCTCGCGCCCAAGGAGTACGACCTGCTGGCCTTCCTCACCGAGGAGCCCGGGGCGCTGATGTCGCGCGAGCAGATCATGGAAGCGGTCTGGGACGCCAACTGGTTCGGCCCGACGAAGACGCTCGACGTCCATGTGGCGGCGCTGCGACGGAAGCTGGCCGGGGTGATCACCATCGAGGCGGTGCGAGGCGTCGGGTTCCGGCTGGAGATCGCCAAGGGGGACCCGGGCCACCAGGGCGGCACCGGCGGCGGTGGCAAGGACGGTGGCGGCGCGTCATGATCCGTCAGCTCATCCGCAGTTACGTCGTGCTCGTCGCGGGCGCCATCACCGTGTTCACCGTGCCCGTGGCCTTCTCCCTCACCGACCAGCTGCGGGACGACACCGCGGCCTCCGTCGAGCGTGAGGCCGAGACCATGGCCCTGCTGCTCGGCAACGGCAACCCCCCGTCGTGCGCGGCGCTGGTGGAGATGGCCGACGCGTTCGAAGGTGAGACACCCGGCGAGGTCGAGGTGACCGACCGCTGCGACACGAACCTGCGGAGCCCGCAGGAGGACGCGGCCCTGACCAGGACCCTGGACACGGGTGACCCCACGACCGACTGGGGCTCGTCCTTCATCTGGGGCCCGGAACTGAAGATCACGGTCGCCGCCCGCGAGAGCAGGGAGGACCTCGACGGACGCAACGAGGGCCCGGTCGTCGGCGCCGTACGCATCGTGTACTCGACGAGCGATCTGACCGACCGGCTGTGGACGATCTGGGGCTTCCGGGCAGGTCTCGCGGTGGCCGTCCTGGTCGTGGCCGCCGTGATCGGCGCGGTGGTGGCCCGGAGGCTCACCCGACCGCTGCGCCAGCTCAACGACACGGCGAGCAGGTTCAGCGACGGCGATCTGACGGCCCGCTCCCCCGTGACGGGCCCGAAGGAGACACAGACCCTCGCCCGCACGCTCAACCAGGCGGGCGAACGCCTGGACACGCTGATCGCCGCGCAGCGCATCTTCGTGGCCGACGCCTCGCATCAACTCCGTACCCCTCTCACCGCGTTGCGGCTCTCGCTGGACAACATCGCCGACGGCGTGGACGACGAGTTCGTGAAGGAGGACGTGGAGCAGGCGACGGCCGAGGTCGTCCGGATGAGCCGCCTGGTCAACGGCCTGCTGGTGCTGGCGCGCGCGGAGGCGAAGGTGACGGTGGCCGAGCCGCTGCCGCTGCTAGACATCGTGCGGGAGAGGCTGGACGTGTGGAGGCCGGCCGCCGACGAGCGTGGAGTCACCATCACGCTCAGGGGGAGTGCCGACGGCCGGCTGCTTGTGCTGACCAGCCCCGGTCATCTGGAGCAGGTGCTGGACAACGTGCTCTCGAACGCCCTGGAGGTGTCACCGGACGGCGGCACCATCACCGTCCGGGTGGACCCGAGGGGCGACGAGGTGACGCTGTCGGTGGACGACGAGGGGCCCGGTATGTCGGCCGCGGAGAAGTCCCGCGCCTTCGACCGCTTCTGGCGCGGCCAGGGCCTGACCGGGAAGGCCGGCTCCGGCCTCGGCCTCGCCGTCGTCAAGCAGCTGGTGACCGACGACGGCGGGACGGTGGCCCTGGGCGACGCTCCCGGGGGCGGGCTGTCGGTACGGATCAGCCTTCGGGCATCAACGAGGAGTGGTGGTTGACGATCTTCCACTCGCCGTGCCGCTTCTCCCACTCGTAGGTGTAGCGGGCCTTGGCGACGCTCTTCTCGCCGGTCTCGTGGTCGGTGAGCGCGAACTCGTAGAGACCCGCGTCCAGCGCCGAGTTCGAGTCGAGGACGTTGATGTGCGTCTCGATCTTCTTGCCGACCGGCTTGTTCGCCAGGAAGTGCTCGAAGTAGTCGACACGGCTCTCACGGTCGGCGCGGACCTGGTTGGAGAGGGTGGGCAGCAGGACCGCGTCGTCCCAGTAGAGGTCGGCGACCTTCTGCGGGTCCCGGGTCTTCAGCGCCGCGTTCCACTCGTCGAACAGGGCGGCCACCTGCTTCTCGCTGGGCTTGGCCGGCTTCTTGGGCCCGGCGACGGCGCCACCCGCGGCAAAGGTGCCGACGGCGACGACAGCGGCGGCGGTGACGACGGCCACGCGCTTGCTTATGGAACGACGGGTCATCGCGAACTCCCTGTGCTGTGCGATCGGTTGGGTCTCCCTCCGCTTTCCGTGTTCTCTGCGGTGGAGGTGACTCCAGATTCGCGTGGCACCGGTTAGGGCCCGTACAAGGCAGATCCAGGGCCGGGACAGCCCGTACCCAATTCACGCCGGGTGACTGGTTGATTACCGTGCGAACTCACACCCGCCCCCCGAACAGCGCCACCAGCCCCTCGTCCAGCTCCGCCCCCACCGTCTCCTCGCCCGGTGCGAGCACGGTGTAGGTGCGCGCCAGGAAGCGGTACAGGTCCGCGGTCACGAACCGCAGCACGGCCGTGCCCACCGTCGAGTGGAACTCCACGTACGTGTGGGACGGGCCGCACGGCCGGACCCGTACCGTGCCCAGCCCGGCCGGGGCGTGCAGGCCCTCGCTCAGCAGGGCGCGGGCGAAGGTCCAGGTCGTGACCTCGCCGTCGAGCGTGACGTGCGGCGGGAAGTCGAGGTGGACGGCCAGCGGGTCGGCCGAGGTGTAGCGGAGGGTGGCCGGTATCGCGATGTCCTTGTCCGCGGCGGTGATCAGACGGGCGCCGGTCGGCTGCTCCAGGGTGACATGCATGGTCGGGCTCCGATTCGAGGGGCGGGGGCACCGGCCAGGGGGCGGCCGTGGTGCGTGTGCGCCTGTGAGACCGGCCATAGGGCCCGCGCATTACGCCACTTCAGAAGTCTTCTTCTGTAACCCGCGTCACCTTCCGTCCCTCCCGTGCTCCCCGGGCGGTTCGCGCGGCTACGGTCCCCGGATGGAGATCTTGCGATACGTGGCCTTCAGCAGCGATCCCGCGGGCGGCAACCCGGCGGGGGTGGTGCTCGACGCCACCGGAGTCGACGACAAGGCGATGCTGGCGACGGCGGCCGACGTCGGGTACTCGGAGTCGGCGTTCGTGGTACCCGCCGCCGACGGCACACTCGACGTCCGCTACTTCAGCCCGCTGGCCGAGGTGCCGTTCTGCGGCCACGCGACCATCGCCACGGCCGTCGCCCACGCGGAACGCCACGGCACCGGCCGCCTGCTGCTGCGTACCCAGGCGGGCCCGGTCACCGTCACCACCGACCGGACGGCCGACGGCGCCGTGGTGGCGACCCTGGTGAGCGTGGCGCCGCATGCGACGCCGATCGCGGAGGCCGACCTCGCCGAGCTGCTGGCGATCCTCGGCTGGTCGGCGCGGGACCTGGACCCGGCGCTGCCGCCGCGCGTGGCCTTCGCCGGCGCCCGGCACCCGATCCTCGCCGCCGCGAGCCGGGAGCGGCTGGCCGACCTGGACTACGACATGCCCGCGCTCGCCGCCCTCATGGCCCGCGAGGACTGGACCACCGTCGACCTGGTCTGGCGGGAGTCCGCCACGGTGTTCCACGCCCGTAACCCGTTCCCGCCCGGCGGCGTGGTCGAGGACCCGGCCACGGGTGCGGCGGCGGCCGCGTTCGGCGGCTATCTGCGGGAGCTCGAACTCGTCGATGTGCCCGCGACCCTGACGATCCATCAGGGCGCGGACATGGGCAGGCCGAGCACGATCACGGTGACGGTGCCGGCCGAGCCGGACACGGGCATCGGGGTGACCGGCACGGCCGTACGGATCTGATCCGGCCGGCCGGAGCCGACGGGGCCGGCCGGGGCCGCGCTACCGCCGCTGGGCGGGCCGCATTCCCAGCGGCCCCCCGATCTCCTCCGCCATGACCTTGCCCGCCTCGAACTCCAGCGTCTCGTCGCCCATCATGCCCTGGTCCGTGTCCAGGCCGTCCAGTTCCTCCAGGGGCTGGTTCAGACGGATGTGGGCCAGGACCGAGTGCAGGGCGCGCAGGGTCGCGGACGCCGTGGTGCCCCAGTTGGAGAAGTACGAGAACTGCCACCACCACAGCGCCTCCGTGGTACGCCCGGCACGGTAGTGGGCCATGCCGTGGCGGAGGTCGGTGATGACGTCGGCGAGGTCGTCGGAGATCCGCGCCGGGACCGGGGCCTTGCGGGGCTCGTAGGGGTCGAAGACCTCCGAGTAGACGTCCACCGGGTCCAGCAGCCGGGCGAGGTTCTCGCGGAGCTCGTCCACGTCCGGCTCCGGGCCCAGGTCGGGCTCGTAGCGCTCGTCCGGGACGATGTCCTCGTGCGCGCCCAGCCGGCCGCCGGCCAGGAGGAGTTGGGAGACCTCCAGGAGGAGGAAGGGCACCGTCGAGCCCGGCTCGTCGCCCTTCGCGACCTCCGTGACGGCGACCAGGAAGCTCTCGATCTGGTCCGAGATCTGGACCGCGAAGTCGTCCGGGTCGGGCTCGGTCGCGTGCAGCGTGGCGTCAGACATCTAGGAGTCGTCTCCCCTCGAAGGCGCGGCCGAGGGTGACCTCGTCCGCGTATTCCAGGTCGCCACCCACCGGGAGGCCGCTGGCCAGGCGGGTGACCTTCAGGCCCATGGGCTTGATCATGCGGGCGAGGTAGGTGGCCGTGGCCTCGCCTTCCAGATTCGGGTCCGTGGCCAGGATCAGCTCCGTGACCGTCCCGTCGGCCAACCGCGCGAGAAGTTCCCGTATCCGCAGGTCGTCAGGACCGACACCCTCGATGGGGCTGATCGCGCCGCCGAGGACGTGGTAACGGCCGCGGAACTCACGGGTCCGCTCGATCGCCACGACGTCCTTCGGCTCCTCGACCACACAGATCACCGCCGGGTCGCGGCGTGTGTCCCGGCAGATGTTGCACAGCTCCTCCTGCGCGACATTGCCGCACGTCGCGCAGAAGCGGACCTTCGCCTTGACCTCCATCAGGGCCTGGGCGAGACGCCGTACGTCCGTCGGTTCCGCCTGGAGGATGTGGAAGGCGATCCGCTGCGCGCTCTTGGGACCGACGCCGGGCAGCCGCCCCAGCTCGTCGATGAGGTCCTGGACCACGCCTTCGTACAACGGACTGCCGTCCCTTCCTGGGGTTCCTTACGGTACGTACGGTAGTTGGCGGCGGCCCCTGTAAGGAAGGCGCGCCGGGGAACGCCTCGGCGTCAGAACGGCAGACCGGGGATGCCGCTGCCGCCGCCCAGGCCCTGGGCCAGCGGGCCGAGCTTCTGCTGCTGGAGCGTCTGCGCGTTCTCGTTCGCCGCCTGTACGGCCGCGATGACCAGGTCGGCGAGGGTCTCGGTATCGTCCGGGTCCACCGCCTTCGGGTCGATCTTCAGCGCCCTGAGTTCGCCGGAGCCCGTCACGGTGGCCTTCACCAGACCGCCGCCCGCCTGGCCCTCGACCTCCGTCTGAGCCAGTTCCTCCTGCGCCCTCGCCAGGTCCTGCTGCATCTTCTGGGCCTGCTGGAGCAGCTGCTGCATGTTGGGCTGGCCACCACCGGGGATCACGATCAGCTCCTTGTACCTATGTACGGCTTTCCCGTTCAGCACGAGCCTACGTGGTCGGCGTGGCCGTCGCCCCAGCACTCTTTCGAGTGAGAGGAACTGGCGTCCTATATCTGACCAAGCCCTGATCAAGACCCTCTTCTGGGCGGAAAAGAGGCGAAAGGCATCTCTTCGCCACCCATTGGGCGGTAGGAAGGGTCCGGCGCGTCAGCCTCAGGTGTGGCGGGACGTTCCGTGCGCCGCGGGTCGTACCCGGGTCGTACGCGAGGTCACGCACCGTGATCAGTAGGGAGTGCCGGGTGGGTCAACCGGAGATGCAGCCCGAAAGGT
>NZ_JAKEIP010000223.1 GCF_021474425.1 Streptomyces muensis | reverse complement strand
GGGGCGGGGTGGTGGCCGGCCACCCAGGCCCGGTCGGCGTCGGTGATCTCGTCGTCGACCCAGACGAACGGGCGCCCCGCGGCCCGCGCCACCAGCGGCCGCGTCTTCCAGTGCAGTCCGTGCGGCCCGAGCCGGGGTTCGTCGCCCTCGTCCGGCCACTCCACCACCGGCAGCGGGGGCAGCCCGAGCCAGGGTGCGAGGCAGGTGTTGGCGTCGTCCAGCCAGGTCGTGGCCCACGCCAGCTCACAGCCGAGCGCGGCGAGCCCGGCCAGGCGGTCGCCGAGGGCGGGGTCGACACGGGAGAGCAGGGGGTGGTCGGCCGTCGCGGGGAGCGGGTGGACCGGCTCGTACACCGGGTACGGGCGGTCCGCACCGAACGGGATCAGCGTTCCGTCGACGTCCAGGAACACGAGCACCGACGACGAGACCGACGGCACCGAAGGACCCGAAGCCCCTGAATGACCCGGCTGCTGTGAACTCAACCCTCGAACCCGCCCTCCGTAAGGATCTTGTCGATACGGGCCCGGTGCGCCGCCTCCCAGTCGTCGAGGGACTCGTCCGCTTCCTTGGCCAGCTTGGCGCGGGCCGCCGCGAGGATCTCCTCCCGGCGGGCCGCGGGGACGACCACGACGCCCTCCTCGTCGGCCACCACCACGTCCCCGGCGTCGACCGCAACACCTCCGCAGCTCACCCGCTCGTTCAACGGCCGTACGGCCGCCTTGGTGCCCGGGATCGGGATCACACCCCGCGCGAAGACCGGGAAGCGCGCCTCCCGCACCTCGGCCAGGTCCCGGATCACGCCGTCGGCGACGAACGCGGCGATTCCGCGGCGCTGGGCGACGGCGCAGACGTTTCCGCCGGCCAGGGCATGGTTGAGGTCCCCGGACTCCACGACGACGACCGAGCCGGCCGGCGCCCGGTGGATGGCGGCGTGCAGCATCAGGTTGTCGCCGGGCGGGCACGACACCGTGTACGCCGGGCCGGCGACGCGCGGGACGGGGTCCCACAGCGGGCGGATGCCGACGTCCATGACCTGCGCGCGGCCCAGCAGGTCGGCGAGCGTCGTCGTGGGGATCTGCTGGAATTGCGTGGCGGTCGTCATGGGACGGACGGTACCGTCTTGGTCCATGACTGCCGGGTCGGCCATGTGCCGTGAGCGAGTTGGGTGTTGCCCGGCCTCTGAGTGAGGCTGTGGCGGCGGGCCAGGAGTCCGCCTCTCTTTTCTCTTCGCCTTCCCCTTCCGTGCCCTCCGTACGGACATCCAGCGACAGAGAAAGAGAGAGAATGCCCCACGATTTCAACCAGCAGGTCATCGAGGAGTTCCGCGCCCACAAGGGCCGCGTCGGCGGCTACTTCGAGGGCGCCCGGCTCCTTCTGCTCACCACCACCGGCGCCCGCACCGGCCGCCCGCACACCACCCCCGTCGGCTACCTCCCCGACGGCGGCGACCGCGTCCTGGTCATCGCCTCGGCCGCCGGCGCCCCCAAGCATCCCGCGTGGTTCCACAACCTCCTCGCCAACCCCCGGGTCACCATCGAGAGCGGCGCGTTCACCTACGAGGCGCGGGCCGTCGTCCTGGAAGGCGAGGAGCGGGACCGGGCCTTCGCGCGGGCCGTGGAGGCGGATCCGGGCTGGGCGGCGTACCAGGAGAAGACGGACCGGGTGATTCCCGTGGTCGCCCTGTACGAGATCGCCCAGGGCGGGCCCCCGAACATCAACGCCTCCTCCATGGGCGAGGCCATCAAGGTCGTCCACGACGCCTTCCGCCGTGAACTCGCCCTGATCCGCGAGGAGATGAGCAAGGGCGGCGGTACGGCCCTCGGCGCCCAGCTGCGCGTCAACTGTCTGACCTTCTGCGCGGGCCTGCACAACCACCACACCGGCGAGGACATGGGCATGTTCCCGGTCCTGGCCGACCGCCACCCCGAGTTCGCGCCCGCGCTGACCCGGCTGGGCGAGGAGCACGAGCGGATCGCCGGGCTCGTCGAGGACCTTCGGCGCGTGGTGTCCGCCGAGGACGCGGACCCGGCCGCCGCCCGCACCGAGGTGGAGCGGCTCACCGCGGCGCTGGAGGCGCATCTGACGTACGAGGAGGAGCAGTTGATCCCGCTCCTCGACGCGGTGTGACCCGCGCACGGGAGGCCGTGGCCCCGCGTGGCCTCACCACGGCAACGGCCTCCCGTGCACCACCTCAAGACCCGCCACCGCCCGCGTCACCACCACATACAGCCGGTGCAGCCCCCGCTCCTCCGCCGCCACGATCGCCGCCGGCTCCACGGCCACGACATGGTCGTACTCCAGCCCTTTCACCACACTCGCCGGTACGACGGCCACCCGCGCCCCCAGCTCGTCCGCGCCGCCCGCCTCGATCCCGGCGGCCCGCAGCGCCTCCCGCACCCGGTCCACGTCCCCGTCCGCCGCGACCACCCCGACGGACCCCTCCCGGCCCAGCGCGTCCCGTACGGCACCCACGACCGCCCCCGGCAGATCCCCGTCGGCCGCCCGGAACCGCAGCTCCCCGTCGCCTCGCAGCGAACGGGCCGCCGGCACCGCCACGTCCAGCCGCTCCAGCAGCCGGTTGGCCAGCGCCAGCACCGCCCGGGGCACCCGGAACCCGGTGGTGAGCGATACGACCACCGCGTCCGGCTTCCCCAGCTGCGCCAGCACCGTCGGCCACGACCGCGCCGCCCACGGGGTCGTGCCCTGTGCCAGGTCCCCGAGCACGGTCACCGACCCGAAGGCGGCCCGGCGCGCAATCGCCCGGCACTCCATCGGCGACAGGTCCTGCGCCTCGTCGACGACGACATGGCCGTACTGCCGCGGATGCTCGATGAGCCCCGCCACCTCGTCGAGCAGCACGAGATCGGCGGCCGACCAGCGGGCCGACTTCCACGACCGCGGCGGCCTCGCCCACAGCAGCGCCTTCTGCTCGTCGGCGTCCAGCAACCCGTCGGCGGCCTGCGCCAACGCGTCCGGATCCATGAGCAGTCGGGACACGACCTCCTCCGGCCGAACCCGCGGCCACACCGCGTCGACGTACTCCCCGACCGCCCGCGCCCGCGAGATCTTCTTCAGCCACGCGGCACCCGGCGGTCCGCCGCGCCGCTCGGCCTGCTCCAGGATCCGCCGCACGATCCGCGTCCGCACCCGCTCCCGCCCCACCGCGTACGGCGGCGCCTCGGCCCGCACCCCCGCCACGATCCGCACCAGCTCGCCCTCCGCCACCCGCCACCGGTACGACCCCTCGGGCACGGCCAGCGGACCGATCCCCTCGCCGCCGCCCACGCGCGCGTACAGGGCGCGCCGCAGCACCTCGGCCATCCGGGCGTCGTGCTTGACGACGGCAGCCTTCTCGTCGTCGACCCCCTTGACCGGATGCCGGGCGATCTCGTCCCGCAGCGTGGACTGCCGTACGCCGGTCTCGCCGAGGGCGGGCAGCACCTCGGAGATGTAGGAGAGGAAGGTCCGGTTGGGGCCGAGGATCAGCAGGCCGCCGCGGCGGATGCGCTGCGGATGGGTGTAGAGGAGGTATGCGGCGCGGTGCAGGCCGACGGCGGTCTTGCCGGTGCCGGGGGCGCCCTGGACGCAGACGGAGAGGGTGAGGTCGCCTCGTACGAGATCGTCCTGCTCGGGCTGGATGGTGGCCGCGATGTCCCGCATGGGTCCGACGCGGGGCCGTTCGATCTCCCGGGCGACGAGTTCGCTGGCCCGCGATTCACCCCGGTGGAGGTGCTCGTCCTCCAGGCCGGTGAGATCGGCGGAGTCCCCGCGGCTGCCCGGCGCCCAGCCGAAGCGGCGGCGCACGGCGACGCCCTGCGGGTCGCGGGCGCCGGCCTGGTAGAAGGCGCGGGAGACGGGTGCGCGCCAGTCGACGACGAGGGGCGGCTCGGCGGGGTGCTCGCTGATCCGCAGCCGCCCGATGTGCAGCGGCTGCCGCTCTTCGCCGCTGAAGTCCAGCCGCCCGAAGAACAGCGGCCCCTCGGGCAGCTCGTGCATCGCCTTGGCCTGGCTGCGCAGCTGGTAGCCGAGGACCTCGGCGTCGGCACCGGAGGCGGAGGCGTTCTCGCCGATGACGACCTGCTCGTCGGCACCGTCGACCATGGCGGCGAGGGCGGTGCGGCAGCGGTCGTGGTGGGCGCGTTCCTGGTCGAGGGCGTGGCGGAGGCTGTTCCGGGGGTGCTGGTGGAGGGCAGGGTCGGGTGACGTCATTCCACGGAGCGTACCCAAATAACGTGACCGAGTTAAATCTTTTACTCAGCCTCAGTTCAGTGGGCGACCAGTCCCGGCAGCCCCGCCTCCAGCACGGCGAACGCCCGCTCGGCGGCCGCCACGGCGTCCCCCCGTACGTCGGCGGCCCGCTCCCCCGCCGCGATCCGCCGCCAGTTCTCCTGCGCGAGGATCCGCTGCACCGCCACGATCTGCCCCGCGGCCAGCCGCGCGTCCAGCCCTCCCCCGAGCGCCTCGGCGAGCGCCGCCTCCGAACGCTCCAGATAGCCGTACATACGGGCGACCAGCGCGGGAGTGCCGTACAGCAACGACTGGTAGGCGAGCACCTCGGGATGGTCGTTGAGCCCGGTGATCGGGTCGCACCGCTCCAGCCCGTCGAGGCAGTGCCGCCGCAGCGCCTCGACCGGCGACGGCCCCTCCCGCACGACCCGCGCGGCCTCGTCCTCGTGATCGGCGAACCGGTACAGGACGAGATCCTCCTTCGTCGGGAAGTACCGGAACAGCGTCGGCTTGGAGATCTCCGCCGCGGCGGCGACATCGGCCACGGAGACGGCGTCGAAGCCCCGCTCCAGGAAGAGGCGGATGGCGGTGTCGGAAACGGTCCGGTACATCCGCTGCCGCTTCCGCTCGCGCAGGCCGATCTCGCGGGTGCCCGTCTCGTTCATGCGGCTGAGCCTAATTCAGCCCGGACTCCTGCTCCCGGGCACGGCACCAGCGCGTGAGCACCGCCATGATCCGACGCGGGCTCGGGACCTGGTCCAGGCCCAGGGGGCCCGCGGCGTCCTGGAGGATCTGCCGCAGCTTCAGTCCCGAGCGGACCAGCCGCGTCCAGTGAGGGTCCGGCTCCGAACCCAGTTCCAGGGCCACGCGGATGACGTCGGTGAACACGGACTGGGCCCTCTTGTAGGCGATGAGCCGGTCCAGGTCCTCCTCCATGCCCTTCGCGCTGCCGGGGCGGACCTCCTCGACGGTCGCACGCCACTGCTTCGCCATCCGGCGTGCCTGCCGCTCCGGGTACCGCATCAGATACAGATGCGTGGCCAGGTCGTACAGGGGATCGCCGACCATGGCCAGCTCCCAGTCGATCGTCCAGAGCCTGCGGTCGGGATCGATGATGAAGTTCTCCCGGTGCAGATCGGCGTGCAGCAGGCAGAAGGGCCGTTCCTGGAGACCGGCCACATGCTTGCGCAGCTGCTTGAACGCGTCGGCCTCCACTCCGAGCGCGGTGAAGAGCTCCTCGAACTCCTTCAGGTTCGCCACGTAGACGCGCTCTTCGGTGAAGTGGACGAGCCGCTCCAGGAAGCCGTTGGTGTCACCGTCCGTCGGCCGGTCGGCGGCGTCGCACCGCCGGTCCACCGCGAGGTCGTCGGCGTCCACGTCCGCCAACTGGCCGAAGAGATCGACGATCTGCCCGAACACGGCGTCCGGGACACCCTGCCCTGACCCATGGACCGAACCGAGCGTGCCCCCCTCGATGAAGCGCTGCAGACCGCAACCGTTGACATCGATGACGTCCGGGATGCGGCTGACGCGTCCGCGCAGAGCGGTCAGCAGCTGCTCCTCCGAAGCGAAGCACCGCCGGTCGAACCAGAAGAGATTGCTCCGCGGTTCCCTGCACTTCCATCGCCCCGGATCCAACCGCCCCGGTCGCGGGGGCAGCGAAATCACATACGTCTCATGGTGATAGCCCCGAAGTGGTCCCTCGACCGCACCGGGGTCTCCACTCATCTCGACCGCGTGCAGCCGAGCATCGGAAGGTGGTTCGGGTGGCATGGCCCGTTTCTCTCGCTTTGGGCCCTTGACGAGGGGCGCAGGAGTGGCAGCACAGTACTCCCCCACCGTCGGACAGCGCGCAAGAAGCCCACGACACGTCCGACGACGATTTCGAGCGGTCCCCTCTCGCCCGGCCGGCGACCGCGCGCACGTGCGACGACGGATACGCCCATACCCGACTTGTGTGCCATGACCTGCGGTGCTGGCCGACCGAGCCGCCATCGTCCACACTGAACCGGGTGACCGGGAGGAGGCCCATGGGCGGCGCACTCGACGCACGGGAAGATCAGCTCGGACTTCTCGAGGGAGTGGAAGCCGTGCTCCTCGACTTCGACGGGCCCGTCTGCGATCTCTTCGGCAATGTCTCGACCGCGCCTGTCGCCAGTGAGATCAAAGAGAAGGTCCGCTCGATTTGGGGACGCGACCTGGACCAGAAAGTCGAGGACTGCCACGACTCTCACGGCATCCTGCTGCTTCTCCAGGACATGTACGACCCCACGGATCCCGATCCCCGCAGCCGCGAGGCACTCAGAGCGGCGGAGGAAACCGTGACCGAGTACGAGGCCAAAGCCGTCCTCCTGGCCCACCCGGCACCGGGCGTCGAAAAGCTCGTCAACGCACTGCGCTGGGCGGAGATTCCCCTCGTGATCGTCAGCAACAACGCCGCGGAACCGATCAGGGCGTACCTGGAGCGCTGGGACCTGCTGGAGCAGTTCCAGGACGTCATCGGACGCGACCCGCACGATCTCCACCACATGAAGCCCCACCCCAGGTCCGTCGAGCGGGCACTGGAGTCCCTGGGCGGACCGCCGCCCTCCGAGTGTGTCCTGATCGGCGACCAACTCACCGATCTGGAGGCCGCCCTGGCCGCGAGGACACGTTTCATCGGGTACACGCAGTCCCCGGTACGAGCGGCGCGGATGCTGGAGCGCGGCGCTCACGCTGTCGTGTCCTCGCACGAACCCCTCATCAGCGCGGCAGAGGCGATGCGGAAGCCGAACTGACCTTCTGGTGCTGCCGAGTTGGCCGGGGCATCATGGATGGCTCGGAGATCGACAGGCATCGTTGCCGCACCGGTCCGCGGCACACAGGGGGTAGAGGGTGTCTTCTCGCGGTCCTGGCGACGGCAACCCGACCGGACTCGCTCTGGTCCGGAACTCGCTGAGTGCGTGGAAGCCCCGGATCGTCAAGGTGATCCTGGCGTCCGTGGCCGCCCTCGCCATCGCGGCCGAGGTCATCGATCCGCTGGGAAACTTCCTCAAGGGCCAGGGATTTCTCGGCGGTTCCTTCGCCGCTCTGATCGCCCTCATCCTCTTCGACGCCATCAGCGACTCCGGCTCCCGGCCGGGAGCCGACGGCGTCTACGTCATGGCCACCTGGCACGATCTCTTCGACCCGATGCGCAAGACCTTCGACGCCCGGCACGTCCGCATCGACTTCTCCGGATTCACCATGGAGACGCTGCTCACCCTGCTGCGCCCCTCCCTCCAACGGCTGGCCGACGAGGAGGTGCACACCCAGGAGCTGACCCTGCGCATCATCGTCGCCCACCTCAACCGTCCGATGAGCCTCCCGGGGAAGCTGGAAGCCGCACCCGCCGGTGCCGGCCATCCCGTCGGAACGCTGTACTTCACCGACTCCGTCGAGAACCGCGAACGCATGCGTGACGACTACACCAAGCCCAACTGGGACGACCTCAAAGGCCTGCTGGACCGGGTACGCGAACGCAACCCCCGCATCACCATCACCTGCGAGGTACGGGAGTCGCCGCAGATCCCGGAGCGGAAGCTGTACATCTTCAACCAGGAGAAGGTGTTCCAGCAGCCGTACGGAATCAACGAGCGCACCAAGAGCTGGCGCGGAAACGACCTCCACATCCTGGACACCGAGGGCTTCGGACCCAGATACGGCAGGGCTCGTGTCCTCGGCTGGGACATCCGGTCCAGCTCACGCGACACCCAGGAGATAGCGGAGCACCACATGGAGTGGCACCGGAACCTCTGGGAGACGCTGGAGTACATCAAGCCCGAGAACCCCATCATCGCCGACCCGCGCTGGGTACCGCGCGAGCCGCGAGGCGGCGGCCGCTAGCCGTTCCTGGCCGCTATGCGGAGAACAGGTTCCAGACCGAGTCGAACCACGTCCGCATGCTCTCCACGAACACGGAGCCGGCCGAGTCCGGAGCCCCGTCCTTCACGTGGTGGGTCAGGGTGGCACCAAGGCCCAGGACGTCCAGTGCGTTGATCACTTCGCCGGTCTCCAACGTCATGGGGCGTTCGATCACCTCGTACATGCCGTGCAGGGCCTCGACACCATTGAGCAGATAGAGCTTGAAGGTCGGCGTCAACGGCGTATGCCGGACCTCCACGTCGACGGACCGGACGAGTTCCTCGGTCGCCAGGTCCTTGAGCACCGTCTGTATCGACTCCGTGTGCCGCCTGCTGATGTCGCGCAGCCGATCGCGCAGACGGGGGTCGTCCTTGTCGTCCCTGGCGCGCGGGTACGGCATGACCAGGCTTTCGTCCGGCAGGAGCATGCGCAGGGCGATGCGCTGTGGGGTGATGGAGCCGGCGCGGATCCGCTCCACCTGGAGGCGGATGTGGACATCCAGGGACTCGGAGGTCAACGTGTAGACGTCCAGGGTCACTTCGGGCTGCTCGAAGGCCTCGCTGATGAACGGGCCCAGGGTCGCGCCGCGGCGCAACCGGGTGGCCTTGGCCGCCGAGGAGTGGATGCGCTGGGTCTTGATCACCCGGGAACCGCTGCCTTGCCGCGATGCGATCCAGCCCTCGTCGACCAGCTCCCGCAGCGCCCGCTGGACGGTGTCGCGGGAGACACCGAACTCCGTCGCGAGATCCCGCTGTGAGGGAAGGGTGGACCGAAGCGGGTACGTGCCGTCGGCCATCCTGGCACGGAGTTCCCCGGAGACCCGCTGAGCCTCCCACCCTGCGGTCACCTCCTGGCCGTCCTCAGCGTGTTCAGCAACGGCTCCAGCGAGCCCACGATGTCCGTCGCCCCCGCGTCCAGCAACAGTTTGCCCTTGCGTTCGTTACGCGCGTAGCCGAGGAACATGACTCCGGCCTCCTGGGCGGCCTGGCAGTCCGTGGGGGTGTCGCCGATGAAGAGGGCCTGGGAGGGGGCGGCGCCCATCGCGGTCAGGGCGCGGTTGAGGTAGTGGGGGTTGGGCTTGAGGTGCCGGAGTTCCTGGGTGCGGCCGTAGACGTGCGGCGCGAAGCAGTCGACCAGCCGGCGATCGGCCAGGTACGAGTGAACCACCCTCGGGGAGTTGTTGGTCGCGATGGCCAGCCGCGCGCCCACCGCGGTCCAGGTGCGTATGAGCGGGTCCGCGTACGCGGTGGGCCAGGCGGAGGGGACGGCCCGCAGCTCCGCCTGGGTGAGACGTTCCTCCAGCTCCGCCACCAGATCGCTGTCGGGGTGCCGGCGGTCGACGGCGCGCAGTACCGCGTGCGGGTCCGCGGTACGCCGTTCGTCCTCCGCCAGCAGGCCGTGCAGCCCTCGCCCTTCGAGCCACTCCATCAGTTCGGCCGCGACCCGTTCCGCCGAGTGCCCGGCGAACAGCCTGCAGATCGGCCCGTCGAAGTCCCAGAGCACCACTCGGGCCTGCTCGATCAGCTCCCGCACCCGCTCCCGCTGCGCGGTCACCGGTTCAGTCTGCTTCGTATCAGAAGTCACTAGGAGAGTGTCAGGTCAGTGGTGATGGTTTCCCAGAGGGCGTCGTACCACTTCTGTGATTCCTCCACGAACGCGGCGTCACGCCCGCCGGCCTGCTTGGCGAAGGAGAAGAGCAGGGACTGGGAGCCGAGGGCGTCGTACATCTCCAGGGTTCGGCTCTCGTACTCCTCCTGCCGTTCGGTGAGGACGTAGTAGCCGATCAGGGCCTCCTCGCCGTTGAGCAGATAGAGCTTGACGGGTGGCGTGAACGGCAGGGCGCGGAAGGTGACGTTGACGTCGATGCCGTGGGTGGCGCGGAAGGCCTGGAGGCTGTGGCGCAGCACCTGCGCCTGCGAGTTGCGCATGCCCAGCCACCGCTGGTGGACCGGGTCGTCCTCGCCCCGGCCCTCGACCAGTACCGGGAAGGCGAGATGGATGTCCCGGGACGGGAGCAGGACGCGCACGTCGATCGACTCGGGGCGGATCGTGCCCTCGTGGATCATCCGCAGGGGCTCGCCCAGGGCCAGCATCAAGGTCTCCGACGTGTGGCAGACGACCTGCACACAGACGCGCGGGGCGGCGAACGCCTCCGTCAGCCGTGGGGCCAGACCGACCATCGTCGGCTGGGGGGCGCCCTGGCCGGAGGCCTGTTGGGCGACACGGGGCGGGCTGCCCTTGCTGACGTTGGAGAGGAGCCCGGCCTCCTGGAGCGCGCGCAGGGCCTGGCGTACGGCGCCCCGCTCGACGCCGAACTCCTCGGCCAGCTCGGCCTGGGTGGGCAGGCGGTCGCCCGCCTTGAGGTCTCCGACGCGGATCCGTTCCCGGAGGATGTCGGCGATCTCCTGGGGCGAGAGTCTCCTGCCGTTCACAGCCACGTTCTCCTGAGTCACGACCAAACGCTACAACTCACCGAAGTTGGCGCCAAGCCGACCAAGTTGGCGGAGGTAGTCACTCCATTCCCCCTGTGTCCCGGTGTGAAGCGTCAATTGAGGTTCAGGTCGGTGGTGATGGTGTCCCACAGGGCGTCGAACCACTTCTGGGACTCCGTCACGAACACGCCGTCACTGCGGCCGGCCACCTCGTCGAAGGAGAAGAGGAGGGACTCGGCGCTCAGCACGTCGTACACGTCCGCCGGCCCGGACTCCGAGGGTCCCTCGCGCCGGCCGATCATGTAGTACGAGAACAGCGCCTCGACGCCGTTGAGGAGGTACAGCTTCACCGGCGGTGTGAAGGGCAGGGCGCGGAAGGCGACGTGGACGTCGATGCCGTGCGAGTAGCGCAGGGTCTGGAGGTTGTGCCGCAGGACCTGCCCCTGGGCGTTGCGCCGGGCCAGCCAGTCCTGGTGGACCGGGTCGTCGTCTCCGTGGCCCTCGACCGAGATGGGGAAGGCGAGGTTGATCTCCCGGGACGGCAGCAGGATCCGGGCCTCGATCGACTCGGGGCGCAGCCGGCCCTCGTGGATCAGGCGCAGGGGCTCGCTCAGGGCCAGCATCAGGGTCTGGGCGGTGAGACAGACCGCGTCGATCCGCACCCGCGGGGCGGCGAACGCCTCGGCCAGCCTCGGGGCCAGCGCCACCATCGTCGGCTGGGGCTCCGGCCGGGCCGGCGTCGACTCGGCGATGCGCGGCGGGCTGCCCTTGCTTACATTGCTCAGGAGCCCGTCGCTCTGGAGCGCGCGCAGGGCCTGGCGCACGGCACCGCGCTCCACACCGAACTCCTCGGCGAGCTCGGCCTGGGTGGGCAGGCGGTCCCCGGCCCTGAGCTCGCCGGTGCGGATACGTTCCCGCAGGATGTCGGCGATCTCCTGGGACGAGGGTCTCCTGCTGCCGTTCACTGTCACGCTCTCCTGAGTCACGACCAAACGCTACAACTTCCATCCATCTTCGGGGAGTTGTCCCGAAGTTGTTTATGACTAGGCACCAAGCGGGGACAACCTTATTAGAGTTGGCAACCAACTCGATCAAGTTGGCAGAACTTTTGCCTTCTTGTCGCCCAACCCCCGAAGCTCCAACGCCCGTCCCGTCCGGCAGCCCGAAGGGGGAACGACCGTGCCTGCCATCGCCTTCGTCTCCGCCGTCTTCGTCCTCGGCTTCGAACAGCTCGTCCAGTGGAAGTACGGCCCGATGGGCATCATCGGCCTGCTGCTCCTCACCATCGGCCTCAAGGCCAGAAGCCCGGCCCTCAGCTCCATCGGGGCCGTGGTGCTCGCCGCCCTGGTCACGCGCCCCGCGCTATGACCAGAGCACCAGCTCCGAACTGATCGTCTCCCACAGCGCGTTGAACCAGATGTGTGACTGCTCCACGAACGTCGTGTCACGCAGCCCGGCACCCTGCTCGAAGGCGAACAGCATCGAGCGGGTGCCCTCGGCGTCGTACATCTCCAGCTGCTCGTGATCGACCTCCTCCTCGCGCCGCGTGACCGTGTAGTACGCGAAGAGCGCCTCCACGCCGTTGAGGAGGTAGAGCTTCACCGGCGGTGTGAAGGGCAGGGCGCGGAACGTCACGTTCACGTCGATGCCGTGCGAGGAGCGCAGCGCCAGCAGGTTGTGCCGCAGCACCTGGCCCTGCGCGTTGCGATGGGCCAGCCAGCGCCGTTGCAGCCGGCCCTGCTCGTCCGGGGCGTCCACCGGGGTCGGGAAGGCCAGGTCGATGTCCCGGGACGGCAGCAGGACGCGCACGTCGACCTTGGCCGGTTTCAGCTCCCCGGCGTGGATACGGCGCAGCGGTTCGCCGATGGCGAGGGTGAGGGAGACCGAGGTGAGGCACAGGGCGTCGACCTCGACGTGGGGTTCGGCGAACGCGGCGGCTATGCGCGGCGCGAGGGCCGCGGTGGTCGGCATCGGCGGGGCGCCGGGGCCGGCCGGGACCAGGCCGGCCGCCGGACCCTGTATCGGGGCCACGGTGGCGGGGCTGCCCTTGGAGACGTTGGTGAGCAGATGCTCCGACTGCAGGATGCGCAGCGCCTGCCGTACGGCACCGCGCTCGACGCCGAACTCGTCGGCCAGCTTGGCCTGCGTGGGCATGCGCTGGCCCGCTCGCAGCACGCCTGACCTGATCCGGGTGCGCAGCTCGTCGGCCACCTCTAGGTGTGTTTTCTGTGGCCGCTGTGTCCTCTTCCGTCCATTGACGGAGGCGTGTTCCGGGTCCACAACCAAAACACTACAACTTCCCGCCATCTTGTGGCAGTTCAAAGGTAGATGGTTATGAGACGCTTCCAAGTGGACATAAGTACAGTGAAGTTGGTCGCCAACTTAGGCAACATGGTCAAACTTCCTGAGGGGTTGGCCACCAGAGTCGGTTCTGTCGACCATCGTCCCCGAAGGAGGACGGCATGCCGCTGATCTATCTCGCCGTCGCCGCACTCGCCATCGGATTCGAGCAGCTCGTCCAGTGGAAGTTCGGGCCGATGGGCATCATCGCCTTCCTCGCCCTGTCCATCGGCCTCAAGGCGAAGAACACCATGATCAGCGGCATCGGCGCGGTGATCCTCGTCATGCTGCTGGCCCAGTAGGGACCAGGTTCGGCTGACCGGGCTCCCTTCCGGAGGGGAGCCGGGAGCCCGGTCGGTCAGCACAGCCACAACTTCACACCGACAACCGAACATCGATGAGCACAGCCACAACTGCACAGCTCGCTACGGATGAGCAGTCCCCGGGACGAGCAGTCCCGCCACCGACGAAACGGAGGTTCAGAAGACGTCCGGGCACCAAGGCCGCCTGGACGTACGCAGCAGGGCGTCGGCCACTCGGGCGGCGCCCGCTCGCTGTTCCCGCACCCGGCCCAGCGCGGCGAGCCGCACCGCGGACTCGTCGCCGAGCCACAGCCGGCCCAGGTCGGCGATGTCCAGGGTGAGTTCGGCGGTGGCCGTGGTCGGGGTGCACGAGGCACCGTCCGCGGACGCCTCCAGCCGGAACCGCCCGCCCGTGAACCCCCCGC
>NZ_JAKEIP010000222.1 GCF_021474425.1 Streptomyces muensis | reverse complement strand
GTCCTACAGGCGGCCGAGGACCTGTGCCAGCAGGGAGCCCATCCGGGTGGCGGAGTCACGACCGGCCTGGAGGACCTCCTCATGGTTGAGGGGCTCACCCGTCATACCGGCCGCGAGGTTCGTCACCAGGGAGATGCCCAGCACCTCCGCACCCGCCTCACGCGCGGCGATGGCCTCGAGCACCGTCGACATCCCCACCAGATCCGCCCCGATGACCCGAGCCATCCGGATCTCCGCCGGCGTCTCGTAGTGCGGGCCGGGGAACTGGGCGTAGACACCCTCCTCCAGCGTGGGGTCGATCTCCTTGCACAGCGCCCGCAGCCGCGGCGAGTACAGATCGGTGAGGTCGACGAAGTTCGCGCCGATGATCGGAGACGTCGCCGTGAGGTTGATGTGGTCGCTGATCAGGACCGGCTGCCCGGGCCGCATGCCCTCACGCAGGCCACCACAGCCGTTGGTGAGGACGATCGTCTTGCAGCCGGCCGCCACCGCGGTGCGGACACCGTGGGCCACCGCCGCCACGCCACGGCCCTCGTAGTAGTGGGTGCGGCCCAGGAAGACGAGGGCGCGCTTGTTTCCGATCCGGTACGAGCGGATCTTGCCGCCGTGCCCTTCCACCGCCGGCGGCGGGAAACCGGGCAGCTCGGTGACCTGGAACTCGGCCTCGGGTGCGCCCAGGGCGTCCACGGCCGGCGCCCAGCCGGAGCCCATCACGAGGGCGACGTCGTGGGTCTCGGCGCCGGTGAGTTCGCGCAGGCGCGCGGCGGCGGCGTCGGCGGCGGCGTGGGGGTCGCCCTGGATGTCGTCCGGAAGAAGAGATGCGTTCACGCGACTGAGGGTAGCCGGTTTGGGCCTACGCGCGTAGATGACAGAGCTCACGGGATGGCGATCGTTGTCTTGTTGTTTCCGACGAAGGCGGGGGCCCCTCAGGGCCGTCAGGCGTCCGGGACGAGGACATCGGCGTCGTCGAAGACCGTCACGTCGATGATGACCAGGCGCCCCAGGCTGACCGCGTATTCGACCAGGGCGTCCTTGGTGAGCCGGACCCTTCGAGTGGTCCCCGCAGGGTCGCTCGCCCGGGACACGGCAGGAAACGGGTCCTGGGCCAGGGCGGCGAGTCCTCTGTCGAACGCGGCGCGTCGCAGGTCGTCGAGTCGGTCACGAGCCGAAGCGGCCTGCTCGGTGTACCGGGGTTCGTAGGTGAGGGGAGCGATCATGTACGGGATTCTCCGCGTACCGCCCTCAACAGGGGCGCTTCCGCAGCTCCATCACGTAATCGTGTGGCGCCCCCGCCGACTCCGCCGCGTCCGCGATCTCCCCCAGGTACCGCGCCGCAGGCAACCCGCCCTCGTAGGCGTTCAGCACGTACACCCACGCCGGCTCCTCGCCCTCCAGCGTGTGCACCCGTACCCGCAGCCGCCGGTAGATGCCGAGGCCGACGCCCTCCCAGCGGTCGAGGGACTCCTCGTCCATCGGGGCGAGGTCGTACAGCGCGACGAAGACCTGCTCCTTCGGCTCCTCGACGAGCGTCGCCAGCGCGCCGTCCCAGCCGAGCTGCTCGCCCCCGAACGTCAGCCGCCACCCGTTCAGCCAGCCGGTGGCGCGCAGCGGCGAGTGGGGGGCGCGGCGGGTCATCAGCCGCGCGTCGAGATTGCCGGCGTACGCGGCGTAGAGCGACATGGGGAGAGGGTACGGCAGGCGAATCGTCCGCCCCTGTCGTAACAGTGGTGTCTCGGGCGGGCCCCCAGGCAGTGGCACGGTGTGGCGTGCGGGACAATGGAGTACGTGACTCGGATCGTGATCATCGGTGGCGGACCCGGCGGATACGAGGCGGCCCTGGTGGCCGCCCAGCTCGGCGCGGAGGTGACCGTCGTCGACTGCGACGGTCTGGGCGGGGCGTCGGTGCTCACCGACTGCGTGCCGTCGAAGACCCTTATCGCTACGGCCGAGGTGATGACCACCTTCGATTCGTCGTACGAGGAACTCGGCATCATCGTCGCCGACGACACCCCGCACATCGACACGCCCGCGCGTGTCGTGGGCGTCGACCTGGGCAAGGTCAACCGGCGTGTGAAGCGGCTCGCGCTCGCCCAGTCCCACGACATCACCGCCTCCGTCACCCGCGCCGGCGCCCGGGTCCTGCGCGGCCGCGGCCGGCTGGAGGGCATGCAGGGCCTCGACGGGTCGCGCAAGGTCGTCGTCCGCGCCGCGGACGGCACCGAGGAGACCCTCACCGCCGACGCCGTCCTCATCGCCACCGGCGGTCACCCGCGCGAGCTGCCCGACGCCCAGCCCGACGGCGAGCGCATCCTCAACTGGACCCAGGTCTACGACCTCACCGAGCTGCCCGAGGAGCTCATCGTGGTCGGGTCGGGTGTGACGGGCGCCGAGTTCGCCGGTGCCTACCAGGCGCTCGGCTCGCGCGTCACCCTCGTGTCGTCGCGGGACCGCGTGCTGCCGGGCGAGGACCCCGACGCCGCGGCCGTCCTCGAAGACGTCTTCCGGCGTCGCGGCATGAACGTCATGGCCCGCTCGCGCGCCGCCGCCGCCAAGCGCGTCGGCGACCGGGTCGAGGTCACCCTCGCCGACGGGCGTGTCATCAGCGGCAGTCACTGCCTGATGGCCGTCGGCGCCATCCCGAACTCCGCGGGCATGGGCCTTGAGGAGGCCGGCGTCAAGCTGCGCGAGTCCGGGCACATCTGGACCGACAAGGTCTCCAGGACCACCGCTCCCGGTGTGTACGCCGCCGGTGACGTGACCGGAGTCTTCGCCCTGGCGTCGGTGGCCGCCATGCAGGGACGTATCGCCATGTACCACTTCCTCGGCGACGCGGTGGCCCCGCTGAACCTGAAGACCGTGTCGTCGAACGTCTTCACCGACCCCGAGATCGCCACCGTCGGCTACTCCCAGGCCGACGTGGACGCGGGCAAGATCGACGCCCGGGTCGTCAAACTGCCGCTGCTGCGCAACCCGCGCGCGAAGATGCAGGGGATCCGGGACGGCTTCGTCAAGATCTTCTGCCGTCCGGGCACGGGCATCGTGGTCGGCGGTGTGGTCGTCGCCCCACGTGCCTCGGAACTGATCCATCCGATCTCGATCGCGGTCGACAACAATCTGACGGTCGAACAGATCGCGAACGCCTTCACCGTGTACCCCTCCCTTTCGGGCTCGATCGCCGAGGTGGCACGGCAGTTGCACACCCGGAAGTCCGGCGGCGAACTCTGATGACCGGAAGCAACTCCCCGCTGGTCACGGGGAGTTGTCGAGCATGCGTGCGGCATAGGCGGCGGGACTAGGCCCTATACCACTTCTCGTCCCTGCGTGCGAACAACTTCTGTTATTCAGCGCAAACTGCTGAAAGCAGACGGTCGTTGGGGTTACTGTCAGTTTCGTGTTCGCTGCAGAACGTCGCCAATTGATCCTCGAAATGGTGCGAGCGAACGGAGCCGTGTCGCTCCGTGAGCTCGCCCGCGTCGTCCAGACCTCTGAAGTGACCGTACGGCGGGACGTGCGCGCACTGGAGGCAGAAGGACTCCTCGACCGCCGGCATGGCGGTGCGGTATTGCCGGGCGGGTTCACGCGGGAGTCCGGCTTTCCGCAGAAATCACATCTCGCGACCGCCGAGAAGACGGCCATCGCCGACCTCGCCGCGAACTTCGTGGAAGAGGGCGAGGCGATCGTCGTCGGGGCGGGGACCACCACGCAGGAGCTGGCCCGCCGGCTCGCACGCGTCCCCGGACTGACCGTCGTCACCAACTCCCTCCTGGTGGCACAGGCGTTGGCCCATGCCAACCGGGTCGAGGTCGTGATGACTGGCGGGACGCTGCGCGGGTCGAACTACGCGCTGGTCGGCAGTGGCGCCGAACAGTCCCTCCAGGGGCTGCGGGTGTCGCGCGCCTTCATCTCCGGGAGCGGCCTCACCGCCGAGCGCGGGCTGTCCACGTCCAACATGCTCTCCGCGTCCGTCGACCGGGCGTTGGTGCAGGCGGCCGCGGAGGTCGTCGTCCTCGCCGACCACACGAAGCTCGGTACGGACACGATGTTCCAGACGGTGCCCACGGATGTGATCACGCGGTTGGTGACCGACGAGCCGCCGGTCCATGACGACCGCGCCCACACCGAGCTCCAGGCCCTTGCCGATCAGGGGGTGCAGATCGCCGTGGCCGGGGCGAGTGGGAGCCCGGGGGGTGACGAGGTCCCGGCGCGGCGTCGTTCCCTGCCGGGGCCTAGGCGGGGGCAGGGGTTGCGGTCCGCTGCGGCGGTGCTGGGGGAGCAGGGGGCGGCGGAGCGGGAGCGGGCGCGTGTTGCTGATCTGCGGCGGCGTTAGGGTCGCCTAGTCGCCGTGGGGCGTCGTGGTGGTGCGCGAGTGCCGCTTGAGTGTGGCTGGTCGCGCCCACGCGGCGGAGCCGCATATCGATACAGCCCCGCGCCCCTTGGGTGGGCTGCCGCTCAGGTTGCTTTCAAGCCTCGCAACGTCAGCATCAGCAATCGGTCGGCCAACTCCGAGTCTCCCGGTGTTTCCTCCGCCGCCAGTGCGATGGCGTGGGTGAGTTGGAGTAGATCGCTGATCGCCACGTCCGGGCGGACCTTCCCCGCCTCCTGTGCCCGCGCCAGCAGTGCGCCGCCTGCCTCCCTGATCGGGCCGCTGCAGCTGGACAGGGCCGAGGTGGGGTCGGTGGTGACGGACATCAGGGAGCGGGCCAGGCCGCGGTACTCGCCGGCGTGGGTGACCATCTCGCGGAGCCAGGTCACCAGGGCCGCGCAGGGCTCGGGGGCGTTCAGGAGTTCGCGGGAGCGGGTCAGGAGGTCGCCGACGGCGTCCTCGAAGACCGCGCTCAGCAAGGCGTCGCGGTTGGGGAAGTGGCGGTAGAGCGTGCCGATGCCGACGCCGGCGCGGCGGGCCACGTCCTCCAGGGACGCGGCCGTGCCGTGCTCGGCGAAGGCGGAGCGGGCCTCGGTGACCAGGCGCTCGTGATTGCGGCGGGCGTCGGCGCGCATCCCTGCCGGCGGCCGGACCATCGGGTTCACCTGCCTTCCCTCAATGAGAAGCGCCCGATGGGCTGATCGCTCAGTCCGCCGGGCGCCCCAGGATGTCGTACGGCTCAGTCCTTGATCTCGCAGATGGGGGCGCCGGAGGTGAGGGAGGCGCCGACCTCGGCGGACAGGCCCTTGACGGTGCCGGACTTGTGCGCGTTCAGCGGCTGCTCCATCTTCATCGCCTCAAGGACGACGATGAGGTCGCCTTCGTTGACTTCCTGGCCTTCCTCGACGGCGACCTTGACGATGGTGCCCTGCATCGGGGAGGCGAGGGTGTCGCCGGAGGCGGCGGGGCCGGACTTCTTGGCGGCGCGGCGCTTGGGCTTGGCGCCGGCGGCGAGGCCGGTGCGGGCCAGTGACATGCCGAGCGAGGACGGGAGGGAGACCTCCAGGCGCTTGCCGCCGACCTCGACGACGATCGTCTCGCGGTCCGGGTCCTCGTCCGTCTCGGTGTCGGCGGGGGCCGCGAAGGGCTTGATCTCGTTGACGAACTCGGTCTCGATCCAGCGGGTGTGGACCGTGAACGGGTCCGCGGAGCCGGTCAGTTCGGGGGCGAAGGCCGGGTCCTTGACGACCGCGCGGTGGAAGGGGATGGCGGTGGCCATGCCCTCGACCTGGAACTCGGCCAGGGCGCGGGCGGCGCGCTGCAGGGCCTGCTGCCGGGTGGCACCGGTGACGATCAGCTTGGCGAGGAGAGAGTCCCAGGCCGGGCCGATCACGCTGCCGGACTCGACGCCCGCGTCCAGGCGGACGCCGGGGCCGGTCGGCGGGGTGAAGGTGGTCACCGTGCCGGGGGCGGGCAGGAAGTTGCGGCCCGGGTCCTCGCCGTTGATGCGGAACTCGAAGGAGTGGCCGCGCAGGACCGGGTCGTCGTAGCCGAGTTCCTCGCCGTCGGCGATGCGGAACATCTCGCGCACGAGGTCGATGCCGGTGACTTCCTCGGTGACCGGGTGCTCGACCTGGAGGCGGGTGTTGACCTCCAGGAAGGAGATGGTGCCGTCGAGGCCGACGAGGAACTCGACGGTGCCGGCGCCGACGTAGCCGGCCTCTTTCAGGATCGCCTTGGAGGCGGAGTACAGCTCGTCGACCTGGGCCTCGGTGAGGAAGGGCGCGGGGGCCTCCTCTACCAGCTTCTGGTGGCGGCGCTGCAGGGAGCAGTCGCGGGTGGAGACGACGACCACGTTGCCGTGGGTGTCGGCCAGGCACTGGGTCTCCACGTGGCGGGGCTTGTCGAGGTAGCGCTCGACGAAGCACTCCCCGCGGCCGAAGGCGGCGACCGCCTCGCGGACGGCCGAGTCGTACAGCTCGGGGACCTCTTGCAGCGTCCGCGCCACCTTCAGTCCGCGGCCGCCGCCGCCGAAGGCGGCCTTGATGGCGATCGGCAGGCCGTGCTGCTCGGCGAACGCCACGACCTCGTCCGCGCCCGAGACGGGGTCGGGGGTGCCGGCGACGAGCGGGGCGCCGGCGCGCTGGGCGATGTGCCGGGCGGCGACCTTGTCGCCGAGGTCGCGGATGGCCTGCGGGGGCGGGCCGATCCAGATGAGGCCGGCGTCGAGGACGGCCTGGGCGAAGTCGGCGTTCTCCGACAGGAAGCCGTAGCCGGGGTGGATGGCGTCCGCGCCCGACTCGCGCGCGGCGTTCAGCACCTTGTCCATGTCCAGGTAGCTGGTCGCCGGAGTGTCACCACCCAGGGCGAACGCCTCATCCGCGGCGCGGACATGCAGAGCGTCCCGGTCCGGGTCGGCGTATACGGCCACGCTCGCGATGCCGGCATCCCGGCAGGCCCGGGCCACGCGGACAGCGATTTCGCCACGGTTGGCGATGAGCACCTTGCGCACGATTGAGGCTCCCTCCTTGAAACAAGCCGAGTTTAGGGACTGCCGACACGCCACATCGACCCGTCCCCAGTGGTGAGCTTGCCCACACGGAGCGTGATTCCAGGCTCGCTCGACCTGCGAAATCCCATGTCGCGCCCGGGCGCGCAGGTCTCTCCCGGAAAACCCTAGCCCTCCGCTGTGGTCAAGGTCTCTGTCATCACGTGCTGCGGGCCACTCGGTTTCTTTGTGGAATCCCTACGAATGGCCCAATGATTCTTTGCCGGCGCCCGAACCCTTGTCCCGGGGTTTACCCGTTAGTAGCGTTCGCGATGTCTCGTCCGTACTTGGAGTAACAGAGCGCTCGGAAGTAGGTGGGGACCGGTGGTGCGCAGGCCGGTGGCGTGGGTGGTGGCGGTCGTGCTCTTCGTCGAAGGGCTCGGTGTCGCGGCGCTTCAGTGGTTCCTCGGTGTCGTCGTCGACCGGCAGGACATGTCCCTCGCGGGCCTCGACCCGGACGTGATGTCGCTGTCCTCGAAGATCGGCGGAGTCGTCTTCGGCGCCTACTTCGCGCTGTGCGGCCTGGTCGCCCTGCTCGTGGCCCTGCGCGACCGCGCCCCGGCCGGCTTCGGCCGGATCCTGCTGATCAGCGCGGCCGTGGTGCACGCGCTGCTGGGCGCGTTCGCCTGGGGGCTGGTGGGCTGGACGGCGTTCCTCTTCATGGTCGTCGTGCTCGGCCTGATAGTGCTGCTGCTCATGACGTACGACGCCCAGGCCACGCCCGGCTCCGAGGAGCCGGCCGACTCCGCCCCCGACGGGGGCACGGGCGGCGGCTCCCCGGCGACCGATTCCCCGGCGGGCGGTTCCCCGGTCAGCCCTCCGCCGGCGCCCACAACTCCGTGATGCCGATGCCCAGTTGCCCCAGCAGTCGGCGCACCAGCGGCAGGCTGATGCCGATCACGTTGCCGTGGTCGCCGTCGATGCCGTCGATGAAGGGGGCCGAACGGCCGTCTAGGGTGAACGCCCCGGCGACGTAGAGGGGTTCGCCGGAGGCGACGTACGCGGCGATCTCCTCGTCGGTGGGCTCGCCGAAGCGGACGACGGTGGAGGCGGTGGCGGAGGCGTACCGGCCGGTCACGGTGTCGTAGACGCAGTGGCCGGTCTGCAGTGTGCCCGCCCGGCCGCGCATCGACTTCCAGCGCGCCGTGGCCTCCTCGGCGTCGGCCGGCTTGCCCAGGGCCTCGCCGTCCAGGTCGAGGACCGAGTCGCAGCCGATCACGATGGCGCCCTTGACCTCGGGCTTCGCCGCCACGACGGAGGCCTTCGCCTCGGCGAGCGCGAGTGCCAGGTCGGCGGGGGTGGGTGCGGTGACGGCTTCCTCGTCGACGCCGCTCACGATGACCTCGGGATCCAGGCCGGCCTGGCGCAGCAGATTGAGCCGGGCGGGGGACTTGGAGGCCAGGACGAGTCGGCGGCGGGGCTGATCAGTCATGCGGCCAGCGTATCGGCGCGCCGGGCCGGGCTCACCTCAGCCCGAGCACGATCAGCGTGAGCACCATGGCCATCGCCAGGAGAACGCCCAGCCGCCGCAACATCTCCTGCATGTCGCGCAGTTCCTTGGGCGGCTCGTTCTCGGGGTCGGACCACAGCATGCCACCAGCGTGGGGCTTGGCCGAGGTGGGGCGCCTGAGTACGAGTACTCAAAACACGACCCGAGTTGTCCTGAGGTGCGCGGTTCCCCGCGCCCCTGAGGGGTTGGCGGTCAGGTTGGCCAGTAGGTGCGCGCCCATGTAGTCGGCCAGGCTGAGGCACCCTCTGCGCGGCGAGCTGGTCAGCGATGACGTCCCGTTCGCCGTGGCCGCCGGGGAGTCGGTGACCGTGACCCTGTACTTCGACGCCGCTACCGGGCCCGCGACCTTCCACGCGCAGGCGTTCACGGCCGGCTACCGGGGTGAGGGCGACCTGTCGGCGGACGGGGGCGGCGAGGGCTTCGACGCGGCCACCGAGTCCTGGTACTTCCTGTCGGCCGTGGAGGTCGACGCCGGCCGCACGGACGCAGTCGCGCTCTTCGGCGACTCGATCACGGACGGGTTCGGCTCGACGGTGGGAGCGCTGCATCCATGGCGCGCCTCCGGCACGACGGCGCTGGTCCGACGCGCTCGCCGCGCGCACGGGGCGGCCGGTCCTGAACGCGGGGATCGGCGGGAACCTGCTGCTCAACGACTCGGCCTGGTACGGCGAGAAGGGCGTCCACCGGCTGCGCCGGGACGTTCTCGACCGGCCCGGCGTGGACACGCTCGTCGTGCTCCTCGGGCTGAACGAGTGGATTCGGAGCTCGGGGGAGTACGACGCGGTGGTGGATCTCGGGCGGGCGCCGGCCGATCCGGGGGATCCGGATCGGCTGCGCCCGGCGTACGACTTCGGCGATCACCTGCACCCGGATGACGCGAGCTACGAGGCGATGGCCGAAGTCCTGACGGCGAACCTCTGACCTAACCCGGCCAGTAGGTGCGCGCCCACGTCGCCGGGCCCGGCTGGGGCAGGCGGTGGGCCGCGATGCGGGACGGGTCCGACCACCCGTCCCGCGGCTCGGGTGCGCCGGGCGGCGTGGCTGCTGCCGCCGCGGCGCGGGCGCGGACCACCGCCAGGGCGGCGGCCAGCTCCTCCGGTGTCGGGTTGCCCCGTAGGACCTTGATGTTCATGACGGCTCCCAGCAGGCCTAGAGGGGGATGTTGCCGTGCTTCTTCGGAGGCAGGGATTCCCGCTTCGTACGCAGCTGACGCAGGCCGCGTACGACGTGCAGGCGGGTGTCGGACGGCATGATCACCGCGTCGATGTAGCCGCGCTCGGCCGCCACATAGGGGTTGAGGAGGGTGTCCTCGTACTCCTGGATCAGCCGGGCGCGCACCGCCTCCAGGTCCTCCCCGTTCGCCTCCGCCTCGGCGAGGGTGCGGCGGTGCAGGATGTTGACCGCGCCCTGGGCGCCCATGACGGCGATCTGGGCGGTGGGCCAGGCGAGGTTGAGGTCGGCGCCGAGGTGCTTGGAGCCCATGACGTCGTAGGCGCCGCCGAAGGCCTTGCGGGTGATGACGGTGATCAGCGGGACCGTGGCCTCGGCGTAGGCGTAGATCAGCTTGGCGCCGCGGCGGATGATGCCGTCGTGCTCCTGGTCGACGCCCGGGAGGAAGCCGGGGACGTCGACGAAGGTGATGACCGGGACGTTGAAGGCGTCGCAGGTCCGCACGAAGCGGGCGGCCTTCTCGCTGGCCTGGATGTCGAGACAGCCGGCGAACTGCATCGGCTGGTTGGCGACGATGCCGACCGGACGGCCCTCGACCCGGCCGAACCCGGTGAGGATGTTCGGCGCGAACAGCGGCTGCGTCTCGAAGAACTCGGCGTCGTCCAGGACGTGTTCGATCACCGTGTGCATGTCGTACGGCTGGTTCGCGCTGTCCGGCACGATCGTGTCCAGCTCGCGGTCCTCGTCCGTGACGGAGAGGTCCGCCTCCTCCGGGAACGCCGGGGCCTCGGAGAGGTTGTTGGACGGCAGGTACGACAGCAACTGCTTGACGTACTCGATGGCGTCCTTCTCGTCGCCGGCCATGTGGTGCGCCACGCCGGAGGCGGAGTTGTGGGTGCGGGCGCCGCCCAGCTCCTCGAAGCCGACGTCCTCACCGGTGACGGTCTTGATGACGTCCGGTCCCGTGATGAACATGTGCGAGGTCTGGTCGACCATGATCGTGAAGTCGGTGATGGCGGGGGAGTAGACCGCGCCGCCCGCGCACGGCCCGACGACCAGCGAGATCTGCGGGATCACCCCGCTCGCGTGGGTGTTGCGGCGGAAGATCTCGCCGTACGCGCCCAGCGAGGCCACACCCTCCTGGATACGGGCGCCGCCGGAGTCGTTGATGCCGATGACCGGGCAGCCGGTCTTCAGCGCGAAGTCCATGACCTTGACGATCTTCTGGCCGTAGACCTCGCCGAGGGCACCGCCGAACACGGTGAAGTCCTGCGAGAAGACGGCGACCGGACGGCCGTCCACCGTGCCGTACCCGGTGACGACACCGTCGCCGTACGGCCGGTTCTTCTCCAGGCCGAAGTTGGTGGAGCGGTGCCGGGCGAACTCGTCGAGCTCGACGAAGGAGTCCTCGTCGAGCAGGAGCTCGATGCGCTCACGGGCCGTCAACTTGCCCTTGGCGTGCTGCTTTTCGACGGCGCGAGCGGAGCCGGCGTGCGTCGCTTCCTCGATACGGCGCTGGAGATCCGCGAGCTTGCCCGCGGTGGTGTGGATGTCGATCCCTTGGGGCTCTTGGATCTCGTGACGCTCTTCCGGCTCGGACATCGGGATGGCGCTCCCTGCCTGCTCAAAAGGGGGGACGGTTACTCATCCGTAGAGTAGTGGTGGCCCTACGAAACAGCAGTGCGGCGTTTCACACACCTAGGGTGGCTTGCATGACGCCGCGAGATGCATCAGACGACAGCCGTTGGTCCGACCTGGACCGCCCCCCGCTGAACGCCGCCGCGCTGCGGCGCGGGCTAGTGCGGGAGGGCGGGCTGTGGCGCGAGGTGGAGGTCGTGCAGCGCACCGGATCCACCAACACCGACCTGGTGGCCCTGGCGACCGCGGGCAAGGCGGCCGAGGGCGCCGTACTCGTAGCCGAGGAGCAGACGGCCGGCAAGGGGCGCCTGGACCGGCAGTGGACCGCACCGGCCCGCTCCGGACTGTTCTTCTCCGTGCTCCTGAACCCGGCCGAGGTCCCGGCGGCCCGCTGGGGCTGGCTCCCGCTGCTCACCGGCGTCGCCGTGGCGACCGGGCTGTCCCGGGCCGCGGGCGTCGACACGGCACTCAAGTGGCCCAACGACCTGCTGGTGACCGTCGGCGGCCAGGAACGCAAGGCCGGGGGCATCCTGGCGGAGCGCGCCGGGAACGAGGGCGTGGTCGTCGGCGTCGGCATCAACGTCACCCTGCGCGAGGACGAGCTGCCGGTGCCCCAGGCGGGCTCACTGGCCCTCGCCGGCGCCGTCAGCACGGACCGCGATCCCCTGCTGCGAGGCATCCTGCGCTCGCTGGAGGAGTGGTACGGACGCTGGCGGGCCGCGGCCGGCGACCCCGTGGTGAGCGAACTCCAGGAGACGTACGCGGCGGGCTGCGCGACGCTGGGGAGGCAGGTGCGGGCCGAGCTGCCGGGGGAGAGGTCGATCACCGGCGAGGCCGTCGCGATCGACGGCGACGGACGGCTGGTGCTGGCCACCGGGGAAGGCGTGCAGGAGCCCGTGGGTGCCGGGGACATCGTGCACCTGCGGTTGGCGTGAGCTCGGTTGGCGTTGGTGCGGTTGGCGTGAGTTCGGCTCCCCGGGCTTCCGGAGTGAGGTGGCCCACACCTGCCGTAAAGTGAAGGCCGGTCGATTACTGACCGCGGCAGATCGGAAGGGCAGCAGGCGTGACCGTCGACGATTCGGGCTCCGGCACGGGCGCGGACGGCCGGGTGGACCCCCACGCCGCCGACCCCGGCGAGGATCCGCTCGCCCTGCGCCTCGAAGGCCTCATCCTCGGCGCAGAGCGGCGCTACACCCCGTTTCAGGCCGCCCGTAGCGCCGGTGTCTCCATGGAGCTGGCGTCCCGCTTCTGGCGGGCCATGGGCTTCGCCGACATCGGGCAGGCCAAGGCGCTGACCGAGGCCGACGTCCTGGCGCTCAGGCGCCTGGCCGGTCTCGTCGAGGCGGGCCTGCTCAGCGAGGCCATGGCCGTGCAGGTGGCCCGATCCACCGGGCAGACCACCGCCCGGCTGGCCGAGTGGCAGATCGACTCCTTCCTCGAGGGCCTGACCGAGCCCCCGGAGCCGGGAATGACCCGGACCGAGGTGACGTACCCGATCATCGAACTGCTCCTGCCCGAGCTGGAGGAGTTCCTCGTCTACGTCTGGCGCCGCCAGCTCGCCGCCTCGGCCGGCCGGGTCATCCAGGCCGCCGACGACGAGGAGATGGTCGACCGGCGCCTCGCCGTCGGCTTCGCCGACCTCGTCGGCTTCACCCGGCTGACCCGCCGCATGGAGGAGGAGGAACTCGGCGAACTCGTCGAGGCCTTCGAGACCACGGCGGCGGACCTGGTGGCGGCGCGTGGTGGTCGGCTGATCAAGACGCTGGGTGACGAGGTGCTGTACGCGGCCGACGACGCCGGGGTCGCCGCCGAGATCGCGCTTCGGCTCATCGAGACCATGGCGGGCGACGAGACGATGCCCGAGCTGCGGGTCGGTATCGCCTTCGGCACGGTGACCACCCGTATGGGCGATGTGTTCGGTACGACCGTGAACCTCGCCTCCCGGCTGACGTCGATAGCTCCGCGGGACGCCGTGCTCGTCGACAGCGCGTTCGCCGAGGAGCTCATTCGAACGGGTGAGGCGCCGGCCTCCGAGGCGGAGGCGGCGGAGGCCGCTGCCGCTGCGGAGAAGGAGGGGGAGGAGGCGCCGGTGTATCGGTTTGGGTTGCAGCCGATGTGGCAGCGGCCGGTGCGGGGGCTTGGGGTGGTGGAGCCTTGGCTCCTTACGCGGAGGGCGTCCGGCGGGGGCGAGTGAGCGCCGTGAGGGTGGCCGGTTGTGTGTCGGCTGCCGGTTCGTTGTGGCTTGTCGCGCCCACGCGGCGGAGCCGCACATCGATACAGCCCCGCGCCCCTTGAGGGCGTTGTTGTGCTCTGGGTTTTTAGTTGCCGTTCGTCACGCGGTCTACGCAGAGGCCGATGATCGGTACGCAGACTGAGTCCTCGGTGGGGTGAGCTGGCTGGGGGGTCGGGGGGTTTGTCGT
>NZ_JAKEIP010000221.1 GCF_021474425.1 Streptomyces muensis | reverse complement strand
GCGCCGGACGCCGGGGCGAGCGGTCCCAGGACGCTAGGCCGGACGCGAACGTAGGGGCGGAGAGCGGACGGAGGGCGGACGCGTACACGAGGCCGGACACGGGAACGGACGCAAACGCCGGACCAGTCGCGTGGCCAGACGCGGGATGCGAGGGCGGGGCGCTGATGCCGGGGCGGGCGCCGACGCGGGGGCAGGGGCGCGGATGCCGGGACGAGCGCAAGACGCCGGGGCGAGCGCCGGACGCGGACGCACGGGCCGTCCCAGGACGCAAGGCCGGACGCGGAGGCAGGGGGCGGACGGAGGACAGACGCGGACGCGAGGCCGGACACGAGAACGGACGCAAACGCCGGGCCGGACGCGAGGCCGGACTCAGGATGCGAGGCCGGATGCAGGATGCGAGGCCGGATGCAGGAGCGGACGCAGACCCGGAGCGGCACGCGGGGGCGGACGCAGACCCGGAGCGGCACGCGGGGGCGGACGCAGACCCGGAGCGGCACGCAGGGGCGGACGCAGACGCCGGGCGGGACGCGGGGTCGGACGCGGAGCGGGATGCTGGGCAGGGGGCCGGACGACGCAAAGGCCGGGTCGGGCTTTTCAGCCCGGCCCGGCCTTTTCAGCCCGTCCGGCGTTTGAGGACGAGGCCCGGAGGGCCGATGCGGGGGTCTGGGGGTGCAGCCCCCAGGGACGGCCACCCAGCCGACACCAGCCCTTCAGCCGACACCCGCTTCCGAACCGCTACTTCTTGGACTTCGCGGCCTTGGGCGTCACCAGCCGGCTGCCACTCCAGTCCTTGCCGACGCTGACACTCTTGGACGCCGACAGCCCCGCCGTGGTCGCGGCTTCAGAGATGTCGCTCGGCTCCACGTAGCCGTCACGGCCGGTCTTCGGCGTCAGCAACAGGATCGCGCCGCCCTCTTCGATGTACGTGGTGGCATCCACCAGCGCATCCGTCAGGTCGCCGTCCTCGTCGCGGAACCACAGCACCGCGGCATCGGCAACGTCGTCGTAGTCCTCGTCCACGAGTTCTGTGCCGGTGACTGACTCAATGGCCTCGCGGAGTTCCTGGTCTACGTCGTCGTCGTAGCCGATCTCCTGGACCACCTGCTCGGGCTGGAACCCCAGCCTCTCGGCAAGGGTCCGCTCCTCCGCGTGGTCCGCGGTCGCGCTCACGGGTTGCCTCCTGATCATGTCTTGGGAAATAACTCAGCCACGCGCGTGCGCGAAGCATTGGCCGTAGTCCACACGGGCGGGGCGGATCGCGCAAGTACCCGGCCGTTCAGACCGCCGAAACGGTGACGATCGTGAACGTGTCACCGCAACTCCAGGCACGCCCTCATCGTCTCAGGGTGACGCGCACCACACCAATCTGCCCCCTTTGTGCGTTTGGGAACCATACGTTGCGGCTCCACCGTTGACCAGGAAACGGTTACCTCGCAGTAGAGATGACGTTTGGCCCCCCGAGGTACACGATGGGGAGCGGTGCAGACGCCCAGAAACCCCCGAAACACAGCCCTCTGACAGGTAAGGACCAGCGTGGCTTCCGGATCCGATCGCAACCCGATCATCATTGGCGGCCTTCCGAGTCAGGTTCCTGACTTCGATCCCGAGGAAACCCAGGAGTGGCTCGACTCCCTCGACGCCGCCGTGGACGAGCGCGGCCGGGAGCGGGCCCGCTATCTGATGCTGCGACTGATCGAGCGGGCCCGCGAGAAGCGTGTCGCCGTGCCCGAGATGCGCAGCACGGACTACGTCAACACGATCGCCACCAAGGACGAGCCGTTCTTCCCGGGCAACGAGGAGATCGAGCGCAAGATCCTCAACGCCACCCGGTGGAACGCCGCGGTGATGGTGTCCAGGGCCCAGCGTCCCGGCATCGGCGTCGGCGGTCACATCGCCACCTTCGCGTCCTCCGCCTCGCTCTACGACGTGGGCTTCAACCACTTCTTCCGGGGCAAGGACGAGGGCGACGGCGGCGACCAGGTCTTCTTCCAGGGCCACGCCTCGCCGGGCATCTACGCCCGCGCCTTCCTGCTGGACCGCCTCAGCGAGCAGAACCTGGACGCGTTCCGCCAGGAGAAGTCGAAGGCGCGGTACGGCCTGTCGAGTTACCCGCACCCCCGGTCGATGCCGGACTTCTGGGAGTTCCCGACGGTGTCGATGGGCCTCGGCCCGATCGGCGCGATCTACCAGGCGCGGATGAACCGCTACATGGAGGCGCGCGGCATCGCGGACACCTCCAAGTCGCAGGTGTGGGCGTTCCTCGGTGACGGCGAGATGGACGAGCCGGAGTCGCTGGGCCAGCTCTCCATCGCCGCGCGCGAGGGCCTGGACAACCTCACCTTCGTCGTGAACTGCAACCTGCAGCGCCTCGACGGCCCGGTGCGGGGCAACGGCAAGGTCATCCAGGAGCTGGAGTCGATCTTCCGCGGCGCCGGCTGGAACGTGATCAAGCTGATCTGGGATCGCACCTGGGACCCGCTGCTCGCGCAGGACCGCGACGGCATCCTGGTCAACCGGATGAACACCACGCCGGACGGCCAGTTCCAGACGTACGCCACCGAGACCGGCGGCTATATCCGCGACCACTTCTTCGGTGACGACCAGCGGCTGCGCGCGATGGTCGAGGACCTGACCGACGACCAGATCCTGCACCTGGGCCGCGGCGGTCACGACCACAAGAAGATCTTCGCGGCGTTCTCCGCGGCCAAGGCGCACAAGGGCCAGCCGACGGTGATCCTGGCCAAGACGATCAAGGGCTGGACGCTCGGTCCCAACTTCGAGGGCCGCAACGCCACGCACCAGATGAAGAAGCTGACGGTCGACGACCTCAAGCGCTTCCGCGACCGGCTGCACCTGCCGATCGCCGACAAGGACCTGGAGAGCGGGGTGCCGCCGTACTACCACCCGGGGCGGGACTCCGAGGAGATCCAGTACATGCACGACCGCCGCAAGGGGCTCGGCGGTTACGTCCCGACGCGTGTCGTGCGCTCCAAGCCGCTGCCACTGCCGGGCGACAAGACGTACGCGACCGTGAAGAAGGGCACGGGCCAGCAGTCCATCGCGACGACCATGGCCTTTGTCCGGCTCCTCAAGGACCTCATGCGGGACAAGGAGATCGGCAAGCGGTTCGTGCTGATCGCGCCGGACGAGTACCGCACGTTCGGCATGGACTCGTTCTTCCCGAGTGCGAAGATCTACAACCCGCTCGGCCAGCAGTACGAGTCGGTCGACCGCGAACTGCTGCTGGCGTACAAGGAGTCCCCGCAGGGCCAGATGCTGCACGACGGCATCTCGGAGGCCGGCTGCACCGCCTCCCTCATCGCGGCGGGTTCGGCGTACGCCACGCACGGCGAGCCGCTGATCCCGGTCTACGTCTTCTACTCGATGTTCGGTTTCCAGCGCACCGGCGATCAGTTCTGGCAGATGGCCGACCAGTTGGCGCGCGGTTTCGTGCTGGGGGCGACCGCCGGCCGTACGACGCTGACCGGTGAGGGCCTGCAGCACGCGGACGGCCACTCGCAGCTGCTCGCCTCGACGAACCCGGGCTGTGTCGCGTACGACCCGGCGTACGCGTACGAGATCGCGCACATCGTGCAGGACGGTCTGCGGCGGATGTACGGGAGTTCCGAGGACCACCCGCACGGCGAGGACGTCTTCTACTACCTCACCGTCTACAACGAGCCGATCCAGCACCCGGCCGAGCCGGAGAACGTCGACGTCGAGGGCATCCTCAGGGGCGTCCACCGGCTGAGCGAGGGAGCCTCCGGCGCCATCCCGGCGCAGATCATGGCGTCCGGCGTGGCCGTGCCCTGGGCGGTCGAGGCGCAGAAGATCCTCGCCGAGGAGTGGAACGTCAAGGCCGACGTGTGGTCGGCGACCTCGTGGAACGAGCTGCGGCGTGAGGCCGTGGAGTGCGAGGAGCACAACCTGCTGCACCCGGAGGAGGAGCAGCGGGTGCCGTGGGTGACGCGGAAGCTGAGCGGGGCCGAGGGGCCGTTCGTGGCCGTGTCCGACTGGATGCGATCGGTTCCGGACCAGATCGCGCGCTGGGTGCCCGGGACGTACCAGTCGCTCGGCGCGGACGGCTTCGGCTTCGCCGACACCCGTGGGGCGGCCCGGCGCTTCTTCCACATCGACGCGCAGTCGATCGTGGTGGCGGTGCTGACCGAGCTGGCGAAGGAGGGGAAGGTGGACCGGTCCGTGCTGAAGCAGGCGATCGACCGGTACCAGCTGCTCGACGCGTCGGCGGCGGACCCGGGGGCGGCCGGGGGCGACGCGTAGGGTCGTCCGGCGTCCGTCAACCGCTCGATGGGGTGGTGTGCCCGTGGGTGACCTGCGGGCACACCACCCCTTCACATTTCCTACGATGCGGCCATGAAGCGAGTCGTGGCACAAGCGCGTTGGGAACGGCATACCCAGCGACCCCTTTTCGGTCTGGCCCTGGTGTTCGCCGTGGCCTATGCGGTGCCGATCGTCCATCCCGACGCGAGCGCCTCGGTGGTGGAGGTGTGCCTCGCGGTGGAGTGGGTGGTGTGGGGCGCGTTCGCGCTGGACTACGTCGTCCGGCTCGTACTCGCCGAGCGGCGCCGGGAGTTCGTACGGACGCACTGGCTCGACCTGTGCGCGGTGCTGCTGCCGTTGGTGCAGCCGCTGCGGTTGCTGCGGCTCGTTTCGACGCTGCTTTTGGTGGGGCAGCGGGCGCGGATGGCCTCGCAGATTCGGTTGACCACGTATGTCGCCGGGGCGGTGGTGGGGCTGCTGATGTTCGGGTCGCTGGCCGTGCTGTCGGTTGAGCGGGACTCGCCGGACGGGAACATCAAGACGCTGGGTGACGCGGTGTGGTGGTCCTTCACGACGATGACGACCGTGGGGTACGGGGATCACGCGCCGACCACGGGGGTGGGGCGGATGCTCGCGGTGGGGCTGATGCTGTCCGGGATCGCACTGCTGGGTGTGGTGACGGCGAACATCGCCGCGTGGTTCATAGCGCGGTTCGAGAAGGACGACGTGGAGGAGCGGCGGCAGACGGAGGCGATTCGACTGCTGACGGAGGAGGTCCGCGCCCTCCGCGCGGAGGTTGCTTCGCTGACGGGGGCGGGGGTGCCGGGGCAGGTCGGCAAGGAACAGGTCCGTTAGGGGGTGGCCCGGCGTTGAGGTGCGCCTGGGGTGGGTCACGCAGCCCGGCGCTCACGGGGCACCGCCCTCTTTGGGTCGGGAGCCGCCCCAGCGGCACGACTGCCCGCAGCTTGGGCGAGCCGGCTGGCCGCCGCGGGCTGAGCGACGTGGACCGGCGCAGGGCAGCAGACTGGGCGGACCCGTCCGGGCACCCGCAGCTTGGGCCGCTCGCGCTGCCGCAAGCCGAGCGGCGTGCACTGGCGCGGGGCGAGTGGGTTGAGTGGATGGGCCGACCTGGCCGGATGGCTGGCGGGGCCGCGGCCGACCTCAGGGGCGCGGGGAACTGCGCGATCGGCCACGTACTGCCCGCAGCCGCCGTCGAAGCCGAAGCCCCGAGCCCCAAGGCGTCAGAACAGCCCCGCAGCCGCCCGTCGAAGCCGAAGCCCCCAGCCCCAGGGCGTTGACGCCCGTCGAAGCCGAAGCCCCCAGCCCCAGGGCGTTGACGCCCGTCGAAGCCGAAGTCCTGGCTCCCAGGGCGTCAGAACAGGCCCGTGCCCGGCGTCATCGTGCCTGTCAGCCAGATGATCGCCAGCAGGGTGTCGATCGCGCCCAGGACGACGGCGATCAACGCCGGGACGGGGCGGGCTCCTGACCAGGTTCGGTTCATGGCCAGCCAGCCGCACACGATCGCCACCGGGCCGAGGATGATGCCCAGTACGAAGAATCCGGCGACCGCGCAGACGGCTCCGATGATCCCCAGGGTCGCGCGATCCGGCCCGGTCCGTGACCACGTCCGGCCACGTGAGCGGGGGTGCCTGCGCGTGCCGTGTCCGAAGCCCGCCATAGTCAACTCCCTGATCCGGCGTTCGACTTGGCGAGTACCCACGGTGCGCTTCTCATGCCTGCGCGTCCGGGCCGCGGCGCGCTGACCCCCTCCGGCAGCGCGCCGCAGGCCCTGGCTTGACCCACTGTGACCTGCGGCGCATGCCGGATGGGAGGGATCTTCGGGGTTGTCACCCTGATAGGGGAACTCCCCTGTCCGACCCCTCCGTTCGCGTCAGATGTGCGCCGCCCCCGCGCCCGCCTCCGCGTTCTCCCCCCGCTTGGTGAGGAAGGCCACGAAGACCGCGACGACCGCGACACCCGCGGCGACCAGGGACGCCAGGCTCATGCCCGAGATGAACGTGTCACGCGCCACGTCCGTGATCTTCGCGGCGACGGCCTCCGGCGTGCCCGGGGCCAGCGGTGCCACGCCGACCTGGACCGCCTCCGAGGCCTGGGCCTCCTGCGCGGCGGTCAGCGGCGGCAGCCCCGCGGACGTCCAGTTGCCGGCGAGGTCGCTGTCGACCTTGGAGGCCATGACGGCACCCAGCACGGCCGTACCCAGGCTGCCGCCGATCTGCATCGCGGCCTGCTGGAGACCGCCGGCCACACCGGACAGCTCCATAGGCGCGTTGCCGACGATGACCTCCGTGGCGCCGACCATGACCGGCGCGAGGCCGAGGCCGAGCAGGGCGAACCAGAGGGACATGACGGCGCTGCCGGTGTCCGTGTCCAGCGTGGACATGCCGTACATGGCGATGGCGGTGAGCGCCATGCCGCCCGCCAGCGGGACCCGTGGGCCGAGCTTGGTGATCATCGCGCCCGCGAGCGGCGAGCCGACGATCATCATGCCGGTGAGCGGGAGCAGGTGCAGACCGGCCTCGATGGGGCTCATGTCGTGGACGTTCTGCAGGTAGAACGTCACGAAGAACAGGCCGCCCATGAACGCGATGGCCATCAGCACCATCAGCACCACGCCCGCCGACAGCGGGATCGAGCGGAAGAGGGCGAGGGGGATCAGCGGCTCCCGCACCTTGGTCTCCCAGAAGGCGAAGAGCGCGAAGCCCACCACCGACCCGGCTATGAACAGCCACGTCTTGCCGTCGCCCCAGCCCCACTCGGGCGCCTTGATCAGCGCCCAGACCAGGCAGAACATGGCGGCCGACAGCAGGGCGATGCCCAGGATGTCGAAGGAGCGCGGGGCGTTCTCGGCACGGTGGTCGAGCAGGATCAGCAGGCCGAGGACGAGGGCGAGGATGCCGACCGGCACGTTGATGAAGAACACCGACTGCCAGTTGACGTGCTCGACGAGGACACCGCCGAGGATCGGGCCGCCGGCGGTGGAGGCGCCGATGACCATGCCCCAGATGCCGATGGCCATGTTGAGCTTCTCGGCCGGGAAGGTCGCCCGCAGCAGGCCGAGCGCGGCCGGCATCAACAGCGCGCCGAACAGGCCCTGGAGGACACGGAAGACGACGACCGCCGCGATGCTGCCGGACAGGCCGATCGCACCGGAGGCGGCGGCGAAGCCCACGACGCCGATCAGGAAGGTCTGGCGGTGCCCGAAGCGATCACCGAGCTTGCCCGCGGTGATCAGGGAGACCGCGAGGGCGAGGAAGTAGGCGTTGGTGATCCACTGGAGTTCGGAGAGGCTGGCCTTCAGATCATCGCCGATGGCCGGGTTGGCGATGGCCACGATGGTGCCGTCGAGGGCCACCATCATGACCCCGACCGCGACGGTGATGAGGGTGAACCAAGGGTGGCCGCGCAGCCCCTTGGCCGGCGTCTCATCCGACGGGGCTACTGGTGCCCGGTCCCCCGGCCCCGTCGTCTTGATGGTGGTCTGACTAGTCATGCGTTCGAGGCTAATGACAGCCACTGACAATTGACAAACCAATTCACAAGTCGGTAACTGACACCTATGGAAACACTGCGCGAACGCAAGAAGCAGCGCACCCGGGAAGCACTGCTGCGTACCGCGCTGGAGCTCTTCACCACCGAGGGGTACGAGCGCACCACCGTCGACGACATCGCGGAGGCCGTCGATGTGTCGCAGCGCACATTTTTCCGTTACTTCGCCGGCAAGGAGGAGGCGGCCCTCGCCCTGATGGAGGTGACGGTGGCGCACTTCCTGCAGTCGGTGCGCGAGCGCCCGCCGCACGAGGCCCCGATGGAGGCGCTGCGGCAGGCGGTGGTGGAGGGCTGGGACACGCTCAACGACGTGATCGAGGCCATCGCGCCGGTCGAGCTGTATCTGCGCATGTGCCGGATGGTCGAGTCGACGCCCGCCCTGCTCGCCGCCCATCTGCGCCGATCGGTCGAGGTGGAGGAGGAGATGGCGGCCATCCTCGCCGAGCGTGAGGGCGTCGACATGGACACGGATCCGCGGCCACGGCTGGCGGTGGCCGTCTTCGGTGGTGTGATGCGGCTGACAGAGCGTCAGTGGAGCGTCGGGGAGGACTTCAGTCTCGACGCCATGCGGGCACTGACCGTCTCATATCTCGAACAGGTCGGCCCGGCACTCAGCGAGAGCTGGCGAACACACTGAGGTCACCGGCGTGTTGAACGCCACCTTGACCGAAACGTGATACCCGTCACTTGGTTAACGCGAGACCCTGCCGTTCTCCTAGTGTGTCCTCCCAGTGACTTCCTTCGACACGTCTCCGCAACTCAGCGTCTGGCGCGCTCTGCTCGCACTGGCCGTGGTGTTCGTGATGCTGGCGACCACGGGCTGGACCGCCCTGCGCCACCACCGCACCGCCTCCCCTCTCCAGGCCTCGCTCAGCGCCTGGGAGGACGGCAGCGTCGCCGGACACCGGCTGCCGACCGCGGCCTCCTCCCCCACACGGCTCGCCCGGTTCTTCGCCTCGCTCACCGACCCCCAGCGCATCGACCTCGTACGCCGCTATCCGCTCGCGATCGGCAACATGAACGGCGCTCCCGTCGACCTGCGCTACCGCGCCAACCGCCTCGCCCTCCAGGAGGCGCGCGAGGTCGAGCGCAAACGCATGTACGACAAGAAGCTCACGCCCGACGGGCAGCGCGAGGCGGGCCGCCGTATGCACCGCTTCGAGTCGATGATGCAGACGAACCGGAACATCCTCGCCTTCGACCCCGAGGGCTCGGGGCGGGCCGCCGAGGTGTTCGGCGACCTGACCAGGGCCGAGCGGATCTCGGTCGTCGTCCCCGGCGTCGACACCGACCTGCTCACCTTCCAGCGCACCAGCCGCAAGTACTCCGCGCCGGTCGGCATGGCCCAGTCCCTGTACGCCGCCGAGCGCGAGGCCAGCCCGTCGACGCGTACGGCCGTGATCGCCTGGGCCGACTACACGGCGCCGAGCGGGCTCGGCATCGACTCGGCCACGGCGATGCGGGCCGCGAGCGGGGCCGTACGGCTGGAGGCGCTGGTGCGGGGCCTGCCCGGTGCCTCGCCGGTCTCCCTCTTCTGCCACAGCTACGGCTCGGTGCTGTGCGGGATCGCAGCGCCCACGCTGCCGGACCGGGTGGCCGACATAGCGGTGGCCGGCAGCCCCGGCATGCGGGTCTCGAAGGCCTCCCATCTGCGTACGTCCGCGCATGTGTGGGCGATGCGGGACGCCGACGACTGGGTGCAGGACGTGCCGTATCTCGAGGTCGGCGGGCTGGGACACGGGGAGGACCCGGTGTCGTCGGTGTTCGGCGCGCGGGTGCTGTCGGCGCGGGAGGCCAAGGGGCACGGCGGCTATTTCGAGCCGGGCACGGACAGCGTGGCGAACTTCGCCGAGATCGGGGTTGGCGCGTACCGCTCGGTGCGGTGCGCGGACGATGCCGAGGCCTGTCGGGCGGGTTTGTCCGACACGGCGTCGGCCGGACGCGCGTAGAAGCGCAGGAATAGCGGTGTGCGCGGGGTGGCGACGGAGGAGCACGTGCCGCATACGATGAGCCGCATGGGTGACGTACTGGCCGGATTTCATGCCGCCTGGGAGTTCGAGTCCGACTCCGTGCTCATCCGCTACGAACGAGGCATTCGAACACCCAAGCTCTTCCAGGCGCTCGGGGAACGCCGAGTGCCTCTCGAGGCGATCGGCGGGGTGACGCTGACGCCGGGCAGGCGCGGGACCGTGGTGCTGCGCCTGGAGCTGCGGCCCGGCGCGGATCCGTTGATGGAGGCGGCGGCAGGGCAGCTGAAGGAGGGCGGCGACCCGTATCGGCTGGTGCTGCCGGCCGAACGCGAGACGCTGGCCGAGTACTACGCCGACGAGCTGCGGGCGGAGCTGAAGGAGTCGGGGCCGGCCGAGGAGTTCCTCGTCGGGGCTCCCGAGGTGCCGTTGCAGTTCAAGGCGTACGACGCGAAGGCGTCCTTCGACGGGCAGACGGTGCGCTTCCGGTGGTTCTGGACCGGTGCGTCCTCGGCGAAGTGGAAGGCGGGGGACCAGAGCTTCTCCGTCGCCGAGTTGAGCGGGGTCGAGTGGCGGTCGCCCGAGGTCTTCGAGGGGTATCTGCGGTTGCTCCGACGGGACGGCGTGGACGGGCGGCCCGTGCCCGAGCAGGTCGATCACGATCCGGCCGCGGTGGTGTTCGGGCTGGGGTACGGGCCGGTGCACGAGTCGTTGCCGTTCGCCGCGGCGGTGTTGTCCGCGGTGCGCTCCGCGGGGGCGGCGACTGTCCCGGCGGCGGGGGTGCCGCGCCGGGACCCTGCGGATATCGCCGAGCGGATTCGGCATCTCGGGGAGTTGCATCAGGCGGGGTTGGTGACGGATGAGGAGTTCTCCGTCAAGAAGGCCGAGTTGTTGGCGCAGCTTTAGCGCGCAGCGATTGCCGGGTTCGGTTGGGGGGCGGGTGCGGGTCCGTTGTGGCTGGTCGCGCCCACGCGGCGGAGCCGCATATCGACACAGCCCCGCGCCCCTAAAGGACAAAAGACCTCTACTCGCGGCCCGCTGATGCGAACCGCATGTCCGCGTACCTGTCTCCTGCCACCTGTGCTGCGATCGGCTCCAGGAGCTTCATGTCCTCCTCGCCCAGGACGATTCGGGTCGCGCCCGCGTTCTCCTCCACTCGGGTCGGCTTGCGGGTGCCCGGGATCGGGATGACTGGGAGGTCGTGCACCGCTGCCTGCTGCTGTACCCAGGCCAGCGCGATCTGGCCCGGCGTGGACCCGTGTGCCTCGGCGACCTTGCGGATCGGGTCCAGGAGAATGACGTTCGCCTTCGCGTTCTCACCCGTGAAACGAGGCTGCTGGCGGCGGAAGTCGTCCGTCGTCAGGTCCTCGGCCTTGGCGAAGGAGCCGGTGAGGAAGCCGCGGCCCAGCGGGGAGTACGGGACGAGGGCGACGCCCAGGTCGCGGGCGGTCGGGACCACGTTGGCCTCGATGTCGCGGCTGAACAGGGACCACTCCGACTGCACGGCTGCGATGGGGTGGACGGCCTGCGCGGCCCGCAGTTCCCCGCCCGTCACCTCGCTCAGGCCCAGGTACTTGACCTTGCCCTCGCGGACCAGGTCTGCCATCACGGCGACCGTCTCCTCGATGGGGACGGTCACGTCGCGGCGGTGCATGTAGTAGAGGTCGATGACATCGACGTCCAGGCGGCGCAGGCTCGCCTCCACGGCCTGGCGTATGTAGGGCGCGTCGTTGCGGATGACCCGGCGTGTCGGGTCGTCCGGCGGGATCGCCAGAGCGAACTTCGTGGCGATGACGACCTCGTCCCGGTGTGCCTTGAAGAACGGCGACAGGAACTTCTCGTTCTCGCCCGCCCCGTAGGCGTCCGCCGTGTCGTACAGCGTGACACCCAGTTCCAGGGCCCGTTCCAGGGTCGCCCTCGACTCGTTCGCGTCCGAGGGGCCGTACGCGAAGCTCATGCCCATGCAGCCGAGGCCCTGGACGCCGACCTCGGGGCCCGTCGCGCCGAGTCGTGCCGTCGCGATCCTGCTGTCCGTCATCCGGCCTTCTCCACCTTCTCCGTGTTGCCCGTGTTGGCCGTCTTGCCCATCTTGTCCTGCTCGTACAGACGCCCCGCGTCCGCGTAGAAACTGATCTTCCGGTCGAGTACGGCGAGCGTGTCCTGGAGCTCGGCGATCCGGGCGAGGACGTCGCGGCGGGTCGTCTCCAGCAGCTCGAAGCGCTCGCCGAACGTGTGGTCGCCCTCGCGCACCAGTTCCGCGTACCGGACCATGTCCGCGACCGGCATGCCGGTGAGCCGCAGCTTGCCGACGAGGTCGAGCCAGTCCAGGTCACGGTTGCTGTAGCGGCGCTGGCCGGTGTGCGAGCGGTCGATGTGCGGCATGAGGCCGATCCGCTCGTACCAGCGCAGGGTGTGGGCCGTCAGACCGGTGAAGGCGACGACCTCGCTGATCGTGTAGCTGTCCTGGCCTTCCGGCCGCCGGTGCGGGTGCGGCGGGGCGGCGCAGCTGTCGGTCCTGGTACTCGTGGTCTCCATCACCGTCATGCGCTCAACGCTATGACCTTGGAGTGCGCTCCAAGCAAGCGGAAACGGTAAGAAAACCACGGGACATGGCGTGATCGCCGTGGTTAGCGTGCGGGACATGAGTCTCGTACGCCGTGCCACGCCCGAGGACGCGGAGGAAGTGCTGCGTCTGCGCCAGGTGATGATCGACGCGCTGCCCGGCGGAGACAGCTCGACGGACTGGCACACGGACTCCCTGCCGGTCCTGCGCGGGAAGCTGGGCGAGGCGGACGGGGACTTCGCGGCGTTCGTGGTCGATCACCCGGACCGGCCGGGGGCGCTGGCGGCACTGGTCGTCGGGACGATCGACTACCGGATCGGGAAGGCGGGCAATCCGGGCGGGCTGACCGGGTACGTCTTCAGCGTCGCCACCGACCCCGAGGCCCGGCGGCGCGGGTACGCGCGCGCGTGCATGGACGAGCTGCTGGTGTGGTTCCGGGAGCGGGGCGCCGGGCAGGTCATGCTCACCGCGTCCGCCGAGGCCGAGCCGCTCTACGCCGCCATGGGCTTCGTCCACAAGCCGGACCCCACGATGATTCTGAAGCTCTGAGCGGCTTAGGCTCGTGGGCATGTCCTTGCAGAGCCTCGCGCTGATCGAAGAATGGCCGGTCCCCACCGCGGCGGCGGGTGTCGTACGAGCCGACGGCACCGTCCTGGGGACCCACGGCCCTGTAGGGCATCGCTTTCCTCTCGCCTCGGTCACCAAGCCGCTCGCCGCGTATGCCGTGCTCGTCGCGTACGAGGAGGGGGCGGTCGAGCTCGACGAGCCGGCCGGGCCTGCCGGAGCGACCGTGCGGCATCTGCTGGCGCACACCTCGGGGCTGGCCTTCGACGAGCACCGGGTGACGGCACCGCCCGGGGAGCGGCGGCTGTACTCCAACGCCGGGTTCGAGCAGCTCGGGGACCACGTCGCCAAGGCGACGGACATTCCGTTCGCGGAGTATCTGCGGCAGGCGGTGCTGGAGCCGCTGGGCATGACGGCCACCTCGCTGGAGGGCTCACCGGCGAAGGACGGGGTGTCGACGGTCGAGGACCTGCTGCGGTTCGCGGCGGAGGTGCAGGCGCCGCGCCTGCTGGACCCGCGGACGGTCGCCGAGGCGATGACCGTGCAGTACCCGGGGACGAAGGGCGTGCTGCCGGGGTACGGGCACCAGAACCCGAACGACTGGGGGCTCGGCTTCGAGATCCGGGACGGCAAGTCGCCGCACTGGACGGGCGCCTCGTCCTCGCCGCGCACCTTCGGGCACTTCGGGCAGTCGGGGACGTTCCTGTGGATCGACCCGGACGCGGGGTGGGCGG
>NZ_JAKEIP010000220.1 GCF_021474425.1 Streptomyces muensis | reverse complement strand
CCCTCCCGCCCTGGCTCGCCCACGCGCTGCGCGCCCAGCGCGGACCCGTGCCCTGGAACGCGGTCGTCCGAGGAGCCCTGGCCGCCGGACCCCTCCTGCTCGTCGCGGTCCTCGCCGACCGCACCTCCCTCGGCGTGGTGGCCGCCATCGCCGCCATGCTCGCCGGCATCAACGACCGCCCCGGCAGCCGCCGTGCCTCCGTCAAGCGGCTCGGGATGCCCGCGCTGGCCGGCGCTGCCGGGCTGCTTGTCGGCACGTACGCCGGTGACCACCTCGGCGCCGTCCCGCTCACGCTCCTCCTCACGGGCCTCGGGCTCATCGCCGGCGGCATCAGCGCCGTCGGATCGGTCGCCTCGGCCGCCGGTACGCAACTCCTCGTCGCCTCCGCCATCGGGGCCGGGATGCCGCTGCCGGACAGCGGGTGGCAGCGGGCCCTCGTCTATCTCGCCGGTGCCGCCTGGCTGCTCGGGCTGCGGCTGGCCCTGCCCACCCCGGGCTCGCTCGTCGGGGACTTCCGTTTCGACGGGGAGCGCGACGCCGTCGCCGATGTGTACGACGCCGTCGCCGACCTCCTCGACGCCGTCGGCACCCGGGACGCCGTCGCCCGTCGCGTCGCCCTCACCGCCGCCCTCGACCACGCCCAGGACGCCCTCACCGGACCCCGCCTGCGGCGGTACGCCTCCTCGTCCACCGAGCGACGGCTGCACGCGCAGTACGCCGCCGCCCTGCCCCTCGCCGAGGCCGCCACCGCGCTCGCCTGGGCCGGTGAGGACGTCTCCGAGCGGGCCTCCGAAGGGCCGCGCAGGCTCGCCGCCGCCGTACGCGGCAACACGCACACCGGGCCCCTGCCCGCACCCTCCCGTTCGGCACCCGCCCTGCGCGCCCTCGACGACGCCCTGCTGCATGCCGCCGAGGCGTTCGACCGCGGCCGCGGGAACAGCGACCTGCACACCCGGCGCCGTTCGGCCAAGGACCGGGCCCGGGCCGTCTTCGGTGCGGGCGGCCGGGAGTACGGGCTGCGTGTCGCCCTGAGTTTCGGCGCCAGCGCCGCCATCGCCCAGGCCCTGCACCACGCCCAGTGGCACGGGCAGCACGAGCACTGGTACTGGCTCCCCGCCACCGCCGTCTTCCTCGTCAAGCCCGACCTCGGCCCGCTGGTGTCCAGGGTGCTGTGCCGGGCGGCCGGCACCGTGCTGGGAGCCCTGCTCTTCGCCGGGTTCGCGGCCGTACTGCCCCGTCCCGAAGGCCTCATCGCGCTGGTCGCCCTCAGCGGCGCCCTCATCCCCGTCGCCACCCGGCACTTCGCCGCCCAGACGGCCGTCGTGACCGTCCTCGTCCTCGCCCTGGTCATGGTCGGCGGCGAACCGCAGGCCTCCGCGAGCCGCATCGGTGAGACCCTGCTGGCCTGCGCGATCGTGCTGGTCGTGGGCCACCTCCCGATGCCGGGCCAGCGAGGCGGAGGCGTCCGGGCACGCCTCGCCAAGGCCCACCGGGCCGCACACGCCTACCTCGCCCATGTACTGCGCGAGGCGGACGGTGACCACGGCGGCCGGGTACGGGAGGCGCGAGGGTCGGGCGCCGGGCATGACCTCGCCCGTTCCGATGCCCGTGCCGTCCGCTGGAGGCTGCGCCGCGAGGCCTACCGGGCGCTCGCCGAGGCCCGTACCGCCATCGCTCTGGCCGCGGCGGAACTGCCCGCGCTCGCCCGGCACTCGGAAGGGGCCGATGACGTCGTCGCCACACTCGAGCGGCTCGTCGACGCGACCACCGCGTGCGCCGTGCACCTCGACGACTCGGGCCGGCTCACGCCGTGGCACGGCGCCCAGCTCACCGAGTTGCTGGCGGAGCTCGCGGAGGAGCGCGAACGGGTCGGGCTGGACGCGCCCGGGGTCACCGAAGCGCCGGTCGCGGGCTGAGGTCCGGCGGCGGGTACGCGGGTCAGGCGCTCGCACTGCGGGCGAGGTGCTCCACCACCAGGGTCACCGTTCCGGCACCGGCCGCGCCTCAGTCCTCGACCCGCACCCAGACCGGCGCGTGATCCGACCCCGGCTGGCCGCGCCGCTCCCCGGGATCCGCGCCCACCGACGGCAGTTCCGGTGAACCGGTCCCCGGCGCCCCCGTCCCCGCCGCCGTCACCCGGTGGATCAGGCGGTGGCCGCACAGTATGTGGTCGATCAGCTCACGCCGCCCGGAGTTCACACGGGAGAAGCGCTGCTCGACCGGGATCAGCGGGGCCACGTTCCAGAGGCGGTGGGCGTCGCCCTTGTCGGGCTTGCCGAAGCCGGCCGTACCGATCTCCGAGCCCGGCGGACCCAGCAGGATCTGCGTCGTCGCCGCCTGCACCTCGTCGTTCAGGTCACCCAGCACCGCCACGTCACGCTCGCGTCCGTCACCGGCGAGCAGTACGTCCGCCAGCGCGCGCAGGGTCGTCGCCTCGGCGGCCCGACGGTACAGCGCGTAGGCGCCGTAGCGGGCTCGTTCGCCCTCGTCGCGCGGGAAGAAACGGTTTCCCGGATACGACAGCAGCTTCGACTTGAGATGCGCCACGGCCACCCGCAGCACCGGCCCGGCGTCGGAACCGGCAGGGGCACCAGCATCAGCCCCTGCACCGGCACCAGCCCCGGCACCGGCCAGGGCACCGGCACCGATCCGCGTCTCGATCGCCAGGAAACCCCGGCCCGCCTCCGCCGCCGTCCCACCCGCGTCGTCCACCTGCACCGGCCGCAGCCGCGCCGGGAACGCGTGCGTGTCGTGCAGCACCTCCAGCGGCGTACGGCTGAGGAAGCCGACGCGGATGCCCCGGCCGTCCGCGTGCTCGGAGAGCGCGACATGCCAGGTGCCGTCCAGCATCCCGACCAGGTCCCGCAGAGCCTCCGGGTCGCCGACCTCCTGTACGCCGAGCAGCCCCGGGTTCAGCTCGGTGACGACGGCTGCCAGCGCGGCCAGCTTCGTCTCGTACGCGGCCTTGTCCCTGGGGCCGAACTCGCCGCCGGGCCGGTAGAGGTTCTCCAGGTTCCAGGTGCCGAGGAGCATGCCGGGCTCCTTCCAGAAGCCGTGCGCCTTCCGGCCGTCGAGCGGGCCGTGGTGAGGCCAGCGTGCCCGGGGGCAGGCCCGCACGACAGACCCGTGACCGGATGCGCGGTTCACCTCACGCGGGCCGACGACCGCGTCGTACGTTGGCGTGATGACGCCTTCTCCCGCAGAAGCTCCCGCCGACCTCATCATCACTGGCTGCACCGTCCTGCTGCACGACGATCAAGAGCGGATCGGGTTCGAGGAGGACGCCGCGATCGTCGTACGGGGCGGAGTCGTCGAGACCGTCACGACCGCCGACGCGGTACGCGACCGGCCTGCCGTCGAGCGCCTCGAGGCATCGGGCCAGGTGGCCCTCCCCGGCCTCGTCAACTGCCACACCCACGCCCCGATGGTCGCCCTGCGCGGGGTCGCCGAGGACCTGCCCACCGAGGAGTGGTTCAACGACGTCGTGTGGCCGGTCGAGTCCAACCTCACCGCGAAGGACGTGGAGTTGGGCGCGCGGCTCGCCTGTGCCGAGATGATCCGGGGCGGCGTCACCTGCTTCGCCGACCACTACTTCTCGATGGACGCCGTGGCCGCGGTGGTCGAGGAGTGCGGCATCCGGGCCCACCTGGGGGAAGCGTACTTCTCCTCTCAGGGGCCTCAAGGGCGGGAGAAATCAATGGAGTTCGCGCTCCGGCACCGTGACACCGCCGACGGCCGTATCACCACCACCCTCGCCCCGCACGCCCCTTACACCGTCACCGACGCCGACCTGGCCGCCACGGCGGAACTCGCCCGCGAGCACGGCCTCCCCGTCCACCTCCACGCCGCCGAGAACCGCGACCAGGCCGAGACCAGCCTCGCCCGCCACGGCGTCACCCCCATCGAGGTGCTCCGGCGCACCGGGATCCTCGACGTCGACGTCCTCATCGCGCACGGCACGGGCATCCTCGACCGCGACCTGCCACTCCTGCGGGACGCCTCCGGCCGTACGGCCGTCGCCACCGCGCCCCGTGGCTACCTCAAGTTCGCCTGGCCCACCACCACACCCGTCCGCGCCCTGCACGACGTCGGCGTCCCCGTCGGCCTCGCCACGGACGGCGCCGCCTCCAACAACTCCCTCGACGTCTGGGAGTCGATGGCCCTCACCGCCCTCCTCCAGAAGTCGACCACCGGCGACCCCCGCTGGCTGACCTCCCGTCAGGCCCTGCACCACGCCACCCTCCAGAGCGCCCGCGCCCTCGGCCTCGGCGACTCCCTCGGCACCCTCGCCCCCGGCCGCCGCGCCGACATCATCCTCATCGACCTCACCGGCCCCCACACCCAGCCGATCCACGACCTCGCCGCCACCCTGGTCCACAGCGCCCGCTCCTCCGACGTCCGCACCACGATCGTGAACGGCAGGATCCTGATGCGCGACCGTGAGCTGCTGACGATCGATGTGCCCGAGGTGGTGAGGGAACTGGGGGAGCGGATGCCGGCACTCCTGGACCGCAGTCATGGCGGGAGGATCCAGGAGTACGACACCTGAACCTCCGAAAAAACCTCCGTGCCCAGCGATGAGTTCCGCCCCTCCCGCCGGTCACCACCCGGAACGGACCGTTGCGAGGAGGGGTGTTCATGTCGCTTCCGGAGGTTGTGTCGCGTGAGCGGTGGCGTGCGGCTCGGGAGGAACTGCTGGTCAAGGAGAAGGCGGTCACGCGGGCGCGGGACGCGGTGAATGCCGAGCGGCGGAGACTGCCGATGGTCGAGGTCGAGGAGGAGTACGTCTTCGAGGGCGGTGACGGCAAGGCCACCCTGCTCGATCTGTTCGAGGGGCGGCACCAACTGGTCGTCTACCACTTCATGTTCGCGCCCGAATGGGACGCCGGGTGCCGCAGTTGCTCCGGGTTCCTGGACCAGGTCGGGCATCTGGCGCACCTCAAGGCGCGCGGGACGACCCTCGTCGCCGTGTCCAGGGCGCCGTACACGAGGATCCTGCCGTTCAAGGCGCGCATGGGCTGGACGGTGCCCTGGTACTCGTCGTACGGCAGCGACTTCAACCACGACTTCGAGGTGACCCTGGAGCACGACGGCGAGCTGGTGGAACGACCCGGAATCAGCTGCTTCCTGCGGGACCGGGACCGTGTCTTCCACACCTACTCGACGTATGAGCGCGGTCTGGACGGACTGGGCTCGACCACCGGCTTCCTGGACCTGACCGCGCTGGGCCGGCAGGAGGAGTGGGAGGAGCCCAAGGGGCGCGCGTCGACGCTCGGGGCGCCTGCGGGCAGTGAGCGCATCCGCTATCACGACGAGTACGAGAACTGACACGGCGCGTAGCGCTTGATCATCGAGAGTGAGCGGGCGCTCACACATCGCCGTGAACGAGTGTCAACTACGTCTCAGTCCCGTCACCGGGCGAGGCGATTCACCTCCGGCAGGCGTTAACTCCTGCAAGTACGACGCGTAGGGAGGTGCAGGATGGTGAACGGGCGAACCGTGCTCGAACGCTTTCCCGCGGGCGGGCCGCGGGGTTCGTGGCCGGCGGAGGAGTTCGCACACGCGCGACGGATGGAAGGCCTGCCCGCCGAGGTCGTCATGGACCTCGCGACGGACGCGTTCCTGGTGATCGTCCGCGGTGACGCCTCGATCGACGCCGCCGCCTGAGCCCACGTGCAGGATCAGCTCGCCTTCGGCGCCGGCACCCGCGAGGTGAACTGCTCCGCCTGGAGCGAGTACAGCTCCGCGTAGACCCCGCCCGTGGCCAGCAGCTCATCGGGCGTGCCGGACTCCACCAGCCGGCCCTGGTCGAGAACGTGCACCAGATCGGCGTGGCGCACGGACGCCAGCCGGTGCGTGATGAGGACGACCGTCTGCCCGGTGGAGGCCAGAGCGCGGATCTTCTCGAAGACCTCCAGCTCGGCCCGCGCGTCCAGAGCCGCCGTCGGCTCGTCCACGATCAGGATGCGGCCGCGCCGGTACGCCGCCCGGGCGATCCCCAGCCGCTGCCACTGACCGCCCGACAGCTCGTGCCCGCCGCTGAAGTTGCGGGCCAGCAGGGTGTCCAGGCCGCGCGGCAGATCGGCCACCACCTCCTCGGCCCCGGCCTCGCTCAGCGAGGCGGCCAGCCGCTCCTCGGTGAGCGGCGCGGAGGAACGGCCCACGGCGACATTGACCCGGGCGGTGAACGGCCAGCGCTTGAAGTCCTGGGCGACCATCGCGATGCGCTCGGCGAGCTGGTGCCGGTCGGCGGTCGCCGCGTCGACGTCGTCCCAGAGGACGCGGCCCCGGTCCGGGGTGTAGAGCCCCGCCAGCAGCTTCACCAGGGTGGTCTTCCCGGAGCCGTTCTCGCCGACCAGCGCGACGATCCGGCCCAGCGGGAGGGTCAGCGTGACGTCGTCGAGGGCGGGGCGGGTCGATTCCCCGGGGTAGCTGAAGCTGACCTTCTCGAACCGGATCTCCCGCGGTTCCTCGGGCAGCGCGGCCCCGCCCACCGGAATCGCCCGCTCGGCCGCCTCGACGTACAGCCGCTGAAGGTCGCCCACGAAGAGGGCCTCCTCATGGAGCGCGTTGACCTCCAGGACGAGGCTGTCGAGGCTGGACGAGCCGGTGCGGATCGCGATGACGGCCGTACCCGCCACGGAGAGCGCCATCGCCCCGGCCAGCAGCAGCCCGCCCAGCGTGGCGTACGTCGCGACGGTCGCGAGCCCCGTCCACGCCGCCGCGATCAGCCCGGTACGCGCCGCCAGCCGGGCCAGCCGCGCCTGCTCCGCCTCCGCCGTCTCCGACATCGCCCGGTAGTGCCGCAGCAGGAAGGGCCCGACACCGTGGACGCGGATCTCGGGCGCGGCGGCCGGCTCGGTCAGCAGCCCGCTGATCAGATGGCCGGCCCGGGAGTGCTGCACCCAGGTGTGGAAGGACTCGTAGCGGCGCCGGGCGTTGGTCAGCGCGCTCCAGGCGCTGGGCAGCGTCATGGTCGCGAGGAGAGGCAGCAGAGCGGGATGCAGCACGGTGAGCACACCCGCCGCGGCGATCAGCGAGATGGCCGCGTTCACGACCCGCGTGCTGTACGAGATCATGCGCCGGGCGGACCCGGCCCCGTACTGCGCGGTGTCCAGCAGCTTGTGAAAGGCGTGGTCCTCGATCGCGGCCAGCTCCACCGCGGCCGCCCGCTCCAGATACAGCTCGGTCGCCACCCGCTCCACCTTGGGCTCCAGCCGCCCCGTGGCATACGTGGACGCGGCCCGCAGCAACGTCGAGACCACCATCACCCCGGCCATCGCCACCAGCGCGGGAACGGCACCCCGTAACCGCTCCTCCAGCGCCCCGCCCCCGATCAGCCGCCCCAGCACACTGTTCACGGCGAGCAGCCCCACCGCCTGCCCCAGCCCCCGCCCCACCTCGGCCACCAGCACCGTCCGCGCCGCTCGCCGGTCGGCCTGCCAGGCCAGCCGGAAACTCGACGCCAACAAGGACGGCAACCGCGTCACCATGGCCCGGAAACTCAGCTCCAGAAAAGCGTCCCGATGCTGATTCCACCCCATGTCGTACCGCAGCGGCCCCCCGAACAACAGCCGCTCCGACTCGGAAACCCCGGCCTCACCACCACCACGCGTCTTCCCCACCCCACACCCTCTCCCGACCGCCCACACGACGGAGGGCCACTATGGCGGGATGGCGGTTGCGAGGGGAGGGCGCGGGTGCCGCCGACAGATGCGCGCGGGCGTACGCGGCGGCGGGGGTCTGGGGGGCGCAGCCCCCCAGAAGGGGCGCGGGGAACGGCGCGCCCAGCCCCCACGCACCCGCACCCGAAGACAAAACCCGGGGTCGAAGGGGCGAAGCCCCTTCAAGGGATGGGACGGGTAGGGGCGGCGGGGGCGAGAAAAACCGCTACCGGCGAAGCCCTACGCCGAGATCTGCCGCGACCAGGACGGCGTAACCCCCATCACCCGGCACAACGCCAGATACAGCGGAATCGGCGGCGTATAAGGCACAGCGCCCTCCGGCCGATGAATCAACCGAGGCGTCTCCACCACCACAGCCCCCGTCGAGTACCGCACGGCCCCCGGCCACTCCAACGCGTAATCGGAGTCCGACGGCACGATCCACCACCAGTGCGCCTCATCGGCGTACACACACCCCACCCGAGGCAACCGAGGCATGATCAGCGGCCCGAACCGCGCCGGCACCGCCACCGCGTCAAACCCCAGCGGCGCCGTCATCCCCTCCGGAACGGCCAACCGCCGAGGCGCGCTGGAGACGCCGGGCAGAGCACGGCGAAGGCGGACCAACGTGTCCAGGCTCAGCACCTGACCGCCGCCGGACGCGCCGCTCACAGCCATGCGGACCCCGTTCCCCTGCCGTACCGCGCCTGCGTCTCGTCCTCGTCACCCGAACCCCCGGCCGACCCCGGCTTCGGCCGGGACCCCCACCCGAGGTCGTTGTACGGCCCGGTGCAGGCGTCGGCACCGGAAGTGCAGGAGAACCCGGCGGCGCGGGCCAGATCGGCCCAGACCACAAGACCGGACCCCTGCTCATGGGCTCCCCACGCATGGCAGAGCGCGTCGATGAGGAGCAGCCCCCTGCCGTGCTCGTCCTCGGGCCGCGCGGCCAGCGGGTGCGGTTCACCCGGCGCGCACCCTTCGTCGCGTACGGCTATTCGCACCAGATCGGCGCCGTCACGCAGCTCGCACACGATGTGCTCGCTCGCGGTGTGCACGATCGCGTTGGTGACCAGCTCGGACACGACCAGAGCCGCCGTGTCGCAGGTGTCCTCGCACACCGCCCAGCCGTTCAGCCGCGCCTTGGTCAGGCGTCTGGCCTGCGCGGGCGAACCCGGATGCGCGGCCAGTTCGAAGCGGAACCGGCGCTCGGCGGCGGCGCCCCGCTGGGGCCCGACGGCCGGGGCGGCACCGAGGCCGTGGGGGGCCGCGGCGGCGTCTGTTCCTAAGGGCGGGGACGGAATCACGCTTGCCACTATCGCCCCGCCGTGAACACTTGGCAAGTGTCACTCTGAAAATTGCAGAGTGCTGTGTGACTCTCTGGAAGGCCGTGGCACACTGCTGGCAACAGCATGTCGAACGGCGCCAGTTGGGATCACCGAGGCTCGGCCGGGCTCTGCCGAGGTCCTCGAATAGGTCTTCGAATGGCGCCGTCGGCCTGTCAGGATTCAGCCAGCCTGTCAGGATTCAGGCTGTCAGGATTCAGCCGGCTGTCAGGTTCAGTCGATGGGATTTCGTCTCGTGGAGGTGGAGCGTGAGCGAGCCGCGGTCCGCGCCTACGGTCGGCCAGGTCGTCCTCGGTCGGCGCCTGCTCGACCTGCGTGAACGTGCCGGGCTCAAGCGCGAGGAGGCCGCCCGCGTCCTGCGCGTCGCCCCCGCCACGGTCCGCCGTATGGAGATGGCCGAGGTCGGGCTGAAGATCCCGTACCTCCAGCTGCTCCTGAAGGCCTACGGCATCTCCGACGAGGAGGCCGACGCCTTCGTGCAGCTGGCCGAGGAGGCCAACAAACCCGGCTGGTGGCAGCGGTTCCACGACATCCTGCCCGGCTGGTTCTCGATGTACGTCAGCCTGGAGGGCGCCGCCAGCCTGATCCGGTCCTACGACCCCCACTTCGTGCCCGGTCTGCTCCAGACCGAGGAGTACGCGCGCGGAGTGCTGAGATCGGGCGCCATCGGCCAGACCAGCCCCGACGACATCGAGGGCCATGTCGCCCTGCGCATGCAACGCCAGCAGTTGCTCACCCGGGAGGACGCACCCCGGCTGTGGGTCGTGATGGACGAGACCGTACTGCGCCGCCAGGTGGGCGGCCCGGAGGTGATGCGTGCCCAGATCGACCGGCTGCTCGAGGCCACGAAGCTGCCCAACGTGACGTTGCAGGTGGCCCCGTTCGCGAACGGGCCGCACCCCGGCACGTACGGGCCCTTCGTGCTGTTCCGATTTGCCATGTCAGAACTGCCGGACATGGTCTACAGCGAGTACCTGACCGGCGCCGTCTACCTCGACGCGCGCACCGAGGTGGCCACCCACCTTGAGGTCATGGACCGCATGGCGGCGCAGGCCGCTACGGCACATCGCACGAAGGGGATCCTCCGGGATCTCCGCAAGGAGCTGTGAATGGATCGCATCAAGCCGCGCATACGCGTCTACAACGGCATGCCCGCGCGGGACTTGGGCAGCGAAGGCTGGCACAAGCCGTGGAGCGGCGGCAACGGAGGCAACTGCCTGGAGGCGATGAAGCTCGCCGACGGCCGGATCGCCGTCCGTCAGTCGACCGACCCGGACGGACCGGCGCTGATCTACACCCCGGACGAGATGACGGCGTTCATCGAGGGCGCCAAGGCGGGGGAGGCGGACTTCCTTCTCTCCTGAGCCGCTTGGCCATTTTCCTGAACCGCATCACAACTACCTTGACTTGGTGCTTAGTTGATAATCCATTGCGTGTTACGGAGTGCCTCATGACTGCGATCGACACCAGCAAGCCGCATCCCGCGCGGATGTACGACTGGTATCTCGGCGGCAAGGACAACTACCCCGTCGACGAGGCCATGGGACAGCAGATGCTCACCCTCGACCCGCGCGTCCCGGTGATGGCGCGGGTCAACCGCGCGTTCATGCACCGCGCCACCCGCTGGCTCGCCAAGAACGGCGTACGCCAGTTCCTGGACATCGGCACCGGGATCCCGACCGAGCCGAACCTGCATCAGATCGCCCAGGGGATCGCCCCCGACGCGCGCGTCGTCTACTGCGACAACGACCCCATCGTGCTGGCCCACGCGGCCGCCCTGCTGCGTGGCACGGACGAGGGCGTCACCGAGTATCTGCAGGCCGACGTGCGTGATCCGGACGCCATCCTCGAAGGCGCCCGGAAGATCCTGGACCTGAGCCGTCCGGTGGCCCTCTCCCTCGTCGCGCTGCTGCACTTCGTCTCCGACGAGGACGGCGCGCACGAACTGGTCCGCCGGCTGCTGTCCGAACTCCCCTCGGGCAGCTACCTGGTGGTGTCCCACGCGACCGCCGACTTCACTCCCGAGGAGTCGAAGGCGGCGACCGAGAAGCTGAAGGCGGCCGGTGTCACGCTGGCCCTGCGCTCCCGCGAGGAGTTCACCCGCTTCTTCGACGGCCTCGAACTCGTCGAGCCCGGCGTCGAGGTGCCGCACCACTGGCACCCCGAGCTGGGGGAGCCGGTACCCGGGCAGGACGACGGGGTCATTCCCGGGTACGGGGCGGTGGGGCGCAAGCCCTAGGCGTGTTCGCTGGGGGTGCCTGCCGGCCGTCCTTGCTGTACGTGCCTACAGGTACGACATCATGCGCCGCGGAGCGTCCACCAGGCGGCTGATGACCACCACCGGCAGCGGAGGCTGCTCCGCCTTGGCCGGGCTGAGGTTCAGCCCGTAGTAGATCTGCTCGATCGACGGCGGTCCGACCGCGAGGTTGCGCCGGACCGCCTGCGACGGCGACTCCTCGCCGGTCTTCACGAGGTAGGCGGCGACCATCGCGCCCGTACGGCCGACGCCCGCGCCGCAGTGCACGAACACCGGGCCGGAGGCCGAGGAGACGGTGCGCAGGAAGTTCTGCACCTGCTGCGGCGACGGCGTCTGTCCGTCGCGGATCGGCATGCGTACGGCCTTCAGCCCGGCCTCGCCCGGTTCGGCCAGCTCGGTCGCGCTCAGGTTCTCGGCGCGCAGGTCGACCACGGTGGTGATGCCCATGCTCGCCAGCGCCCGGTAACCGGCGGGGGAGGGGGCGGAGCCGCGCCACAGGCGGCCGTCGCCGTCCACCGGCTGGAAGTGGTTCACGCCCTGGACGGAGCGGGTGCCGACGGGGGCCGGGGTCTCCTGGCGGGCCAGGTACGACAGGCCGAGGATGCTGCCTGCGCCCGCGGCCCACAGAACGAGGTAGCCGATCAGGATGCCCAGGAGAATCCGCGGGGCGCGCTGGGAGAGCGGGCGGCGGAGGGCAGGGCGGGGCAGAGTTGCGGTGAGAACAGCCATGAGCGACCCGGGGGACTAGGGGACGAGGGCGCAGTTGGCAGAGTACCCCTGGGTCTGTGATCAATAGGTGCTTTGTCCGTTTTATGCGATGTATCTCACGTTCGCCGCATTTCACGTTCGCCGCATCTCACGCCCCCGCTCGGTCGCCCGCTGTGGACACGCTCGGGGTTGCTCAGTCGTCGTCCGCGTCCGCGTCGCCCACGGCGACCACCGTGAGGTGGGCCCGCTCCAGGGTCGCGTCCTCCAGGCAGCCGCGCAGCCGCATCAGGTCGTGCTCGGTGAGCGCGGGCCGTACGACCCCGGCGAACATGCCGTCGCCCAGATCGCCCAGGGCCACGTGGCGCAGCGGAATGGCCGTGGAGTCCCGGCAGGCCGCCCAGATCTGCTGGGCGGCGAGCGTGCGCCGCGCGGCCGACAGGTCCGTGCCCCGCAGATCGACCTGGACGACCACGGAGGTCGCCTCACTGTCGTTGGCCTCCTCCCCCCGGGTCTGGGTGAGGTCGGCGAGCCCCACGATCAGCGCGCCGAGCAGGGCGGCGCAGAGGGCGGCGACGGTGGTCCGGCGTGCGGTACGGCCCCGAGAGGTCCCGGCGCCCAGCGGGGGCAGGTCGTCCAGGTCGTCCGGGGCGGCCGGATCGGCTGGATCGGTCGAGGGGGCAGAGGTGGACGCCGGGTCGGGTGCGGCGAGGACGGCCAGCCGCCCGGCCAGGCGCCGCTCGGCGGGTCTGCCCGTGGCCGTCGCGATCTTCTGCACCACCCAGGCGAGCCCGGACAGCGCCACCCCGGCGACCATCAGCACCGGCACGAAGACGTACGACCGCTCCGCAGGGTCCTCCAGCCAGCGGAACCGTGTCTCCTCGCGCGCCGCGGCCGGCTCCCGCAGCCGCGTCAGCACGTCCTCCGTGCGGGCGTCCAGCTCCCGTTGTCGCCGGTCGGTGTCGCGCAGCCGCTCCTCGATCCGGTTCAGCCGCCCCAGCGTCACCAGGCCGAACAGCATCACCTCGACGACCAGCAGCAACACCCCGCAGATCATCGCCCGCTGCCACTGCCACCGATAGAGATAGACGATCAGATAGGTGCCCGCGCCGGTGGCGACCAGCGCTCCGAAGACGTACGCGATCCTTCTCATGACGCGTCCCCCAGTCGTACGTCACCGGCGGTCCCGTCGACGGTGAGCCGGGAGCCCGGCGGGAAGCGGCGTACCGCGTCCGAGGCGCCGACGACCGTGGGGAGGCCGAACTCCCTTGCCAGGACGGCCAGATGGGACAACGGACTGCCGGTCTGGGCGACCAGACCGGTGAGGCCGGGCAGCAGCGGGGCGAGCGCGGGGTCCAGGGTGCGCACGACCAGCACGGCGTCCGCCGGCCGGGGCCCCGTCCCGTCCCACACGGTGCCGACGGCGCGGCCGGCGGACACGCCCCGCAGGCCCTCGCCCCGGCCGCCCTCGCGGTCGGCGACGACCTGACCGTCCGCGAGCCGGAACGCGTCCGGCAGTGGGGGCGACTCGGCTCGCGGCACGCGTGCGTGCAGGTCGCCCGGCACGGCCCCGCCGCCCAGCACGGCGACCAGCTCCGACCACCGCAACAGCCCGACGCGCTCGCCCGGGATCCCCAGCCGCCGCGCCACCTCGCGCACGAGCCGCACCTGCAGCTCCTGCACCCAGCGGATGCGGAGGCGGAGGGCTTCGCGGGGTGGGAG
>NZ_JAKEIP010000219.1 GCF_021474425.1 Streptomyces muensis | reverse complement strand
GAGTACGGGGGAAACGGGGAACGGGGGAGCACGAGAAGGCGCCGGTTCGAGAGTGGCCCGCGGGGGACGCGGCCACTTTCGGACCGGCGCTTTCGTGTGCCGGCCGTCCCCCGGCGCACGACACCGCGGCTTCAGCGGCGCCCGCTCACTCGGCCCTGCAGCAGCCGGGACAGCGCCGCGTGCACGTCGTCCAAGGAGCGCTCCGGCTGGAACGACTTCCAGTCGAGCGCGGCCACCAGGACCATGCCGACCAACGCCGCGGCGGTCAGCGGGACGTCGATCTCCTCGCTGAACTCGCCGCTCTCCACGCCCTCGCGCAGCACGCCCTCGACGACCGCCACGGCCTGCTGCCGGACCACCATCAGCGTGGACTGCCAGGTCCGGTTCGTCCGCCACAGCTCGGCGACGTAGAGCTGGGTGAAGGACGGGTAGCGGTCGATGAAGACCAGCCCCGCGCGGACCATCGCGTCCAGGGCGTCCACCTTGGTGCCGCCGTCCCGGGCGGTCTTCTCGGCCGCCTCCCTGAGGGAGGCCGTGAGGAGTCCCACTCCGTGCCGCAGCAACTCCTCGAAGAGGACCGACTTGCTGGCGAAGTTGTAGTAGACGGTGCCCTTCGCCACCCCGGCCCGCTCGGCGATCTCGTCGACGGTGGTGGCGGAGAAGCCCTGTTCGGCGATGAGCGTGACGGCCGCCTCGTAGAGCTTCTGCCGGGTGGCCTCACGGCGTGTGCTGCCGCCCGACGCGGCGTTGCTGCTTTCCATGGCCCTGATTGTCCCGCGCGCGCTCACAGGGTCAGCTCCGGGTGCAGCCGGTCGAGCGTCCACACCTGCCGGCGCCGGGCCGACAGCGCGGTCAGCGCGACCGCGCCCGCGGTGAAGGCGACGAGCACCACGCACGCGTGCCACACCGGTTCGAGCCCGCCGCCCGTGATGAGCCGCCTGAGCGCCTCCACGACGTAGCTCATCGGCAGGAACGGGTGGAGCGCGTTGAAGAAGCCCGGACTGGTCTGAACGGGGTACGTGCCGCCCGCGGACGTCAACTGGAGCATCAGCAGGGCCAGGACGAGGATCCGGCCCGCCGCGCCGAAGCGCGCGTTCAGCCACTGCACGATCGCCGAGAAGCACGCCGTCACCAGGAACAGGAAGCCCACCGTCCCGGCCGCCCGCGCCATCTCGAGGCCGATCGCCCAGTGCAGCACCGACATCAGCGCCACGGTCTGCAGCACCCCGATCGCCACCACGGGCAGCCAGCCGGCCAGCGCGATCCGCCAGGCCGAGGCGCCCGCGGCGAGCGCGCGGCGGTTCATCGGCGAGATCAGCATGTACGCCACCATGGCGCCCACCCACAGGGACAGCGGGATGAAGTACGGGGCGAACCCGGTGCCGTAGTTGGCCGCCTTGTGCATGTCCCGGGAGACGAGCTGGACCGGGTCGGACATGACCTCGGTGCGCTGCTCGCGGGCCTTCTTGTCGTAGTCCGGGATCTGCTCGGCGCCGTCGTGCAGCCCGTCCGAGAGCTTCCCGGAGCCGTCGACGAGCTTGTAGATGCCGCCGTTGAGGTCGACCGCGCCGGTCTTGAGCTCGCCCACGCCGGTGTCCAGGTCCGCCGCGCCGGTCCTGGCCGAGCCAAGGCCGGAGTGCAGCTTCTTGGCGCCCGCGGCGACCTTGGCGGCGCCCTGGTTCAGCTTGTTGATCCGGGTGACGGCGTCGTCGAGGTCCTCGGAGAGCCGCGGTGCGTGGTCGGCGAGCGCCTGGGACTGCTTCTGGAGGGTGGCGAGGTTCTTGTCGAGCTTCTTCAGGTCGCCGTCGTGGTCGGCGACCAGTGTGTTGAGATCGTCGGCGATCGTCGCCACGTCCGCGGCCGCCGCCTTGGCCTTCTTCAGGTCGGCGCAGGCCGGGTCGGGCAGGACCGCCTTCTCGCAGCGCGCCTCGTAGACGCCGTTCAGCACGTCGGAGGCCGCATGGGCGTCCCGGGCGGCGCCCGGAGCGTGCTCCACCAGGTCGTCGAGGTTGTCGCGGATCGCCTTGGAGGTGTCGGCGACCAGCCTGGCGGTGTCCCCGATGGTCTTCTCGTTGTCCTGGAGGAACGGGCCGATCTTCTTGTCGACTCCGTTGACCCGGTCCGCGAGCGTCCGCGTCCCCTCGGCGACCTGCCGGGAGCCGCTCTCCAGGTCGCCCGCGCCCTTGTTGAGCTTCTTCAGGCCCGTGGACAGCTTGCCGCTGCCGTTCTTGGCCTCCTTCAGCCCGTCGGCGAGGTCCTTGGAGCCCTTCTCCGCCTTTCCGATGCCGCCTTCGAGCTTGTCGGCGCCGCTCGCGGCCTTGACCGTCTTGCCGTGGATGTCGGAGAACGACACGAAGATCTTGTCCAGGAACGACCGCGACGCCTTCGTGGACGCGGCCTCGCGCACCTCGCTGAAGACCGTCCGTGAGATCTGCCCGACGATGTAGTTGTTCGCGTCGTTCGTACGCACCTGAAGGGCGCCCGTCTCCGGCGAGTCACCCGCGCTGGAGGCGATCCGCTCACTGAAGTCGGCCGGCATGGTCAGCGACAGGTAGTAGGTGCCGTCCTCGACGCCCTTCTCGGCCTCGGCGGCACTCACCTCCCGCCAGTCGAAGACGTCGCTCTCGCGCAGCCCCTTGGTGATGTCGTCGCCGGCGGCGAGCTCCTTGTCGCCGACGCGTGCCCCCTTGTCGTCGTTCACAAGGGCCACGGGGATGCGGTCGAGACGGCCGTACGGGTCCCAGAACGACCACAGGTACAGGGCGCCGTAGAGCAGGGGCAGCACCAGCAGCGCGACCAGGGCGGCGCGCGGCAGCTTCCCCCGGCCGAAGCGCCTCAGCTCAAGCGCGGCCAGCCTCGGCGAGCGCATCGGCGGCCTCCTTTCCGTCGGATTCCCGGGCGTCGCCCTGCGGGTCGGTGGACACCTTGACGGTGCCGTCGGGGGCCTCGCTGCACACCGCCACGACCGTGGTCCCGGCCTCGGCGATGGACTTCAACAGCGCCCAGACCTCGGCCCGTTCGGCGTCGGAGAGCTTGAGGTCGGTGTCGTCGACGCCGAGCACGCGCGGGCTCGCGATCAGGGCCAGCGCGACGGACAGCCGCAGCGCCTCCAGCCGCTCCAGATCCCGTACCGCCGTACGGGAGCCCTTGGGCAGGGACTCCCGGTCCAGGCCCGCCGCCTTCAGCGCGGCGTCGATCCGCCGCCGCTCCTCGTCCCCGCGCTCGCCCGGCCGGCGCAGCAGCCCGCGCACCGAGTCGCCGAACCGCCGCTGAAGCAGCGCCCGTTCGTGGAGGTGCTCGGCGACGGTCAGAGCCGGGTCCAGGTCGGTCACACCCGGGACATGGGCCAAGGCGCTCACCCGCCGCACCGCCGCCATACGCCTGGGCAGCACGGCATCGCCCACGGCGGCGGAGCCCTCCGTGGGCTTCATCCGCCCCGTGAGCGCGAGCAGCAGACAGGTACGGCCCGTACCGGACGGCCCCTCGATCGTGATCAGCGAACCGGCCTCCGCCTCGAAGGAGACCCCGCGGAACGCCCATCCGCGGGGCCCTTCGAGCCCGAGGCCGTGGGCCGTGACGCCGACCGCGGCCACGGTTCCCCCCATCCCTGCCCCCTCTTTTGAACTGACTGGTCAGTGCAAAAGTTAGCCCGAACGCTCGATCGATGCAAAAGCCCAGGTCAGAACGGATTGTCAGTGCCATACCTCACGATGGGCACATACGGCATCCCGTAGCGGGCATGCCGTCACACAGACGACAGGAGGTTCGTCATGGCCAGCTATCACGCAGCAGCCGCCCGTCGGCGCGGCGCCACCGGCCCTGCCCCCTCACTGACCGGCCCGGCGAGCGACGTGCACCCCGTGCTCCGCCGGGCCACGGCCCCGCCCGCCGCCCTCGACCTGCTCGCCCAGGCCCGTGCCGGACTCGACGAGGCCGCCGTTCTGGAAACGTCGAACGAGCGCTATGCCACGGCACACCTCTCCGCCCTGCGCATCGCCGCCGCCGTACTCGCCGCGCGGGGGCGCCCGGAACCCACGCCAAGGCGCCGTGCCCGCATCCGGAGCGCATGGGAAGTGCTCCCCGAGATCGCGCCCGAACTCGCCGAGTGGAGCGCGCTGTTCGCCTCCGGGGCCCGGCGCCGCGCCCGGGCCGAGGCGGGCATCCAAGGCGCGGCCAGCCGTCGGGACGCCGACGACCTGATACGCGACGTGGCGATGTTCCTGCGCCTCGTCGAGCGGATGCTGGTGCTCCAGCCGGTCCTGCCACAGCCGCGACCGGACGCGGACGGGGAGGAGGACGGCGGCCCGCGTCACACGCGCGACGACATGCCGGACGCGGGCTGACGGCGAGCCGGCCCGACCGGGGCCCGTCTCGTCACACGGGGCGGGCCTCGTTTCGCCGGACGGGGCGTGGCGGCCTCGTGCGGCACCGTGATGGCCGGTCGGGCCGCCGCAGGCAATAGGGTGGAGGGCGCCTGAAGCCTTCCCGCCCGTGACCCGGGCCGGGGAGACAGCCCGTTCGCTCCGCCGTGCAAGTGGCGGTGCCGCGTCGAGGAGTCAACTGCCGTGTCGGACCCTATGCGGCCCCGCGCCGCCCTCCGTACCGCCGTGGTCTGGGAGGTCCTCCAGGACGCCCTGGACCGCCGTGTGAAGGCCACGGGTCGCCAGGCGCTCGACGTCCTCGACACCGGGGGCGGCAGCGGCAACTTCGCGGTGCCCCTCGCCCGCCTCGGCCACCGCGTCACCGTGGTCGACCCCAGCCCGAACGCGCTCTTCGCCCTGGAGCGGCGCGCCGCCGAGGCCGAGGTCGCCGACCGGGTGACGGGCGTCCAGGGCGACGCCCACGGCCTCTTCGACGTGGTCGAGCGCGGCGGGTACGACGTCGTGCTGTGCCACGGCGTCCTGGAATACGTCGACGACCCCGCCGAGGGGGTCCGCAACGCGGTCGCCGCCCTGCGCACCGAGGGCGTCCTCAGCCTGCTCGCCGCCGGTCTGGGCGGAGCGGTGCTGGCGCGGGCCCTGGCTGGTCACTTCAAGGAGGCCAAGCAGGCCCTCCAGGATCCGGACGGCCGCTGGGGCCAGGGCGACCCGGTGCCGCGCCGTTTCACCGCCGAGCAGCTCACCGCGCTGGTCGAGGGCGCCGGCCTCACCGTCGGCGCCGTGCACGGCGTCCGCGTCTTCGCCGACCTCGTCCCCGGGGTCCTGGTGGACACCGAGCCGGGCGCCCTGGAGGCGCTGCTGAAGCTGGAGGAGGCGGCCGCCGAGCTGCCCGCCTTCCACTCCGTCGCCACCCAGCTGCACGTGCTCGGCGAGACGGGGGAGACCGCCGGAGCCTGAGCCACCCACCGTGCCATCCGCGGGCGGACCCCGGGCGCGCGCCGTTGATCAGGGACTTGGCTGCACATGGAGTACGCCACAGGCCCCCCGATCGGACGCTCGGCGCCGTATGATCGAGGGAGACCGTTCCGGCATGACGAGTCGGCCGCTGGGGAATGCAGATCTCAGCGAGCCGGGACGTCCATGGCGGAGCCCGGTTGGCCAATTGGCGTAGAGGGGCGGGTTTCACGGGGGCGATTCCCTGCCTATCCTGAAGGGACCCCCCGGGTCGCCCCGGCGACTGCACGATGAGGAGGACTCCGTGCCGCTCTCGGAGCACGAGCAGCGAATGCTCGAGCAGATGGAGCGAGCGCTGTACGCCGAAGATCCCAAGTTCGCGACAGCGCTTGAGGGAAGCGGGCTGCGTACGTACACCCGGCGACGGGTCTACCAGGCGGTCGCGGGCTTCCTCGTAGGTATCGCGCTCCTCATGGCTGGAATGGTCGCCAAGCAGGTCTGGCTCAGCGTGGTGGGCTTCCTCGTCATGCTGGGCTGTGCGGTACTCGCCGTGACCGGCTGGCGCAAGGCCCCCAAGCCGGGCGAACAGCCCGCCGGCGGCCAGCAGGCCCGCCGCCAGCCACGCCAGAAGCGCTCCATGATGGACCGCATCGAAGAGCGCTGGCAGCGCCGCCGCGACGAACAGGGCGGCCATTAGCTCGACAAGCAGCTCCCATACCGACGCAGGGGGTGACCACCGGTGGGTGGCCACCCCCTGACGTATGCCTGCTGACGTAGATCAGCGCCTGAGCGGGTCGAGAGTGCGGGCCTGAGCGGTCGAGAGCGCGAGCCTGCGCTGAGCAGTGGCGGCTTCCGGGAGGGGGCGTGGGCCGGGGCTGTGCCCGCCCAGCCCCCTCAGCCCACCGTCACCCCCGCTGACCCGGACTGGACGGCCGGCGCAGCGTCGGTCGGGCCGCGGCGGCCCGCTGCTTGACGGTGATCCACCAGTCCGACAGCGCCCACACCACCCGCACGCTGGAGCGTGGAGCCAGTACGGCGCGCAGCCTGGTCGTCCGGTCGGCCTTGGACCCGAGCTGGGACGCCACGCCGCGGACATCCTCCGCGAGGCCTGCCACCGGGCGGGGACTGGGTGCGTACAGGACCTGTTCCACCGCGTCGGCCACCCGGTGCACCGAGGCCGCGGCCGCCGGGTCGAGGTGGCCCAGCCGCACGATACGGGCGGCGGCCTTACGGGGCGTCTGGGAGTCGTCCGGGGCGATGCCGAAGTCCCAGGCCGTGTCCGTCAGTTCCTGCCAGACCGCCAAGGCGTGCAGCGACACGTCGGCCTGTGTGCGGCCATGCCCTCCCAGCCGTTTCGCTCTCGTCCGCTGCCGCCACAGCATCGGCGCCAACGGGATCAGCAGCGCCGCGGCTCCACCGAGCGCCCAGGCCAGCGCGAGGTACCACTTCGGTCCGTCGTCGTCCGTGGCCGGTGCGGCCGCCGGGGACTCGCTCGCGCACAGCTCGGGGTTGCGACCCGCGCAGCTCTCGCTGGCGGAGGGCGAGGCGGAGGGGCCCGTGCTGGCCGACTGCGTGGGCCGTGCCACGTCCGGCAGCGTGGAGCCGGGCGAGTCCGACTGGGTGTACTCCGGTACCGAGCCACGGGTCGGCGTCGGCTCGAAGCGGGTCCAGCCCACGCCCTCGAAGTACAGCTCCGGCCACGCGTGGGCGTCCCTCAGCCCCACCGAGACCGAGCTGGCGCTCTGTGGGGTACCGGGCGCGAAGCCCACCGCTACCCGGGCCGGTATGCCCAGCGAGCGGGCCATCGCCGCCATCGCGAAGGAGAAGTGGACGCAGAATCCCTGCTTGTCCTTCAGGAAGCGGGCTATGGCCTCCCGGCCGCTGCCGACCCTGACGTTGGTGTCGTACTGGAAGCCGCCCGTGATGGCGAAGTACTCCTGAAGCTTGACGGCCTGCTCGTAGTGGCTGGTCGCCCCCTCGGTGACCTCGCGCGCGGTCCGGGCGACCACCGAGGGCAGTGAGTCGGGGAGCTCCGTGAACTCGCGCTTCAGGGCGGAGGGCGGCTCCGGAGCGTTCGCCAGCTGCTCCGCCGTCGGCTGTACGTCGAGGCTGCGCACGGTGTACGTCGCCCCGCGCGTGGTCTGACGGCGGTCGCCGACGACCGTCATGCCCAGCGGTTCGTACCGCCAGTTGCCCGTGATGTCCACGCCGCTCGGCGGGTACGGCATCGGCAGCCAGTTCTGGGCGTACCAGTCCGCGGCCGAGATGGTCGTCTCGACCTGGGTGCGCTTGACGTCCGGACCGAGGCCGAAGGGCGTCGGGAACTCGTCGGGCACGGCCTGGATGTTGCGCTTGGACGGCTGCCAGGTGGTGCCGTCGAAGTCGTCGAGGGACACGATCCGCAGATACAGGTTCGACAGGTCGGCCGTGTCGGTCCTGAGGGTCAGGACCTCGCGGTCCTCCTCCACGTTCAGACTGTCGCGCAGCGACACCAGCGGGTTCACCGCGGAGATCGTGCCGCCGCTCCCGCTGCCGGAGCCCACACCGGTGCCCGCGGCGTCCAGCAGGCCGCCGTTCATCGCGGGCAGCGCGACCGGCACCACCAGGGCGATGCCCAGCGCGACCGCGCCGATACGCCGTCCGGTGCGCACCGGTGCCACCGCGCCGGTCGCATCGCCGCCCGCTCCCCGCGGGGCCCCGCCGAAGACCCGGCCCCACTGCGAGAGCCGGTCGCGCCCCTCGGCCAGCAGCAGCATGAGATAGCCCGCCGCGGCGACCAGGAACCACAGCCAGTCCCCGGCGCCGTCGGCCAGCCCCGCGGCCACCGAGTACAGCGCCAGCAGCGGCAGCCCGGCCGGTGCGGCGCTGCGGAACGTCACCGCGAGTGTGTCCACCGCCAGACCGATGACCAGGACACCGCCGATGAGCATCAGCCGGATGCCGTCCGACAGCGGCGCCGGGATCGAGTACCGGCTGACGTCGTCCGCGCCCGCCTGCAGCAGGTCGCCGAAATGACGGAAGGCCTCCGGGCCGGGGATCACCCCGATGATCGCCTGCTTGTTGGCGAAGACCATGGTCAGCAGCATCAGGGCGACCAGGGCCTGCACCGCCACCGTCAGCGGGCGGGCCAGCGGCACGCGCCGGGTCGCCATGCCCACGCCCGTCTGGATCGCCAGCAGGAAGAACGCCTGGATCAGCCAGGTGACCGGGGAGACCAGCGGCAGCAGGGCGCAGGACGCCATCAGTGTGGCCGCCGCGGCGCACAGCGCCATCCGCGTCCGCCCGCTCATGACCGTCCCCCCTCGCCCCGCGTGCCACCGGCCGCGACCGCGTCCGTACGCGCTCGGTCCGCCTGGCGCCACAGCTCGTCCAGCGAGGCGCCCCGCGGCACGCTCAGGGCCGTCCAGCCGGCCTCCCGCAGCATCCTCAGCCGCTCCTCGCTCCTGTCCAACGCGCCGGACACATCGGTCGGTTCCCGCACCCACGCCCCGCTGTCCAGCACGAAGGCCACCGCGCCCCCGCTGCGCTGGCGCATCTTGGCGGCCACCGCAGCCTGCTCCTCGTCGAGGTCGCCGAAGAAGGCGACCAGCAGCCCCTCGTTGCCGCCGCGCAGCACGTCGTACGCCCGCGACAGACCCGTGCCGTCGGAGTGGTCGATCACCGCGAGGGTGTCCATCATCAGCCCGGCCGCGTCCGCCGACTCCTGGCTCGCGCCCGCGAACCCATCGGCGCCCTCGCCGGGCACCGAGCTGCCGGTGTCGGTCAACAGCCGGACGGAGAAGCCCCGTTCGAGCATGTGGACCAGCACGGACGCCGCACCCGACACCGCCCACTCGAAGGCCGAGTCCGGCCCCGCGCCCTCGAAGGCCGGGCCCCGGGTGTCCAGCAGCACCGTGCAGCGGGCGCGCTGCGGCTGCTCCTCGCGGCGCACCATCAGCTCGCCGTAGCGCGCGGTGGAGCGCCAGTGGACGCGGCGCAGGTCGTCGCCGTAGCGATACCCGCGCGGGATCACGTCGTCCTCGCCGGCCAGCGCCAGCGAGCGCTGCCGGCCGTCGCCGTACCCCTTCGCCTCGCCGCTGAAGCGCACCGGCGCGAGCGGCTCCACGCGTGGGATGACCGTGAGCGTGTCGTACGTCGAGAAGGAGCGGGTCAGCTCGCACATGCCGAACGGGTCGCTCAGGCGTAGCTGCAACGGGCCGAGCGGATAGCGTCCGCGCAGGTCGGAGCGGACCCGGTAGGACACCTCGCGGCGGCCGCCCGCCTCCACCCGGTCCAGGACGAAGCGCGGGCGCGGCCCGAGGACGTAGGGCACCCGGTCCTGGAGCATCAGCAGGCCCGTGGGCAGCCGGGAGACGTTGTCCATCCGCAGATGGACGCGGGCCTCGCTGCCGGCGGGCACGCGCGCGGGGGAGAGCCTTCGGCTGCCCGCGACCCGGTAGCGGGTGCGGTACAGCACCGTCGCGCACACCAGCGGGAGCACCGCCAGCAGCAGGCCGACGCGCAGCAGGTCGCTCTGGCCGAGGACGTAGGCGCAGACGCCCGCCGCGATCCCGGCGGCCAGGAAGGAGCGGCCACGCGTGGTCAGACCGGCCAGTGCGGTGCGGATCCCGCTCTTCTCGCCGCGGTCCGCCTCCGCCTGCCCGGTCCCACCGGAGGTCATCCGAGCCTCCGTGGCGGCTGCTGGCCGTACACCGCGGTGCCGCGGCCCAGGCCGCCGAAGCCGCTCTGCTGGTGGGGCGCGGCGGGCACCGGGGTGCGCTGGAGGATCTCCTGGACGACCTGCTCGGAGGTACGGCGGTTCAGCTGGGCCTGTGCGGTGGGCAGCAGGCGGTGGGCCAGGACGGCCACCGCGAGGGCCTGCACGTCGTCCGGCAGCGCGTACTCCCGGCCGCTCAGCGCCGCCGACGCCTTCGCCGCGCGCAGCAGGTGCAGCGTCGCGCGCGGGGAGGCGCCGAGTCTGAGGTCCGGGTGGGTGCGGGTGGCGGCGACCAGCTCCACCGCGTACCGCCGCACCGGCTCGGCGACATGGACGCCACGGACGGCGTCGATCAGCTTCACGATGTCGTGCGCGTGCGCCACCGGCTGGAGGTCCTCCAGCGGCGAGACCCCGCCGTGCACGTCCAGCATCTGCAGTTCGGCCTCCACGCTGGGGTAGCCGACCGAGACACGGGCCATGAAGCGGTCGCGCTGGGCCTCGGGCAGCGGATAGGTGCCCTCCATCTCGACCGGGTTCTGCGTGGCCACCACCATGAAGGGGCTCGGCAGCTCGTAGGTCTGGCCGTCGATCGTGACCTGGCGCTCCTCCATGGACTCCAGCAGCGCGGACTGCGTCTTCGGCGAGGCGCGGTTGATCTCGTCGCCGATCACGATCTGCGCGAAGATCGCGCCGGGCTTGAACTCGAAGTCCTTGCGCTGCTGGTCCCAGATGGACACACCGGTGATGTCGGACGGCAGCAGGTCGGGCGTGAACTGGATACGCCGGACCGTGCAGTCGATGGACCGCGCCAGTGTCTTGGCCAGCATGGTTTTGCCCACGCCGGGGACGTCCTCGATCAGAAGATGTCCCTCGGCGAGCAGTACGGTCAGCGAAAGCCGTACGACCTCGGGCTTGCCCTCGATCACACCCTCCACCGAACTGCGGACACGCTCCACAGTGGCGGTCAGATCAGTGAGGCTCGCTCGATCGTCATAGGTCGTCACCCGGCCCTCCTCGGCCCGTTCTTTCCGGGCCGACGCGATGCGGACCGGCCCACCCCTGGAACACGGACACCACGCGGGAGAAGTTCCGCGTGTTGCCACACTCGCATTCTTGCTGCCGTTACCGATTCGTGTCACTCGACTGTGGACAACCGTCCGCGATATGTCATGGCTTAGGGCCTTTTGTGCAGCCCGCAGCCCGAATTGACAGCGAAACGACAGCTGAGGCGGAGGGTTACGCGGGGTCGATCTCGCGCAGCAGACCCGTCTTCACGTCGAAGACGAAGCCCCGGACGTCGTCCGTGCTCACCAGGAACGGTGAGGTGCGCACGCGCTGCATCGACTGCCGCACGTCCTGGTCGACGTCCCGGAAGGACTCCACCGCCCAGGCGGGCCGCTGGCCGACCTCGTCCTCCAGTTCGTGCCGGAAGTCCTCGGTGAGGCTCTCCAGGCCGCAGCCGGTGTGGTGGATCAGGACGACGCTGCGGGTGCCCAGCGCTCGCTGGCTGATGGTCAGGGAGCGGATCACGTCGTCGGTGACGACACCGCCGGCGTTGCGGATGGTGTGACAGTCGCCCAGTTCGAGACCGAGCGCGGCGTGCAGGTCGAGCCGGGCGTCCATGCAGGCGACGACGGCGACGTGGAGCACGGGGCGGGCGTCCATGCCCGGGTCGGTGAACGCGGAGGCGTAGCGCTCGTTGGCCTCGACCAGACGGTCGGTGACCGTGCCGCGGACTATCGCACTCTCGGGACCAGCGGGAACCGATGCAGAAGTCGTCATACCCATGACGGTACTGGTCACGTCCGAAATGGTCCTGCTGTGAGAGGGGACAAAGAACGCCATTGAGTCTTGTTGTGAGCTAACCCACAGGGGTGGCGTGAGTGCGCCCATACGAGCGATTTCACGCATGGGGCGGCCGGGCCGGAACCCGCAGTGGCGACGCGCAGGCCGGTTGATTGACCGCGAGACACCGTGGACTAAAGTGACGCGAAGCGGGAGGCGAGACTCCCTGCTGGACTGAATTCCCCGGAGACCCCGGCGATTTTCCGGAGATCTCCCCGCGTGCGCGGCGCGTACGCACGGCTCGGCCTCCTCCCGCTCCCGGTCGGCTGACGCTTCCGGCGCCGGCAGGCCTCCCCTTCACTGGGGGTTCCCCAGTTCGTCGGGGAAGGGCGGGGACCCGGGGCGGTGCGTGCGGCCCGCCGGATCTGAGAGGGCCCCTTGAGCCAGAGTCGACATGTCCCGGTGATGCTCCAGCGGTGCCTGGACCTGTTGGCCCCCGCGCTGCAGCGGCCCGGAGCGGTGGTCGTCGACTGCACCCTCGGGCTCGGCGGCCACAGCGAGGCCCTGCTCCAGCAGTTCCCCGAGGCCCGGCTCGTCGCCCTCGACCGGGACAAGGAGGCCCTGCGGCTGTCCGGCGAGCGGCTCGCGCCGTACGGCGAACGCGCGACCCTCGTGCACGCCGTCTACGACGAGCTCCCGGACGTCCTGGAAAGGCTCGGCATCGCGCGCGTGCAGGGCGTCCTGTTCGACCTCGGCGTCTCCTCCATGCAGCTCGACGAGGCCGACCGCGGCTTCGCCTACGCCCAGGACGCCCCCCTCGACATGCGCATGGACCAGACGACCGGCGTCAGCGCCGCCGAGGTCCTCAACACCTACCCGGCCGGTGAACTCGTCCGGATCCTGCGGGCGTACGGCGAGGAGAAGCAGGCCAAGCGGATCGTGGCCGCCATCGTGCGCGAGCGCGAGAAGGAGCCGTTCAGCAACAGCGCGCGGCTCGTGGAGCTCATCCGGGACGCGCTGCCGCAGGCCGCCAAGCGCACCGGCGGCAACCCGGCCAAGCGCACCTTCCAGGCGCTGCGCATCGAGGTCAACGGCGAGCTCTCCGTGCTGGAGCGGGCGATCCCGGCCGCGGTGGCGGCCCTCGCCGTCGGCGGGCGGATCGCGGTGCTGTCGTACCACTCGCTGGAGGACCGGCTGGTCAAGCAGGTCTTCGCGGCCGGCGCCGCCAACACCGCGCCGCCCGGGCTGCCCGTCGTTCCCGAGCAGTACCAGCCCCGGCTCAAGCTGCTGACGCGCGGTGCCGAACTTCCCACCGAGGAAGAGGTCGCCGAGAACCGCCGCGCCGCACCGGCGCGTCTGCGGGGCGCCGAACGCATCAGGGAGTCCATCGAATGACGGCCGGGAGGCAGGGGCGGGTGTCCGGGTCCAGTATTCAAACCCATGAGTTGGAGAACCGGACCCGGGGGAGGGCAAGTGAGTAGGAAACCCGAACTGAGAGGCCGGGCCGCCCGGCTCGCGCGGCTCTTCCCCTCGGGGGCCCGGCAGGCCGCCCGCGCCCCCTTCGTCCTCCTCGTCGTCCTTCTCCTCGGCGGTGGCCTCATCGGGCTCCTCGTGCTGAACTCCGCGCTCAGCGAAGGCGCGTTCCGGCTCGACGACCTCCAGAAGGAGACGAAGTCCCTCACCGACGAGGAACAGTCCCTCCAGCGGGACATCGACGCGTACTCCGCCCCCGACGCCCTCCAGCGCCGCGCCCAGGAACTCGGCATGGTCCCCGGCGGCGACCCCGCCTTCCTGAACCCCGACGGCACGGTCAGGGGCGCCCCGAGCCCCGCGGCCGGGGGCCAGGGCGCCGCCTACAACCCGCTGATCCTCGCCCCCGAGGCCCTGGTCACCGAGCCCGGACCACCCCCGGCGGCCGACCCGACGCCCACCACACCGGCCCCCGAGGCGACGCCGGCCACACCGGCCCCCGAGGCGACGCCCGCCACACCCACGTCCGCGGCCACCCCCACCGAGCCGCCGCAGCCCGCGGCCACCTACGCCGTGCCCCAG
>NZ_JAKEIP010000218.1 GCF_021474425.1 Streptomyces muensis | reverse complement strand
CCCGTACACCGCCCCCGGCCCCCTAGTCGTGGACCGCCGCACCCGTCAGGTCTGGGTCGGCGAGATCCCCGTCACGCTCACCCCGAAGGAGTTCGAGCTGCTGGCGCTGCTCACCGAGGACCCGGGTGCGGTCTACTCCCGGCAGCAGATCCTGGACCGGGTGTGGGACCCGCACTACGAGGGCCCGACGAAGACGCTGGACGTCCACATCGCCTCGCTGCGCCGGAAGCTGGGGCATCCGGGGTGGATCCAGACCCTGCGCGGGGTCGGGTTCAGACTGGCGGTGCAGACCGAGCCGGGCGGGCCGCAGGTGTCCTCGCCGTGACCCGCCGGCTGCTGCTCAGCTATCTGTCACTGGCCGCGCTCGTGCTGCTGTGCCTGGAGGTCCCGCTGGGCTTCGTGTACTCGCGCAGTGAGCGCGAGCGGGTGGTGAGCGCGGCTAAGGACGAGGCCGAGTCGGTGTCGGCGTACGCCTCGCTGTCCCTGACCACGGGCCGTGCCGAGCGGGACCTGCCGCGTCGGGTGGCGCACTGCGCCGAGCGGATCGGCGGGACGGTGGTCGTCGTGGACGCCTCGGGCGCCCTGCTGGCCACCTCGCATCCGCTGGCCGCCATCATGTCGTCGAACCTGTCCTCGCGCCCCGGCATCGCGGCCGCCCTGCGGGGCACGTCCACGGTGGACGTCCGTACGTCGACCATCGGCGGCGTCGAGTACCTGTCGGTCGCCGGGCCGGTCCAGCGCGACGGCCGGCTCCAGGGCGCCGTATGGCTGACGCTGCCGACGCGGACGGTGCACGAACGCGTCCATCATGTCTGGCTGTTGCTGGCGCTCGGCGGGCTCGGGGTGCTCACGGCGGTGGCCGTGGTCGGCTTCGCCATCGCCTGCTGGGCCGGGCGGCCGATCCGTGAACTGGAGCGCGCCACCCATGAGTTGGCGGAGGGCGGCCGGGCCAGGCCGGTGACGATGACGAAGGGGCCGCCGGAGGTCCGCCGGCTGGCCACCGCGTTCAACCGTACGGCGGCCCGGCTCGCGCATCTCCTCGCCGCGCAGCGCGCGTTCGCCGGCGAGGCCTCCCACCAGCTGAAGACGCCGCTCGCCGCGTTGCGGCTGAGGCTGGAGAACCTGGAGCCGAACGTCTCCGACCGGGGCCTGGGCAGTCTCACGGCCGCGGTGACGGAGACAGACCGGCTCGCGAGGATGGTGGAGGGCCTGCTGGCCATGGCCCGCCTGGAGGAGGACTCGGCGACGCCCACGCCGGTCGACGTGGGCGCGATCTGTGCCGAACGGCACCGCACCTGGCTGCCCCTCTTCGAGCGGCAGCGGGTCTCCCTGGTGCTGTTCGCGGGCAGTGTCGGACCGGTCCTCGCGGTCCCCGGCGGGGTCGAGCAGATCGTGGACAACCTGCTCTCCAACGCCCTGCGCGCCTCCCCGCCCGACAGCACCGTGACCATCGAGCTACGGCTCCACGTCCCCGCCCGCCGCGCCCTGCGCGACGCGCGCCCCGCCTGGGTCGACCTGCACATCACCGACGAGGGCCCCGGCATGACCGCGGACCAGCGCGCCCGGGCCTTCGACCGCTTCTGGCGTGCCCCGAGCGCCCCCAAGGGCGGCACGGGTCTCGGCCTGTCCCTGGTCCAGCGTCTGGCGCACGCGAGCGGCGGCGAGGCGAGCCTGCACGCCTCGGCCGCGGGCGGCCTGGACGCGGTCATCCGCCTGCCGTCGGCGGAGCCGCCGCGCGAGGGCCACGGCCCGGGCGTCGACCGGCCCGCGCAGCGAAAGCGAGTGATGCCGGTGTTGCGCGCGTGAATGCCGACTGGCAGCTTCGAACCGGGCGCACGGGCACCCACAGGCAGCTCTCAGGTACGCCGTCCGGCGGCCATCAACTGGCCACGGCCCGTCCATCCGGCTCCCCTAGGTTCCATGCCGCCCCCCACGCACGACCCCCGTCGTCGACCGGCGACGGGGCGGTACGACACCTCTTGGAGTGAGAGTGGAACGTCGTAACCTCCTGCGTGCGGCCGTCCTCGGCGGCTCGGCCGCCGTGTTCGGCGGAACCCTCTGGCGCGGCGCCGCGTACGCGGCCCCGGCCCAGCCCGGCACCGGCCCCTACGGGGCGCTGGGCTCCCCCGACGCCAACGGCATCAGACTCCCCGGCGGCTTCACCAGCCGCGTCATCGCCCGCTCCGGCCAGACGGTCTCCGGAACGTCGTACACCTGGCACAACGCCCCCGACGGCGGCGCCTGCTACGCCGACGGGTCGGGCTGGATCTACGTCTCCAACTCCGAGATCAACCCCTCGGGCGGCGCGAGCGCCGTGAAGTTCTCGTCGACGGGCGCGATCACGGCCGCGTACCGCGTCCTGTCGAACACCCGGCAGAACTGCGCGGGCGGGAAGACCCCGTGGAACACCTGGCTGTCCTGCGAGGAGGTGTCCCTGGGCTACGTCTACGAGACGGACCCGTGGGGCACGAACGCGGCCGTGCGCCGTGACGCGATGGGCCGCTTCAAGCACGAGGCGGCGGCCGCCGACCCGGTGCGCAAGGTGATCTACCTGACCGAGGACGAGTCCGACGGCCGCTTCTACCGCTTCGTCCCGTCCACCTGGGGCAACCTGTCCTCCGGCACCCTCCAGGTGATGGTCGCGGGCAGCGCCACGTCCGGCTCCTTCACCTGGGCGAACGTCCCCGACCCGGACGGCTCCCCGACCGCCACCCGCTCCCAGGTGTCGGGCTCGAAGTCCTTCAACGGCGGCGAGGGCTGCCACTACGCCGACGACACGGTGTGGTTCACCACCAAGGGCGACAACCGGGTCTGGCAGCTCAACCTGACGTCGAACACCTACGAGTTGGCGTACGACGACTCCCTGGTCACCTCCGGCACGGCCCCCCTCACCGGCGTCGACAACATCACCGGCGCCTCCTCCGGCGACCTGTTCGTCGCCGAGGACGGCGGCAACATGGAGATCTGCGTCATCACCCCGGACGACGTCATCGCCCCGTTCCTGCGGATCGACGGCCAGTCGGGCTCGGAGATCACGGGCCCGGCGTTCTCCCCCGACGGCAGCCGCCTCTACTTCTCCAGCCAGCGCGGCACCACGGGCAGTTCCTCGGGCGGGATCACATACGAGGTGAAGGGCCCCTTCCGCGCATAGCGGTCACGAAACAGACACATCTCCTCCACATCTCGTCGCCGGGCATTACGGTCATCCCCTCACGCACCACCAGTGGGGGGATGACCCATGACCGGCCCGTACACCACGGCACCGATGCCGCAACCGCCGTTCCGCCCGGCCCCGAAGTGGGCCCGCAAACGCTACGTACTGCCCGCCCTCGCCCTGGCCTTCTTCCTGGGCATAGGCGCGGGCGGCGCGTCCGGCGACGACTCGAAGAACACCGCGGCGGCCCCCAAGGCGGCCTCGCCCCAGCCCACGGTCACCGTCACCACGACGGCCCGGGCGAAGGAACCGGAACCGGCCCCGACGGTGACGGCCACCAAGACGGTCAAGGTCAAGGTCACGACGACCGTCACCGCCACCCCGGCCGCGGACCCCGGCTCCGCCTCCGACGACGACAGCGGCTCCTCCGGCGGCGACGTCTACTACGCCAACTGCACCGAGGCCCGCGCGGCCGGCGCGGCCCCGATCCACCGGGGCGAGCCGGGCTACGCCTCCCATCTGGACCGGGACAACGACGGGGTGGGGTGCGACAGCTGACGACGCTCGCCGGCTACCGCGGCGGACGGTCACTTCACCGGGCCGGGCTCACCTCACATCGACGAAGTCGGCCGAGCCGGTCGTGCCCTGGGTGAGGCTCGTGCCCGCGAAGTCATAGCGGTAGGCGCCGTCCGCCGTCGCCTTCACGGTGGCCGTGGCCCAGCCGTTGCGGTCGGTCTTGACCTTCTTCACCGTGACGAAGGGGCCGCTCGTGCCCTTGCGGTACTGGAGCACCACCTGGTGTCCGATGAGCGGCACGTTCTTGCGCGTCTCCCAACTGGCCACGGTCATCCGGGCCTTGACGACGAGTTCCTTGCCCTTCTTCACCGGCTGCGGGGTGGCCACGGTCTGGGACATGGAGGTCTGGCGCTTGACGCGCGCGAGGTAGGCGCCCTCCCCGCGGGTGACGTCGCCGGCGCCGTCGGTGGCCACGGGGCTGATGGTCCAGACACCGGCGAGGGCGTTGCTGCGGAGGTTGACGTTCGGGTCGGCGGTCACGAGGGCCTCGCAGAAGGAGGTGGTCTCGTTGATCTTCACGCAGTGGGCGTCCGCGGCCATGACCCCGTCGGCGTTCGCCCGGTCCGTCCCGTGCCACAGCTCGTACGACACACTCCGGACGCCGGACGGATCGCTGACCGTCGCGGAGACCGAGAACACCCTCTTCCGCGCGGCCTCCACGCCGACGGTGTAGTCCCGGTCGTGGTTGACATCGATGTTCCAGAACGTCGTACCCGAGTCGTCCCGGTCGGCCCCGGCGGCCGGTCCGGCGACAGCGGTGACGGCCAGGACGGCGCCGAGGGCGGCGGCGGTCGCGGTGGCGGTGGCGGCAATGGCGCGTATGCGCATGGTGCGGTTTCCCCACGCTCGATGAATTGGATGGTGACTTCATCCGCGTGAGACCTGGGGGCCACCCGGGGGGTTGTGCACCCTGCCCGGCCCGTCCCGACTCTTCATCCGGCGGTCGCCTGGGGTTGGCGCAAGCACGGCTCACTGGCCATCACCCCCCTTGCTCAACCTATCGATATTCGATAGGTTTCCATCGTAGCTCGATGGAGGGATGACGTATGGGACAGCTGGCAGTGCGTGCGCTGCGCGCCGTGCTCGTGGTGGTGCTCGCCGGCACCCTGTTCGTACAGGCGTTGATGGTGTGGGTGTTGGTCAGCGGGAGCGACCCGGAGGACGGATCGCTCCCGCTGACCTCGCTGCGCGTGATCACGATCCTGGGCATCGGGACGGCCCAGGTCGCCCTGGTCTGCGTATGGCGACTGGTGACGATGGTGCGACGCGGAACGGTCTTCTCCCACGCCGCCTTCCGGTACGTGGACGTCCTCATCGGCGCGATCGTGGCGGCCGCCCTCGTGTGGTTCTCGGTCACGGCCCTGAACGCGCCCGGCCAGCGGGACGACCCGGGCGTCACGCTCATCATGGGCGGGATCGGCCTGGCCATCCTGGGCGTCGCGCTCATCGTGCTCGTGCTGCGGACGCTGCTCGCCCAGGCCGTCGCCCGCGACGTCGAAGCGGCGCGGATGCAGGCCGAGCTGGACGAGGTGATCTGATGCCGATCGCCGTCGACATCGACGTGATGCTGGCCAGGCGGAAGATGTCCGTGGGCGAACTCGCCGACCGCGTGGGGATCACACCCGCCAACCTGGCGGTCCTCAAGAACGGCCGCGCCAAGGCGGTGCGCTTCACGACGCTCGCCGCACTCTGCGAGGTGCTCGAATGCCAGCCGGGCGACCTGCTGCGCTGGGAGGCGGAGGACACCGCGGACAGCCTTGCCGGGGGTGGGTGAACGGTCTCCCCAGACGATGCAGGTGAGGGCGGCACCCCCGCACAGGGTGCCGCCCTCTTTCGTGCACCGGAGTCGCCGCCCATCGGTCTTGAGGGTCGGGGACGGGCGACGACTCCGGAGTTTTCGGTGGCCGTAGGCCTGACAGACGTGGCCGTACGGCCTAGCGGTGGTCGCTCCCCACCGACTGCGAAGCCGCCCGCCCCGCCTCGAGACGCGCCACCGGGATCCGGAACGGCGAGCAGGAGACGTAGTCCAGTCCCACCTCGTGGAAGAAGTGGACGGACTCGGGGTCACCGCCGTGCTCGCCGCAGACGCCGAGCTTCAGGTCGGGCCGGGTCTCGCGGCCCGCCTTCGCCGCGGCGGCGACCAGCGAACCCACGCCGTCCTTGTCGATCGTCTCGAAGGGGGAGACACCGAAGATGCCCTTCTCCAGGTACGCCGTGAAGAAGCTCGCCTCCACGTCGTCCCGGCTGAAGCCCCACACCGTCTGGGTGAGGTCGTTCGTGCCGAAGGAGAAGAACTCCGCCGCCTCGGCGATCTGACCGGCGGTCAGCGCGGCGCGCGGCAGCTCGATCATCGTGCCGATCGACAGCTTCAGGCGGACGCCCGTGGCGGCTTCGACCTCCGCGACGACCTGGTCGGCCTCCTCGCGGACGATCTCCAGCTCCTGGACGGTGCCGACGAGCGGGATCATGATCTCGGCGCGCGGGTCGCCCTTGGCGTTCTTGCGCTCGGCGGCGGCCTCGGCGATGGCGCGGACCTGCATCGTGAACAGGCCGGGGATGACCAGGCCCAGGCGTACGCCGCGCAGGCCGAGCATCGGGTTCTGCTCGTGCAGGCGGTGGACCGCCTGGAGGAGGCGGAGCTCGTTCTCGTGGGGCTCCTGGCGGGACTCCGCCAGGGCCACGCGGACCGAGAGCTCCGTGATGTCCGGGAGGAACTCGTGCAGCGGCGGGTCGAGGAGACGGATCGTCACCGGCAGGCCGTCCATCGCCGAGAACAGCTCCACGAAGTCCTGCTTCTGGAGCGGGAGCAGCTCCTTCAGCGACTCCTCGCGCTCGGCCTCCGTGTCGGCCAGGATGAGGCGCTCGACCAGCTCACGGCGGTCGCCGAGGAACATGTGCTCGGTGCGGCACAGGCCGATGCCCTGCGCTCCGAAGCGGCGGGCGCGCAGCGCGTCCTCGGCGTTGTCGGCGTTGGCGCGCACCCGCAGCCGGCGCTTGCGGTCGGCGAAGGCCATGATGCGGTGGACCGCCTCCACCAGCTCGTCGGCGTCCTGCGCACCGGCGTGCATCCGGCCCTCGAAGTACTCCACGACCGGGGACGGGACGACCGGGACCTCGCCCAGGTAGACCTTGCCGGACGAGCCGTCGATGGAGATGACGTCGCCCTCCTCCACCACATGGCCGCCGGGGACGGTCATACGGCGGCGCTTGGTGTCGACCTCGAGCTCCTCCGCGCCGCACACACAGGTCTTGCCCATGCCGCGCGCCACGACGGCCGCGTGGGACGTCTTGCCGCCGCGCGATGTCAGGATGCCCTCGGCCGCGATCATGCCGTCCAGGTCGTCGGGGTTGGTCTCCCGGCGGACCAGGATGACCTTCTCGCCCGAACGCGACCACTTGACGGCCGTGTACGAGTCGAAGACCGCCTTGCCGACCGCCGCACCCGGCGACGCCGCGATGCCCCGGCCCACCTGCTCGACCTTGGCGTCGTCGTCGAACTTGGGGAACATCAGCTGAGCGAGCTGGGCACCGTTGACGCGCTGCAGCGCCTCCGCCTCGTCGATCAGGCCCTGGTCGACGAGCTGGGTCGCGATCCGGAAGGCGGCGCCCGCCGTGCGCTTGCCGACGCGGGTCTGGAGCATCCACAGCTGACCGCGCTCGATCGTGAACTCGATGTCGCAGAGGTCCTTGTAGTGGTTCTCCAGCGTCTCCATGATCTGCATCAGCTGGTCGTACGACTTCTTGTCGATCGACTCCAGCTCCGCGAGCGGCACGGTGTTGCGGATGCCCGCGACCACGTCCTCGCCCTGGGCGTTCTGGAGGTAGTCGCCGTAGACGCCCTGGTGACCGGAGGCGGGGTCACGGGTGAAGGCGACGCCCGTGCCGGAGTCCGGGCCGAGGTTGCCGAAGACCATGGAGCAGACGTTGACGGCCGTGCCCAGGTCGCCGGGGATGCGCTCCTGACGGCGGTACAGCTTGGCGCGGTCGGTGTTCCAGGAGTTGAAGACCGCCTCGATGGCGAGGTCCATCTGCTCGCGCGGGTCCTGCGGGAAGTCCCGGCCGGCCTCCTTCTTGACGATCTTCTTGAAGGCGGTGACCAGTTTCTTCAGGTCGGCGGCCTCCAGGTCGGTGTCGACCGTGACCTTCTTGGCCTCCTTGGCCTTGTCGAGGGCCTCCTCGAAGAGGTCGCCGTCGACGCCGAGGACGGTCTTGCCGAACATCTGGATGAGGCGGCGGTACGAGTCCCACGCGAACCGCTCGTTGTTCACCTGCTCGGCGAGGCCCTTCACGGACTTGTCGGAGAGTCCGATGTTGAGGACCGTGTCCATCATTCCGGGCATCGAGAACTTCGCGCCGGAGCGGACGGAGACGAGCAGCGGGTTGTCGGGCTGGCCGAGCTTCTTGCCCATCCGGGCCTCAAGGGCGTCGAGGTGCGCACTCACCTCGTCACGCAGTGCCGCCGGCTCCTCGCCGCTGTCGAGGTAGACCTTGCAGGCCTCGGTCGTGATCGTGAACCCGGGGGGAACGGGAAGGCCCAGGTTGGTCATCTCGGCGAGGTTCGCGCCCTTGCCACCCAGAAGGTCCTTGAGGTCCTTGTTTCCCTCGGTGAAGTCGTAAACGAACTTCGCTACGTGGGGTTCTTTGTTTTCCGACACGGTCTCGACTCCCTCGAGGACGCGGTGGCTGCCCTGACGGCGAGGAACATACCCAGATCGAAGGCGCCTGGGTATGTCTACTCACGCGTCATGCGCCCGTAACCACCCGTCCGCCAGTGGATCGAAAGTCAAGGCTTGGCAAGCCATGACGCCCGGATGTTTTCACTTCTTGAACGCAAGCCCGCCCACAAGCGCGGTTTCCTGCTCATCTGAGCGCCCTTACCGCACGTCTGATTTCGATCGATGAACGATCAAGGGGTGGCACCCAGTGCCACCCCTTGGAGAAGTGCAGCCGCTCAAGATCCGCTCATCTGAGCGCAACCCTTATCAAGGGTGGCGAGAATCACGCTGCCACAGAGGACCGGATTTCACCATGCGGACGTGCTCGCGAGAACGAAACACGGCCGTCACACCCCCAGCGCCACCAGCCGTTCCTCCACCCGCTCCGGCGCGTACAGATGCTCCACGACCAGCGCCCCGGCCCCTACAAGACCGGCCCGCTCCCCCAGCCGTGACGTCACGACGTCCAGATGAGCGGTGGAGCGCGGCAGCGCCCGCTGGTACAGCAGCTCCCGCACCCCGGTGAGGAAGGGTGTCCCGGCCAGGTCGCCGGCGATCATCAGCACCCCGGGGTTGAGCAGCGTCACCACGGTCGCCAGCACGTCCCCGACCTGTCGCCCGGCCTCCCGGGCCAGCGCGGCCGCCCCCGGGTCACCGGCCGCCAGCAGATCCCGCACATCCGACCCGGAGGCCGCCGGCACGCCCGTCTCGGCCAGCCGCCGGGCCACGGCACCACCACTGGCCACGGCGGCCAGACAGCCGTACGAACCGCACCGGCACAGCGCGTCCGCGCCCACCCGGATGTGCCCGATGTCGCCCGCGCCCCCGTCGATGCCCCGGTAGATCGCCCCGTCGACCACCACCCCGGCACCGATCCCGGTCGAGACCTTGACCAGGACGAACGCCGAGCAGTCGGGGTAGGCGGTGCGCTGTTCGCCGTACGCCATGAGGTTGGCGTCGTTGTCGACGAGGACCGGCACCGCCGCGGACCCCGTGTGCTCGCCGAAGGCCCGGGCCAGCCGCTCCCTTATGTCGTAGCCGTCCCAGCCGGGCATGATCGGCGGCTGGACGACCCGGCCGCTCTCGCTGTCCACGGGACCCGGCACCGCCAGCCCGATGCCGCCCACCTCGCCGGCCCGGCGCCCGGTCTTCTCCAGCAGTTCGGCGAACCAGTGCCCCAGCTCGCCCAGCACCACGTCCGGACCGTCCTCGACGACCAGCGCGCCGCTGTGCTCGGCGAGGATCTCGCCGGTCAGCGACAGCACGGCGGCACGGGCGTGCCGGGTGTCGAGGTCGGCGGCGAGGACGACGGCATGCTCGTCGTCGAACTCCAGCGTGATGGAGGGGCGGCCGCCCAACGGCGAGTCCACCGGCCCTCCGGCCCCCTCGCGCAGCCATCCCGCCCGGAACAGCCGGTCGAGGCGCTGGCCGACGGTGGCCCGGGAGAGCCCGGTGACCTGTTGGAGTGCTCCGCGTGTGACGGCCCGGCCGCTGCGCACCAGTTGGAGCAGATCTCCGGCCCCGGTCTGACCCCGTCCCGTCATGCCCCGTCCCGTCATGCGCACCCCCTTGTGTTTCTCAAGCGTGCATTACATATTGAGTTTTGCGTGTTAAATAGACGTAACTCTACGGTCGCACTGGCCGAACCGGTCAGCCGCACGTCTCTCGGGGAGTGCCGAGTGGATCGCACCGCCCAACTCGTTGCCCGTTCCACGGAACGCTCGATCGCATACGATCCGCCGGGTCCACCACCTTCGCCGGCACCTTCTCCGGCGCCTTCTTCACCCGCGTCGCCGCACGTCAGAGCCGCGAAGGTGCTGGAGGACAACTGGACCGGCACCTCCACGGTCCCCTCCCGCAACCTGTACCCGCACCAGTGGTCCTGGGACTCGGCGTTCATCGCGATCGGCCTCAGGCACATCTCGCCGTTACGGGCGCAGACCGAGCTGGAGACACTGCTCGCCGCCCAGTGGGACGACGGCCGTGTCCCGCACATCGTCTTCAACCCCTCGGTCCCCCTCGACGCCTACTTCCCGAGCCCCGACTTCTGGCGCTCATCGACCGCGGGCCGCGCCGCGGGCGCCCCGCGCACCGTACAGACCTCCGGCATCGTGCAGCCACCGGTGCACGCGCTGGCGGCCTGGCTGGTGCACCGTGCCGACCCCGGGCTGTCCCGGGCGCGCGGCTTCCTCACCCGGATGTACCCCCGCCTCGCCGCCTGGCACCGCTACCTCCTGCACCGCCGGGACCTGGGCGGCGCCGGCCTCGCGTCGGTCGTGCACCCCTGGGAGCAGGGCATGGACAACAGCCCCTGCTGGGACGCCCCGCTGGCCCGCGTCACCCCCGCCCCGGCCCGCTCCTTCCGCCGCGCCGACCTCGACCACGGGGCCCCCGAGGACCGCCCGACGGACCTGGACTACGGCCGCTACGTCCGACTGGCGACGGCCTACCGCGACGGCGACTACGCGGATGGCAGCGGAGACTTCGCGGTCGAGGACCCTGCCTTCAACGCCCTGCTCATCGCCTCCGAGCACGCGCTCGCCCGGATCGCCGAGGAGTTGGGCGCGACCGGCACGGCCCGGCAGGCACGCGCGAGGCGGCTGACGGCGACCCTGGTCGACCGCCTCTGGGACCCGGCGGGGAACATGTTCTTCTGCCGCGACGTACGAGGCGGAGAACTCGTCCCCGAACGAGCCGTCTCCGGCCTGATCCCCCTCCTCCTGCCCGACCTGCCCGCAGACATCGCGTCGACCCTCATCCGTACGACGCGGTCCGCCCACTTCGGCCTCGGCACCTCCACCCGCCTGGTCCCGAGCTACGACCTCCTCGGCGAGGCCTTCGATCCGCACCGCTACTGGCGCGGCCCGGCCTGGTTCAACACCAACTGGCTGCTGGAGCGCGGCCTGCGCACCCACGGGGAGCACCGGCGGGCCGACGCACTGCGCCAGGCGGTCCTGGACATCGCGGACAGCTCCGACTTCGCCGAGTACGTCGACCCGTACACCGGCGAGGCCTGCGGTGCGACCGGCTTCAGCTGGACCGCCGCGCTCTCGCTGGATCTGCTGCACAGCCACACCGACCCCACCGCGGTCAAGGAACTCAAGGGAGGGAACCGGCGATGACCGACCGGCATCATCTGCTCGTGTTCGGGGGAACGTTCGCCGCCGTGGGCGACGGCGGCGACATCAGCGGCGTACGGACCGCCGGCTCCCCGGAGGGGTTATTCGTACGCGACGCCCGCCACCTCAGCCGCTGGCAGCTCACCGTCGACGGTGCGGTGCCCGAGACCCTGACCCCGGTCGCCGACGGAGACACGGCCCGCTGCGTGCTGGTCCCCCGCGGCGGCCGCAACGAACCCCCCGCCTACACCCTCTTCCGCGAACAGGCCGTCGGCGACAACTCGTTCGTCGAGTCCCTCCGCGTCACCAGCAACCGGCCCGTCCCGACGACGATCCGGCTCGCGATCACCGCCGACGCCGACTTCACCGACCAGTTCGAGCTGCGCTCGGACCACCGCACCTACGCCAAGTCCGGCGCGACCCGCTCCCGCCAGGTCCTGGACCACGGAGTGGAGTTCACCTACCAGCGAGCCGACTGGCGCTCACTGACCACCGTGACGGCCGACCCGCCCCCCGACACGGTGGAGGAGACAGGCACAGGCGCCCGCCGCCTCCTATGGATCCTCGACCTGCCCCCACACGGCACCGAGGAACTCACCCTCCGAGTGATGGCCCGCCCCCACGGCGACAAACGAGCACTACGAGTCCCCCGCTCCCCCTCCGCCCTCACCACCCAACTCCTCTCCCTGGAGGGCGAGTTCGTCGAAGGAGTGGCCTTCCCGACCGGCTGGCCCGAACTGGCGGCCGCCTGCGCCCGAGGCCTCGCCGACCTGGCCGCGCTCCAGGTCCCGGCGACGGGCCCCGACGGCGAGGAACTGCGCGTCCCCGCGGCCGGCGCCCCCTGGTTCCTGGCCCTCCTGGGCCGAGACGCCCTCCTCACCTCCCTCTTCGCCCTCCCCTACCGCCCCCAGCTGGCCGCCGCCACCCTCCCCGCCCTCGCCGCGACCCAGGCGACGGAGAACAGCCTCGACGCCGTCTCCCAGCCCGGCAAGATCGTGCACGAGGTACGGCACGGCGAGCTGGCGCACTTCGCCCAGGTGCCCTACGCCCGCTACTACGGTTCGGTCGACGCGACCCCGCTCTTCCTGATCCTCCTGGGCGCACACGCGGAACAGACCGGCGACTTGTCGATGGCCCGCCGCCTGGAACCCCACGCCCGCGCGGCGATCGGCTGGATGCTGGACCACGGCGGCCTGACCTCCCGCGGCTATCTGGTCTACCGCGCCGACCAGGGCGGTCTGGCCAACCAGAACTGGAAGGACTCCCCCGGCGCCATCTGCTCCGCCGACGGCACCCGGCCCGGCGGCCCCGTGATGGCGGCGGGCGCCCAGGGCTACGCGTACGACGCCCTGCGCCGCACGGCCTGGCTGGCCCGTACGGCCTGGCAGGACGAGACGTACGCGGCCCTGCTGGAACAGGCGGCCGCCGACCTGCGCGACCGTTTCCAGCGGGACTTCTGGATGCCGGAGCACTCGTTCCCCGCCCTGGCCCTGGACGGCGGCGGCCACCAGGTGAACGCCCTCGCCTCCGACGCGGGCCACCTGCTGTGGTCCGGCCTGCTGGACAAGGAGTACGGCGAGGCGGTGGGCCGCCGCCTCCTGGAACCGGACTTCTTCTCGGGCTGGGGCGTGCGCACCCTGGCCTCCGGCCAGCCCGCCTACCACCCCCTCTCCTACCACCGTGGCTCGGTCTGGCCCCACGACAACGCCCTGATCACCCTGGGCCTGGCCCGCTACGGCCTGCACGACGAGGCCCGCACGGTCGCCCACGCCCTGGTGGACGCGGCCACCACAACCGGCCACCGCCTCCCCGAGGTCCTCGCCGGCTACGGCCGCGACACCCACACCGAACCGGTGCCGTACCCCCACGCCTGCGTACGCGAATCCCGCTCGGCAGCGGCGCCGTTGGCCTTGCTGACGGCGGTGGGCGGAGCGTAGAGGGTAAGCAGAGAGGGCGTGGAGATGGCGTTGAGGAGATCCTGAGAAAGCGAGGCGAGAGGAAAGCCGCGGACCGTCGCGGACCGCCGCGGGCCTGTTGGCCTGGCGTTTGCCGGGTGTTTGCCGAGCGCTGGGGCGCAGTGGCTGAACACGGCCCGACGGCGGCCCGTACGAGGGTGTGGCGGGCCCCCAGCCTCCCCAGCGAGGCCCGCCACACACTCCACCTGGGGACTCGCACGGAAGGACCTCCGGGTGCCCACCTCCACACACCAACACCAGCAACCGCCCAAGAACACCCCCACCGCCTCACCCGACAAGGCCCCAAACCCCACCGACCCGAACATGCCGGGGGTGTTGCCGCCGGGTGGGGTGGGCGGTG
>NZ_JAKEIP010000217.1 GCF_021474425.1 Streptomyces muensis | reverse complement strand
GCCCGCTGCCTCCCCGGCTCCCCTCCCCCGCAACCGCTGACGGAGCCCCGCAAGCTGACGATCGCGACGGGAACACTGAGCGCCGAGTACGTGGCGCCCCTACAGGTCGCCCTCGACAAGGGCGAGTTCAAGAAGGAGGGCCTCGACGTCGAGCTCAAGGTCCTCCCGACCCCGGACGCACTGCCCCTGCTGGCCAAAGGGGACATCGACGCCCTGTGGGCGGCCCCGGAGGCGGCCGTCATGAACGGCATCAAAGGCGGCTTCGACATCAAGTGGGTCGCGGCGAACTTCTCCCCCGACCCCAGGTCGAAGAGCGGCCTGTGGGTGCGCCTGAAGGAGGGCGAGAGCGCCGACCACGTCGCCATGGCGGGCCGCAGGCTGGGCACGATGATCGGCAAGGGCTCGGTGATCGCGTACCCGATGGAGAAGGCGCTGGAGCAGCACGGCGGCGGCCTGGCCGACATCCAGTACCAGCAACTCGGCTCGGCCGACGTCCTCACGGCCCTGCAGAACGGTGGCGTCGACTCCGCCTGGCTCCTGGACCCGGTCTGGCGCAAGGTGGACGGCCGCCAGGGCTACGCCTTCCTCGGCGGCCAGCCCCAGGGCGAACCGCTGGGCGGCATGCTCTACGGCCGCACCCTGCTCCAGGACGACATCGACGCCGGCGTCGCACTCCTGAGGGCCTACATCCGCACGGTGAACTCGTACTTCGCCTCGGACTACAAGCAGGATGCGACCTTCGTCACATACCTCGCCAAACTCCTGAAGTCGGACCGGACCATCCTCCAGTCCACCCCATCCCTCCGCATGGACTGGGAAATCCGCTCCGGCACGACGACCCGGCTCCAGTCGGCCTACGAGGCCCAGGGCGTGGCAGAGGGAACCCCACTACCGGAGTCACAGACCGTGAAGCGCTCCCTGTACGAGGAGGCAGTGGGCCACGCACCCTCTCGGTAAACGCACCTGGGGCCGGAACCCTCACGGATTCCGGCCCCAGGCCTTCAGTAGCGGGGACAGGATTTGAACCTGCGACCTCTGGGTTATGAGCCCAGCGAGCTACCGAGCTGCTCCACCCCGCGTCGGTGAACGCAACACTACGTCAACAGTGCAGGCAGAGCAAATCGCTTACTTCCAGCCCGGCCAGGCACCTTNCCGAAGGCCGATGGGGGTCCAGGGGGCGCAGCCCCCTGGCGGGGTCGAAGGGGCGGAGCCCCTTCACAGGATGGGACGGGTAGGGGCGGCGGGGGCGAAAAGCCCGGCGCCACGACAAGGTCACGCCGACAACTCCTCCCGCAGAGCGTCCCGCAACCGCGCCGCCCGCTCCGCAACCTCCCGCGGCCCCGACACCACCGCCCGATCAGCCCACCGCTGCCCCTCCGCCAGCTCCCCCCGACGCGCGTAGACCAGAGCGAGCCGCAACGCCGACCGCCCATGCCCGGCTTCCGCCGCCCGCGTCCACCACACCGCCGCCTCCGGCTCACTCCCCTCCCGAGCCAACAGCAGCCCCAGATTGAACGCCCCGTTCCGCGACCCGGCCTCCGCGGCCTCCCGGTACCACCGAGCCGCCTCCACCACATCGCCCCGAGCCGCCGCGAGCATCCCCACCCGCACCTGCGCACGCCGATGCCCTTGCGAGGCCGCCCGCTCGTACCACTCCTCGCACTCCGTCTTCTCGTGCACCGTCTCCCCGAGCTCATGCGCGGGCTCCGGCGGCCGACGAGCGTCCAGCACGGTCGCCAGCCGATACGCCGCCTCGCCGCTCCCGGCCCCGGCTGCGCGCCGCAGATGCCGCTCGGCGGCGTGCTCGTCGCCGTCCCGCAGCCGCGCGATCCCGACCTGGAGCGCCGCCTCCGTGTGCCCGGCGGCCGCGGCACGCTCGTACCACCGCAGCGCGGCCCGCTCCTCGCCCCGCCCGGCGTGCAGGATCCCCAGGTTGAACGCGGCGTCCACGCTGCCGGCCTCCGCGGCCTTGGAGAACCACGGCTCGGCCCCCGTCGCGTCCCCGCCCTGGAGCAGCAGGATCGCGAGCGCGTTCGCGGCCTCGCGATGCCCGGCGTACGCCGCCCGCCGGTACCACTGCTCGGCCTGTGCGGTACGGCCCTGCTCGGCGCAGAGCAGCCCGAGGTTGTACGCGCCGTTCACATCGCCGGCGTCCATCGCGGCCCGGTACCAGCGCTCGGCGGTCTGCGTCTCGCCGCGCTCGGCGTGCAGCGCGCCCAGCGCGTTCGCGGCGTTGCCGTCGCCGTCCTGCGCGGCCCGCAGCCACCACACGGCGGCACTCTCGGTGTCGCCCGCGTCCCTCAGCAGGAACCCGAGCGCACAGGCGGCGCGCGCCTCCCCGTCCTTGGCGGACGTCAGGTACCAGCGCCCGGCCTCCTTGAGCTCCCCGCGCTTCTCGAGGATCGTCCCGAGGTGCAGCGCGGCCCTGCGGTGCCCGCGCGCGGCGGCCTGCCGGTACCACTGCGCGGCCTCGTCCAGCAGCGGCTCGCTCGACGCGACACCGTTGTCGGCCCCCTCCTCGCCCGTGCGTACCGCCTGCCGGTCCAGCGCACGCGCCAGCCGGTACGCCGCCTCCCGGTGCCCGCGCTCGGCCGCGGCCCGCATCCACTGCTCGGCCCCGTCGTCGCTGCGGTGCTCCAGCAGATCGGCGAGCGCGTAGGCGCCCAGCGCGTGTCCCTGCTCGGCGGACTGCCGCAGCCAGTACTCGGCGGCGGGCTCGTCGCCCCGCTCACGGTGATGGCGTCCCAGCGCGTGCGCGGCCGCGGCCGACCCCGCGACGGCGGCGATCCGCCACCATCCGGCGGCGTCGTCGGCATATCCGCGCTGGTGAAGAAGGACTCCCAGGTTGTTGGCCGCGGCCCGGTCGCCCGCGGCGGTGGCGGCACGCAGATGGGGCTCGGCTCCGTCGAGGTCGCCACGGCGCAGCAGCATGGCCCCGAGGACGCTCATCGCCTCCACGTCACCGGCCTCGGCGGCGAGCAGCTGCCGCGCCTCGTCGGCCGCCGCGCCGGTCTCGTCCGGGTCCGTCGGCCGGTCGAGGGCGAGCTCGCCCTCCGGCTGCGGGAAATCGCCCACCGGCTGCGAGGCACCGTCCGTCGGACGCGCCAAATCGCCCGTCGGCTGCACAAAGTCGGCAGGCCGCACAAACCGCCCTGTCTCCAACAGAGTTGCCTTGTCCCCCATAACGTCCATCGTCGCACCACCTGCAACCTGGGTACACCTGGTATACCGCAGCCAGTGAGGTCACTTCAGCGTTTTGTCGACATGCCCACAGAGAGACAAGTCAAACACAGTTCTCCCAACTCCCCACGGCGGCACGACCGTCCCTCTGCCCTGCACATGCGTTCGCACACCACGAAGGCCCGGATCCTCTGGAGGATCCGGGCCTTCGCTGTCGTACGAAATGTTCGCCGACTTCAGTAGCGGGGACAGGATTTGAACCTGCGACCTCTGGGTTATGAGCCCAGCGAGCTACCGAGCTGCTCCACCCCGCGCCGTTGTTCAGCAACCGTATCACGGCGCGGGGTGGGCTATTCGATCAACCGTCGGCCGCTATCCGCTGGTGGGACTGCCGGACGGGCTCGGACTCGAACTCGGGCTCGCGCCGCCGCCACTGCCGCCACCGTTGCCGCCGGTCTTGTCCGCCTGGGCCTGGGCGTCCTCGGCCCGCTTCAGCGCGTCCTCGAGGTCCTCCTGCGCCCGGCCGTACGCCTCCCAGTCGCCCTTCTTCAGGGCTTCCTGGCCGGCCTCGAAGGCCTTCTGGGCGTCGTTGAGCGCCTCCTGGACGTTCGGGTTGCTGGACGTCGGCGGAGGTGTCGTCCCGCCGCCGTCCTCGTCGCCCTCGTCCGGTGGCTCGGTGGTCGGGCCCTCGGCTCCGAAGACCTTGTTGAGCGCCTCCCCGAGGGTGTCCTCGAAGGCGGTGGTACCTCCGTAGGAGACCAACACCTTCCGCAGCAGCGGGTACTTCAGTCCGCCACCGCGTACGTAGACCGGCTCCACATAGAGCAGTCCGCCGTCCAGCGGGACCGCCAGCAGATTGCCGTACTCGACCTCCGAGTCGCCGCCTCTCAGCAGCCTGATGGTCTCGGCGATGTTCTGTTCGGAGTTGAACTGGCTCTGGACCTGACTGGGTCCGTTGACCGTGGTGTTGGTCGGCAGTTTCAGAACTCTGATCTTGCCGTAGTCACTGGTGCCCGCCTCGGCGTCGACGGCCATGAAGGCGCTGAGGTTGTCCCGGCCGTTCGGTGTGAACGTCGTCGTCAGCGAGAACGCCTGGGCCTGCTGATCGGGCATCTTCATGCTCAGGTAGTACGGCGGCACCGCGCTGCCCGACTTGTTGGTCGGGTCGTCCGGCACCTGCCAGACCTCGCTGCCGCTGAGGAACGTCGTCGCGTCCTTCACGTGGTAGCGGGTGAGCAGCTCGCGCTGGACCTTGAACAGGTCCTGCGGGTAGCGCAGATGGGCCATCAGCGACTTCGAGATCTCGCTCTTCGACTCCACCGTGCCGGGGAACGCCTTCATCCAGGTCTTCAGGACCGGATCCTTGGTGTCCCACTGGTAGAGCTTGACCTCGCCGGTGTAGGCGTCGACGGTCGCCTTCACCGAGTTGCGGATGTAGTTGACCTGGTTCTGCTGGGCCACGACCGCCCGCTGGTCGTTGGTCGCGGTCAGCGAGTCCGCCGTCGTGTCACCGAGGGTCGTGCGCGAGGAGTACGGGTAGCCGTTCGTCGTCGTGTACGCGTCGACGATCCACTGGATACGGCCGTCCACCACCGCCGGGTAGGCGTCGCCGTCGATGGTCAGCCACGGGGCGACCGCCTCGACGCGCTCCTTGGGCGTGCGGTTGTACAGGATGCGCGAACCGTCGCCGATCGCACCGGAGTACAGGATCTGCGGCTCGCCGAACGCCACCGCGTACGCGGCCCGGTTGACCGGGTTGGAGAGGCTGACGCCGCTGTCGGCCTTGTAGCTGTAGGTCTTCTCACCGCTGTCGTCGGAGTAGTCGATCTCCTTCTGGGGACCGCCGACGATCGAGTACATGGTGGTCTTCTCGCCGTAGTAGACCCGCTGCTCGTACGTCCCGAGGTCGCCCTTGGACGGCAGGTCGGACTCGGTGAAGTCCGGCCGGCCCTGGGAGTCGGCGTTGGTGCCCTCGGCGGCGACCACGCCGTAGCCGTGGGTGTAGCGGAAGTGGTCGTTGATCCAGTTCCGCTTCGGAATGCCGTTGAGATTGATCTCACGCAGACCGATGACCGTGTCCTGGTCCTTGCCGTCCTTGTTGTACCGGTCGACGTCCAGGTTGGTCGGGAACGCGTAGTAGTTCCTGATCTGCTGGAGCTGCTGGAAGGTCGGCGAGACGATGTTCGGGTCCATGATCCGGATGCTCGCCGTGGCATCCACGTCGTCGCGCAGCTGGGTCTTGTCCTCGGTCTTGCTGGTGCCCGGGTACTCGGTGACCTGGGTGCCGTCGATGCCGTACGCGTCGCGCGTCGCCTTGAGGTTCTTCTCGACGTACGGGGCTTCCTTGGCCTGCTCGTTGGGCTGGACCTGGAACTTCTGGACGATCGCCGGGTACAGGCCGCCGATCAGGATCGCCGAGAGCACCATCAGGCCGAAGCCGATGACGGGCAGCTGCCAGGTGCGCCGCCACAGGGTGGCGAAGAACAGCAGGGCGCAGATGACGGCGATGCAGAACAGGATCGTCTTGGCCGGCAGATAGGCGTTGGCGTCGACGTACCTGAGGCCCGTCCAGTTGTCGGTGGCCTTGAAGTCGCTGGACTTCACCGCGAGCCCGTACCGGTCGAGCCAGTAGGCGACCGCCTTCAGGGCGACGAAGATGCCGATGAGGACCGACAGATGACCGGTGGCCGCTGCGGTGGCACGGGCGCCCGGGCTGGTGATGCGCAGCCCGCCGTACAGGTAGTGGGTGAGCGCGGCGGCGATCACGGAGAGGATCGCGGCGGCGAAGCCGAAACCGAGCAGGAACCGGTACCAGGGCAGGTCGAAGGCGTAGAAGCCGACGTCGAGGTGGAACTGGGGGTCCTTCTCACCGAAGGGCACGCCGTTGACCCACATCAGCCAGGTGCGCCACTGGCTGGACGCGGAGGCGCCGGCGATCAGACCGACCAGGGCGGTGATCGCGAGCAGCAGCCACTTCTTGTACGGCGCGATGCCCATGCGGTAGCGGTCGAGGCTCTGCTGCTCCATCGACATGGCGCTCAGCGGCGGGCGCAGCCGGTGCGCCAGCCAGATGTTGAAGCCGACCGCGAGGGCCATCAGCAGACCGAAGACGAAGAAGAGTCCGATCTTCGTCCACAGCGTGGTCGTGAACACCGACGAGTAGTTCACGGACCGATACCAGAGCCAGTCCGTCCAGAAGCCCGCGAACATGGTGAAGGCCATGCCGAGGACGGCGAGGACGCCCAGTGTCATGAGCAGCGTCCGGACACGCCGGGACGGGCGGCCCACTCTGATCCGTGGCCCGGTCGGGCCTCCGCCGCGGTCCGGCATCTGGAAAGCCAAGGTTCGCACCCCGAGGTTCGCTGTTGATCCGTCAGGCCCGCGTCTTCGTGGACCCTCCGTGGCCCCCCGTGATCGCGGGCCCACACCTATGCAACTTACTCACCGTTTACTCAGTTCCCGATTCCGCCCAGGAACGAGAGAGGATTGTGACCATGTCCAACACTCCCATGGCGGCGAGCCCGCTCACCCGGGCCGTTCTCGAGATCGACGAGTACGCCTCCGGCCTCGGCTGGGACCAGCCCGCCCGCCTCTTCGCCCTCGTAGACACCGCACGGCTGCGGGCCCAGGAACCCGGCCTTGCCGCCCAGCTCGGCCTGGGGGACGAGCAGGAGTCCTCCGGCCTGACCCCGATCGAGCAGGACGAGATTGAAACGGGCAAGGCGCTCGATGAGTTCCTCGGCACCATCGCCTGGCCCGACGCGGTGGTCGGCTGCGCGCTCACCGTCGAGCGTCTCATGCTGCCCCCGTCCGCCGAGGCGCAGGTCCCGCAGGGCCTGAGTGACGCCAAGCTCGCGAAGTGGGTGGCGGACCACCCCGACCGCCAGGAGGTCCGCATGACGGTCGCGGTGCTGCGCGACGGCGCCCGCGAATCGGCCCTGCGCCTGCGCGAGAAGGACACCCCGACCGAGGTCCTCACCGGCCCGGACCTGATCCCGGGTCTGGCGGAGGCGCTGGCGGCGACGTTCGAGGACTGAGTTCTTCCGGTACGACGTCGGAGCTCGTGGGGCGGTGGGACGCCCTTGGCTACGGCAGTGGGGGCGCCCTTGGGTTTGAAGGGCGCCCCCACTGCCTTGTGCTCAAGGCCTCTCGCTCAGCTCTTGGCCGTGCACTTCGGCAGGCCGGCGGTGTCGCCGGAGCGGATGTCCTTCAGGGCACCGAGGGCGTCGTCGATGGTGCCGACCTTGACCAGGGTGAGCCCGTCGGGGACGTCCCTGGCGGCGGTCGCGCAGTTGTCGGCCGGTGTGAGGAAGTACTGGGCGCCCTTGTCGCGGGCGGCGATGGTCTTCATCTCGATGCCGCCGATGGGCCCGACCTTGCCCTCGTCGTCGATGGTTCCGGTGCCGGCGACGAACTTGCCCCCGGTGAGGTCGCCCGGGGTGAGCTTGTCGTAGAGCCCGAGCGCGAACATGAGGCCGGCGCTGGGGCCGCCGACGTCGGCGAGCTTGATGTCGATGGTGAACGGGAAGGTGTGGTCGGTCCCGGCGGAGATCCCGACGATGGCGCGCTTCTCGCCGCTGTCGTCGGACTGCGCGGTCCTGATGGTGACCTTCTCGGTCTTCGTCGGCGTCCTGCGCTCCTTCTCCGCGGCCGCCTGCTCCTTGGCCGGCACGATCGTGAAGACGACGTCCTCGCCGGGCTTGTGCTTGGTCACCAGCTTGGCGACGTCGCCGGGTTCCTTCACCGCCGTTTCGTCGACGCTCTTGATGACGTCACCGGCGTGGAGCCTGCCCTCGGCCGGCGTGCCCTTGACGACGGTCGAGACGATCACCCAGCTCTGCACCGGGATGTCCAGCGCCTCCAGGGCGGCGACCTTGGCGCTCTCCTGGGACTGGCTGAACTCCTCGGCGTTCTCCTGGGTGGACTGCTCCTCGGTCTTGCCGTCCGGGTAGAGGGTGTCGTGCGGCACGACCTTGTTGTCGTGCGCGAGCCATCCGTAGACGGCCTCCACCAGGTTCATCTTGTAGTCGGCGCCGGTGACCCGGACGGTCGTCATGTTGAGGTGTCCGGAGGCCGGGTAGGTCTTGTGGCCGGAGATCTGCAGCACCGGCTCGCCGTCATGATCGCCGAGCGTGTTCACCGTCGGCCCCGGGGACATCTCCGCGTACGGCACGGGGATGAAGACTCCCGCGCACAGGAGCGCGATCAGCATCAGGGTGGAGGCGAGCATCGTCGCGGTGCGGCGTGGCATGCCACGACAGTACGTGACAGTCCTGTCAGTGCCCCGTCAGGGCCGTCTGACCGTGCTCCGTCAGGGCCGCGCCGGTCCCCGTGATCATGTGCGGGATGAGGGCTTCTCCATGGCCGCTCGGAAACGGGCATAGCCGTCGAGCTCCGGCCCGTCACCCCGCGTCTTGCGGGTGCGGTTGGCCCAGCTTCCCCACAGACCGGCACAGACCGCAGCCACAAGCGGAATCAGCAACCAGGCGAGCGCCGCCATGCCGTCCTCCTGTCCCCATTGAGCGACCGCAAACTGACTGATCAGCAGATTAACCACTGGCACTGACAACGCTCATGCCAGGGGTGCGGTTACGCAACCCGGGTGGGGTGGACGGGTGCTGCGAGCCTGTTCCGGCACGCCTGTTGGGCGGGGCTGTTCGGCCACCTGTCGGGGCGGCTCTGTCGGGTGACGCGCTCAGCAGGCGCCGACCCACTCCTCCGTCCCGTCGGAGAACTTCTGGTGCTTCCAGATGGGCACCTCGTGCTTGAGGTCGTCGATCAGCTTGCGGCAGGCCTCGAAGGCCTCGCCGCGATGGGGGCAGGAGACGGCCACGACGACGGCGAGATCCCCGACCCTCAGGTCCCCTACGCGGTGCACGGCCGCGAGCGCCCGCACCGGGTACTCGGCGACGACCTTCTCGGCGACCCGCCGCATCTCGGCCTCGGCGCTGGGGTGGCAGGAGTAGCCGAGCTCGTCGACGTCGGCACCCCCATCGTGGTTGCGCACGGTCCCCACGAACAAGGCGGTCCCCCCGGCGGCGTCGTCCCCGACGGCCCGGAAGACCTCGTCCAGGGAGAGGGCCGTCTCACGGATGCCGATGAGCTTGACGGGGTCCTGAGCGCCCTGCTCACCGGGGTGATCGTTGGTAGGTGCCATGGCCCCATCGTGCCCCACGCGCGTGGGGACGGGAAATAGCGTCATCGCCCGGCACACGCGCGTACGGGTTTGGAGCCTCCTACATGCGCGGGGCTCCTGCCCGCCGTCGCGGGGCCGCACCCGCTCAGATCCGCCGTCGCGCCTTCCGGGCCCGCCGCACCACGGCCGCGGCGCCCAGCAGGGCCACCGTCGCTCCCGCCGCACCGGCCGCCGTCGCGTCCTTGCGCCCGAGCCGCCGCCCGGCGACGGTGTGCCGGCCGGAGACCTCTTCCAGCAGCTCCGCGAGCACTTCCTCATTGGTCCACTGCGGCCGCCACCCCGCGTCATGGAGCCGGCTCCCGCTCACCACCCAGGGATACATCGTGTAGGCCAGGTCGCCGGCCGGAGAGGGGGTCAGTCCGATCCGGTGCAGCCGGGCCGCGGCGCCCAGCGCGACCGCCGACGGCAGCTCCATGCGCCGGATGCCGCTGAGCTCCTCGACCTCCTCCTGCTCCAGCCACCCGTCGCATCCGACGGCGAGATCTCCGTCGACCTTCTCCAGGACGGCGTACTCCAGGGCACTGCACAGATCCTCGACATGGCAGAACTGCCAGGCGGGCCGCGAACCGGCGACGACCAGCAGCCGAGGTGACTCGAAGTACCTGGTCAGCGCGGTGTCGGTGCCACCGACCAGGACCGCGGGCCGAACGACGGTGACATTGAGTCCGGGGTGGGCCCGCGGCGCCCTTCGCGCGAGGCGCTCGATCTCCAGCAGGTCCCCGACCCCGGTGGCCTCCGCCGTGGCCCGCAGCTCGGCGTCCTCGGACAGCGGCAGCTCGTTGTCCGGCAGCGCGCCGTAGACCATCGCGGAGGTGCACAGCACGACCCGGTGGATCCCGGCCGCCGCCGCGGCCGTCAGCACGGTCTGCGTCCCTCGAACGTTGTATGCCGTCCGGGCGGCGGGATCGGTCTCCAGATCGAGGTCGAGCGCCAGGTGGACGACGACGTCGGCGCCCCGCAGCTTGTCCGCGATGGCCGGATCCCGCACGTCCAGGATGTGCCACTGCGCCGCCGCGCACTCACCGCGCCGCTCGTCGATGGCGATGACCTGCTTGACCTCGTCGGACGCGACGAGCCGCTCCGTGAGCAGCGCGCCGATGCCGGACGCGGCACCGGTCACCGCGACGACGGGACCGCGCACACCGCGCGCGGATGGGGTTGACTGGTTTCGCGCTGCGCGAACCTGCGGATCAGGGGAACTCACCGGGCGTCTCCAGCGGTTGTCTTCAGTACGAGCGCGAGTGACGCGTACGTACCAGGTGGCATCCATCCTGCCGCAGGCCAAGAGTCGGCGAAGCACCGAGGCCCGATCGGCTCGCGGTGTCTACGCTGGGTGGTGTTATCGGGCAGCCGCGCCGCCGGTGCCAGCCGGTGGCCTTACCAGCCGAGGAATCCCGTGAGTGACACCCCATTCGGATTCGGCCTTCCGCCGGAGGAGCCGGACGACGGCGACGAGGGCAAGAAGAAGGACCAGCAGAGCGGTGGTGGTCAGGGTCCGGCCAACCCGTTCGGTTTCGGCGGGCTGCCCGGTGCCGGGGGCTTGGGCGGCCCCGGCGCGGACAATCCGTTCGCTGCCATGTTCGGTTCGCTGAACCCCACCGACCTGGGAGCCGCGTTCCAGCAGCTGGGGCAGATGCTCTCCTATGAGGGCGGCCCGGTGAACTGGGACATGGCCAAGCAGATCGCCCGCCAGACCGTCTCCCAGGGCACCGCGGACGGCACCAAGGACGCGAGCGTCGGCCCCGCCGAGCGCACCGCCGTCCAGGAGGCCGTTCGCCTGGCCGACCTGTGGCTCGACGACGCGACGTCCCTGCCGTCCGGCGCGGGCTCCGCGGTGGCGTGGTCCCGCGCGGAGTGGGTCGAGGCGACGCTGCCCGCGTGGCAGGAGCTCGTCGACCCGGTCGCCGAGCGCGTCGGCACCGCGATGGGCGACGTCCTGCCGGAGGAGATGCAGGCCATGGCCGGCCCGCTGATCGGCATGATGCGCTCGATGGGCGGCGCCATGTTCGGTACGCAGATCGGACAGGCCGTCGGTGTGCTCGCGGGCGAGGTCATGGGGTCCACCGACATCGGTCTGCCGCTCGGACCGGTCGGCAAGGCCGCGCTGCTGCCGATCAACATCGAGACGTTCGGCAAGGACCTGGGCGTGCCGAAGGAGGAGGTGCGGCTGTATCTCGCCCTGCGCGAGGCCGCCCACCAGCGCCTGTTCGCGCATGTGCCGTGGCTTCGCTCGCACCTGTTCGGCGCGGTCGACGGGTACGCGCGCGGGATCAAGGTCGACACCGCCAAGCTGGAGGACGTGGTCGGCCAGTTCGACCCGCAGAACCCGGAGCAGCTCCAGGACGCCCTCCAGCAGGGCATGTTCCAGCCGGAGGACACCCCGGAGCAGAAGGCCGCCCTGGCCCGTCTGGAGACGGCTCTGGCGCTCGTCGAGGGCTGGGTGGACGCGGTGGTGCACGCCGCCGCGAAGCCGCGCCTGTCGTCCGCGGACGCGCTGCGTGAGACGCTGCGCCGGCGCCGTGCCTCGGGTGGTCCCGCTGAGCAGACGTTCGCCACGCTGATCGGCCTGGAGCTGCGCCCGCGCCGCCTGCGGGACGCCTCCCGGCTGTGGGCCTCGCTCACGGACGCGCGCGGTGTCGACGGCCGTGACGCCCTGTGGCACCACCCGGACATGCTGCCGACGGCCACCGACCTGGACGACCCCGACGGCTTCGTGCACCGTGAGCAGATCGACTTCTCCGAGCTGGACAAGATGCTCGGCGAGGCGGCGGGCGGCTCCAGCGGGAAGCCGGACCTGAAGAAGGGCGACGCCACCGAGGACGACTCCAAGGGCGACGAGACCGAGTGAGCCTGTACGACGACGCGGTCCTCGTGCTGAAGGGTTACGAGGACCAGGGAGACCTGCGCCAGGCCTACCTGGACCATCTCGCCGCTCATCCGGACGGCATGTGGAAAGCCTGCGAGGCCGGGCACATCACGGCGAGTGCCTTGGTGATCGACCCGTCTCGCGAGCGTGTGCTGCTGACCCTCCACAAGAAGCTGCGTATGTGGCTGCAGATGGGCGGTCACTGCGAGGCGCAGGACTCCTCCCTGACGGCCGCGGCCCTGCGCGAGGCCACGGAGGAGTCCGGCATCACCGGCCTGTCGCTGCTGCCGGGCGGCCCGGTGCGGCTCGACCGGCATCCGATCCCGGCGCCCTGCAACTGGCACTTCGACGTGCAATACGCCGTTCTGGCGCCGCCGGACGCCGAGCATGCGATCAGCGACGAGTCGTTGGACGTGCGCTGGTTCGCCTACGACGAGGTGGCGGACGTGGCCGACGAGTCCGTCGTACGACTGCTGGAGGCGACGCGGGCGCGGCTGTGACCTTCGCGCATGCGTAAGGGGCGACTGCCATGGCGGTCGCCCCTTACGTCTGTTCTCCGGACGGTCAGCTCCAGACGTTGCCCTGGTTCTGCCCCCGGGCCCCCTGCTGCCCCATGCCGTACTGGGCGGCGAGGCCGGAGCCGATCTGGGCGTTCTGCGGCGGCAGCAGCTCGCTGGGCTGCACGATCGCGTAGCCGCTGCCCATGAAGCTGAGCTCCCAGCCCTCACCGGTGTTGCCACGGCGCCGCCACACCCCCGAGGAGTGCGTCTGGGACTGCATCTGCACGCGCAGGCTGGTCGACCAGGCGACGATCGCGTCGGCGTCGCAGTTGACGTACTTGTCGGGCGTCACCTGCATCATCAGCGGCATGCCGGAGGTCATGAGGGCGACCTTGCCACGGCCGGTGATGTTGAGCTGGTACTTCCCGGAGCCGGAGATGCCGTAGAGGCTGTCCACGGCGATGACCTCGTGATGCAGCGAGGAGTCCATCGCCAGCACATAGCTGCTGTCGACGGTCAGCCCGTCCTGCTCCACGTCCACCAGGTGCACGTGCTGCTTGAGGTTGGCGAGGTAGACCGTGCCCTGCCCGTGGCAGCGCATCAGGTCGAGGCCCTCACCGGTGCGGGCACGCGCGCGTCCCTGCTGGTTGCTCTGGTATTCGGCGTCGAACTCGACCAGGCCCTGGTAGGCGACCATCGTGCCCTTGCGGGCGAGGATGTCGTCGTGGCCCTCCAGGGCGACGCGGAGCATCTGCTTGTTCTGCAGGCTCCAGCGGTCCTGGGTCTGCTGGTCGTTGTAGGCGAAAAGCGGACTCTGCATGGCGTTCTGGCTCCCCCTCAGCCCCGGACCCGGAGACGGTCGGTGCTGTCCTCGCTGGGCTGGACGACGACGATGCCCTGGCCGGAGAAGGCCATCTGGTAGGCCTCGCCGCTGCCCCGGCCGATGAGCGACTGCGCCTTGAAGCTGCGCTTGCCCTTCACCTTGAGGTTGGGCGACCAGGCGACGAGCGCGTCGGGGTCGACGTACGTCTCGTCCTCGCCACCGCCACAGTCCACGACGATCGGCTTGCCCCGGGAGGTCAGCGCGACCCAGCCCTGCCCGGAGATCTTGGTGTTCCACAGGCCCTGTCCGGCGAACTTCGCCAGGCCCTTCACCCGCTCGACGCCCCACGTCAGATGCGCGTCGAAGGCGAGCAGGTTGGTGGCGTTGACGGAGATCCCGTCGCCGTTGAGGTTGATGACGACGACGTTGGCGCCGTAGTCGGCGAGGTAGAGCAGTCCGTCGCCGGAGCACTTCATCAGGGGCGCGCCCTCACCGGTCATCCAGTCCTTGGCGATCTGGCGGACGGCCGGCGGGTTGGGCTCGTACTGGACGAAGCCCTCGTAGGCGACCATCGAGCCCACGCGCGCGAAGAGGTCGTTCCCGGTCTGCATGGCGATCTTCGCCATGTGGTTGCCGTGGTTCTCCATGCGGGCGGAGACGGGTGCGGGGGCGAAGCCCGCGAGTGGCTGGTTCATGACGGGCTCCCTCAGATCTCGTACGGCTGGACGACGATGAAGTTGCCGGGAGCGGCCCGGAACTGGAGGTTGACGCTCTCTCCGGTGTCGCCGGGGTAGGCGTTGCGACGCATGCGTACCTGGCTGGAGACGATCACCTGGGCCGCGGACGACCAGGCGACCACGGCGTTGGCGTCGGCGAACGTCGTGGGCGTGACCGGGAGCACCACGGGCGTGCCGTGCGTCTTCACGACGATCGTGCCGGTGCCGGTGAACTGCATCGTGAACAGCGCGCCGCCGGGGATGCCGTGGCCCTCGATGCGACGGACCTCGTACTGAAGGCTCTCGTCGAAGGCGAGGACGTTCTCCGCGGAGACGCAGATGCCGTCGCCCTGGAGCTCGATGGGGTGCAGCATCGTGGAGTTCTCGGCGAGGAACACCTGGCCCTGGCCGGTACAGCGCATCAGCTGCATCTCCTGGCCGGTCGCGTTGCCCACGATCCGGCCGGAGAATCCGGCGCCCTTGTAACTGAAGTCGACCTTGCCCTGGTAGAGCACCATGCTGCCCTGTCGGGCGAGCACGGGCTGGCCGCCGATGCCGAGGTCGACGCGGACCAGCTTCTTGTTCTGCTGCGTCCAGCGCTGGCCGGTGGGCGTCTCCTTGAACTGCTGGAGCGCGGCGGCCACACCGGGGCCCTGGGGGGCACCCTGAGGAGCGCCCTGAGGCGGTGCTCCGTACGGCGCCTGCTGGCCCGGGACCTGCCCGTAGGGGGGCTGCTGACCGTAACCCGGAGGCGGGGTCGGCTGGCCGTAACCGGGCGGCGAGGCGGGGGCCTGGGGCGCCTGCGGTGCTTGGGGCGCCTGGGGGTAGCCGTAGC
>NZ_JAKEIP010000216.1 GCF_021474425.1 Streptomyces muensis | reverse complement strand
GGCCGTCTCCCCCTCCCGCATCGGCGTCGTCGTCACCGAGCCCCGACCGGAAGCCGCCGACACCGACGCACCGCACCCTCGCCCCCGTCCCCTTCGCGCCCTGCGGTCCCGCCTCAACACCCCCGCCGTCCGCACCCACCTGGGCACGGCCGTCGGGGTCGCCATCCTCGTCGTGCTGTTCTGGCGGCTCGGCACCGGCGTCTTCCTCGACGGGCTGCGGCGGATCGACGCGACGGCGCTGGTCGTCGCCCTCGGGATCGGGGCCGTCACCACCGTGTTCAGCGCCTGGCGTTGGCAGTTGGTGGCCCGGGGCCTGAGGATCCGGCTGCCGCTCGGGGCGGCCGTCGCCGACTACTACCGCGCCCTGTTCCTCAACGCGGCCCTCCCGGGCGGCGTCCTCGGCGATGTGCACCGGGCCGTGCGGCACGGGCAGAACGCCGGTGACATGGGGCGCGGTGTCCGTGCCGTGGTCCTGGAGCGGACGGCCGGTCAGCTCGCCCTCGCCGCCGTCGGCGCGGTGGTGCTGCTGACCATGCCGTCCCCGGTGCTGAACGAGGCCCGCGACCTCACCCCGCTCGTCCTGTTCGCCGCCGTGGGCGCACTCGCCGTCGTGGCCGCCGTACGCATGAACCGGGCGCCGTCGCGCCGCGAGCGGAAGAACCCGACGGTCCTGGGCGCCACCCTCTTCGAGGCACGCGAGGCCCTGCTGTCCCGGCGCAACGGCCTCGGTGTGGCCGTCTCCTCCGTCGTCGTCCTCGCCGGCCATGTCGCGATGTTCGTGCTCGCCGCGCGGATCGCCGGCTCGGGCGCCTCCGTGGCGGCCCTGTTGCCGCTCGCCGTCCTGGCCCTGCTCGCCATGGGCCTGCCGCTGAACATCGGTGGCTTCGGCCCCCGGGAGGGCGTCACCGCCTGGGCGTTCGGGGCCGCGGGCCTCGGCGCCGACACCGGGCTGGCCGTCGCCGTCGTGTACGGCGTCCTCAGCTTCGTGGCCGCCCTGCCCGGCGCCCTCGTCCTCGTCGTCCGCTGGTACACCGGCCTGCGCGCGGACTCCGGGTCCGCCGTCACCATGGCGGACCCGGAACCCAGCCGCTATTTTCGGGCTTCTCCCGTGTCCCGTACGGAATCGTCCGCGGAGGTCAGCAGTGACACATACGCGCCGAAGGAATCCGCGAGGCTCGCCAGCAGCCGCTTCCCCTTTTCCGCGGAGCCCAGCGAAGGACGCCCGATGACCCCCGAATCGGTATAGCCGGACATACCGAGGGTGAGCAGATGACGGCGGTCGTCCGATACGAAATCGGCAGTCTCATAACCGGGTCGGATCAATTCGGGATGAGCGTGCAGAAGGATGGAGGTCTCGATTTCTCCCGCATGCATGTCGGTGAGCAGCGAGGTCTCCACCCCCGCCCGCTCCCGTGCCGCCTCCCAGTCCTCCGGGGCCGGGAACAGCGCCATTCGCTCACCGCGCGCGGAGGACTCCTGAACGACATTGCCCAGTACGTAGTTTCCGCCGTGCCCGTTGACCAGCACCAGGGCGTCGACGCCGGACCGGCGGAGCGAATCCGCTATGTCCCGTATGACCGCATGAAGGGTCACGGAGGAGATGCTGACGGTCCCCGGCCAGGCCGCGTGCTCGTGCGAGCACGAGATCGTCACCGGCGGAAGGAGGTGCACCGGGTACGCCGCGGCCATCTCGCGGGCGACGGCGCAGGCCACCAGCGTGTCGGTCGCCAGCGGGAGGAACGCGCCGTGCTGCTCGAAGCTTCCGACGGGAAGGACCGCGACCTGCCGTGAAACGCCCGCTCCTCGCGTCCGTACGTCCTCGGTGGTGTCCGCCGGCACCAGCGAGTGTGCCGCCGGCCGCTTTTGTGAACCACTCATCTTTTCACGGCCTTTCGTCTCTGCTTAGGAACTGAAGAATCATGACAGAAAAAATTGGCGTACTCGGCACGAAGTCCGGCCAGCGGACGCAGCGTTCCGGTGTGGAGCGCGTGGTGAATGCCCCCCTGCCCACCGTGTACGGGGAATTCCGGGCGATCGGCTACCTCGACCACGACCGCGGTGACGAGCAAGTGGCCCTGGTGTACGGCGAGATAGGCAAGGACGACGTCCTCACCCGGCTGCACTCCGAATGCCTGACCGGTGACGCGTTCGGCTCCCAGCACTGCGAGTGCGGCGACCAGCTCGCCTCCGCGCTGCGTGCCGTCGTCGCCGAGGGCAGCGGCATCGTCGTCTATCTGCGCGGCCACGAGGGCCGCGGCATCGGCCTGCTCGGCAAGCTGCGGGCGATGGCCCTCCAGGCGGAGGGCCTGGACACCGTCGAGGCCAACCTCGCGCTCGGTCTGCCCGTGGACGCCCGCGACTACGGCGTCGCCGCCGAGATCCTCCACGACCTGGGCGTGGCGAGCGTCCGCCTGATGTCGAACAACCCGCGCAAGCGTGAGGCGTTGGTGCAGCACGGCATCCAGGTGGCCGAGCAGGTACCGCTGCTGATCCCGCCGTGCGAGAACAACATCACCTACCTGCGGACCAAGCGGGAGCGCCTCGACCACCACCTGCCCCATCTGGACGCGGTGGCGCACCTGTCCTGACGAGGCGCTCCGCCGGGTTGTGCCGTCCTGCGCCCGGAGGCCGACCGGGTGCGACCGGCGGCGGGCTCAGGCCTCCGTGAGGGACTCGTTCACGAGCCGCCTGAGGTCCTGGAACAGCGTGTGCGAGGTCTTGGGCCGGACCTGGGTCATGAACTGCACCGTCAGGTCGTGGCGCGGGTCGACCCAGAACGTGGTGGTCGCCGCCCCGCTCCAGCCGTAGGCACCGAGCACGGTCGGAGCCTTCGTGCGCGTCGGGTCGATCACCACGGAGACGCCGAGCCCGAAGCCCATGCCGTCCTTGCCGGGCTCGTCATGGGCGGGACGGCTGCCGAAGGAGCGCAGGTCGACGCCGTCCGGCAGATGGTTGGACGTCATCAGATCCACGGTCTCGGGGGCCAGCAGACGGGTCCCGTCGAGCTCGCCGCGGCGGCGCAGCAGCTCCATGAAGCGGTGGAAGTCGTGCGCGGAGGCGGCCATGCCGCCGCTGCCGGACAGGAAGCGGGGCCGGCCGCGCAGCGGGAGACCGGGGATCGGCTCGATGCCGCCGCTCTCGGTCTCCCCGTACAGCTCGGCGAGCCGGCCCGCCTGTGCGTCGCTCACGCAGAACCCGGCGTCGGTCATCCCCAGCGGCCCGAAGATCCGCTCGGCGAAGAACTCGTCGAGCGGCTGCCCGGACACCACCTCGATGACCCGGCCCAGGACATTGGCGGCGACCGAGTAGTTCCACTGCGTCCCCGGCTCGAACTGCAGCGGCAGGCTCGCGTACACGTCGACCGTCGTGGCCAGGTCGGATCCGGGCAGCACGGCCGAGTCCAGGTTGGCGTCGCGGTACAGGGCGTCGACGGGGTGGGCGTGGTAGAAGGCGAAGGTCAGACCGGCCGTGTGGGTCATCAGCTGCCGGACGGTGATCGGCCCGTCGGAGGGGCGGGTGACCGTGTCGGCGCCGGATCCGCTGACGTACACCCGGGGCTCGGCGAAGGCGGGCAGATGACGGCCGACCGGGTCGTCGAGGGACAGCCTGCCCTCCTCCACCAGCAGCAGCGCGGCGACCGAGGTGACCGGCTTGGTCATGGAGTAGATCCGCCACAGCGTGTCGGCCTCGACGGGCAGCCCGGCGGCGAGGTCCCGGTGACCGTGCGTGGCGAGGTGCGCGACGCGTCCACCTCGGGCGACGGACACCAGGTAGCCGGGTATCCGCCCCTCGTCGACATAGTGGGCGAAATGCTGGTCGAGGCGGTCCAGCGCCTTCGCGTCCAGCCCGACCTCACCCGGGTCGACCTCTTGTGTCAGCAGCGCCATGACTCTCCTCCGCATACGTACGACGAGGGTGCGCTCCGGCATACCCCGACGGAACGGCCTCTGATCTCATCGTCGCGCAGGAACACGTGTACGGTCCCGCGATTGGCCATGATCGTCGAGCGTCGCGCCCGGCCGCCCGGTCAGGGCCCGACCCAGCCCCGCACCGCACATGTCGGCGCCGCGAGCACCATCAGCAGGGCCAGCGGCAGACTCACCAGGGCGTTGCGGAACGGGTCCAGACCGGACGGACCCTGCAACAGGAACGTGCCGACGAACAGCGTGCCCGACAGCGCCGCCGACGCGACCACGAGGTGTCTACGCAGTACGGACGGGTAAGAGGGCCTGAGGCGGGGACGGTGGGGAATGGTGGGACTCCCCGGCACCGTTGCTCCGTACATGACTCAGGACGCCACTCAGAACGCACTGCTCGCGCTGCTCTCAGAGGGTCACGGCGGAGTGCTGGTCACCCTCAAGCGCGACGGTCGGCCGCAGCTGTCGAACGTCGGCCACGCCTACTACCCCGACGAGCGGACCATCCGCGTCTCGGTCACCGACGACCGGGCCAAGACCCGCAACCTGCGTCGGGACCCGAGGGCGTCGTACCACGTCACGTCCTCCGACCGGTGGGCGTACACCGTCGCCGAGGGCACGGCCGACCTGTCGCCGGTCGCGGCGGACCCGTACGACGACACGGTCGAGGAGCTGGTCCGCCTCTACCGGGATGTCCAGGGCGAGCACCCCGACTGGGAGGACTTCCGGGCGGCGATGGTCCGCGACGGGCGGCTGGTGCTGCGGCTGCGGGTGGAGCGGGTGTACGGCATCCCGAAGGCCGCCCGCCAAGGATGAGCCGGAGGGCGGGGCTCCCGTGACCCCGTGTGGGGCAGGTGATGTTGCGTCACTTCCGGTCCGCCCGGCTAGGGTTGATCCACTGCGAGACGCCCGAGGACGCGGGTACCCAGGCGGACGGGGGAGTGCACGGCATGTTGGATCTGCTTTCGGTTGGTGCGATCACCGCGGTTCTCACCACGATCGGAACAGGTTTCCTGGGTGAAGCAGGCAAGTCGGCCTGGGTGTCCACGGGTGGGCTGGTCCGCCGGATCACCGGCAGGGAGGTGACGGCGCCCACGACGCCCGACGAGCGGGAACGCCTGGCCCGTCTGGTGCATCAGGGCGTACACGAGGATCCGCAACTCGCCCGCGTCTGGATGTCGTTCGCCCGCGGCGTGCCTCTTCCCGGAGTGACCCACAGGTTCCTGCGTCCCACTCTGCCCCCTGCTCCGGGCTACTTCACAGACCGTGAGCCCATCCTGAAAATGCTGGACAAAGAGGCGACCCGCGCCTTCGACGGACGTCCGAGGCTGGCCCTGCTCCATGGTCCGGAGGGCATGGGCTGCAGCACGCTCGCCATTCACTGGGGTTGGCGGCAGACCGCGCGATTCCCCGACGGGCAGGTGTACGTCGACCTGGGCACTCTCAGGCCTGAGGCGGCCCTCGGCCATGTGCTGCGCCAACTGGGGGTGCGGGATCAGGAGATACCCCACAGCGGTCAGGATCGGGCCGACCTGTTCCGACGCTGTCTGGCCGATCGCCGGGTCCTGCTCATCCTTGACGATGTTCAGTCCGCCGCGCACATGGAGCCGCTGCGGGTGTCGGCGCCCGGAGTCGTCACGGTCGTCGTGGCTCGCCGGCCACTGACCAGCCTCGGGGCGCAGTCCATCGCGGTCGGGCCGTTGGCGAAGCGAGACGCTCGTTTGATGGTGGAGCGGATTGTCGGCGAGTCCGTCGTCAGCGCGTCCCGCCGCGTTCTGCCCGCCGTGCTCGACCGCTGCGCCGGCATCCCCTACGCCCTGCACGCCGCCGCGCTCCGTCTGACGGCGCAGTCCGAACGCCCGGAGGCCTCCACCGTGCCCGAGAGCGACGATCCGGTCCGTGCCGCCGTGGACGATTCGTACCGCCTGTTGACTCCTGGCGCCGCCCGACTCTTTCGCCTGGCGGGACTACGGGAGTGGCCCGCACTGGACGCCGCCGCGGCGGCCTGCGCCGCCGACATCGAGGAGACGGAGGCCGCCGGGCTCCTGGAGGAGCTCGCCTCCGCGCTGCTCATCGAACCGACGGGTGTCGGTCGGTACCGTTACCGTCCCTTCCTTCGCGCACACGCCGAACGTCTGGCAGCCGAGGTCGACCGCATCCCGGCCTGCTCGGCGGCAGTCACCCGGGTGGTCGCGAGGTACCGGGATCTGGCCGCCGGGGCGGCCCACGCGGCACTGCCGAAGAGCTGGCGGGTGCCCTCGACACCATCGTCGTTCACCTACCCCGATCACGGTACGGCCGTCGCCGCTCTCGCGGCCGAGGCACCGAACCTCGTCCAGGCGATCCGCACGGCCGAGGAGTTCTCAGACCTGGACACCGTCGTAGGGCTCGGCCAGTCCCTGTGGCCCCTCCAGCTCAAGGCCGGCCACCTGGACGTCGTCCTGCCCGCGCTGGAGGTCGCGGTACGCGTCGCCGACGGGGAACGGTTCTCCGGCACCCGCACGGCCGGCGCACTCCACTTCCAACTCGCCCACTGTCTGATGGAGTTGAACCGATGGGCCGGTGCCGATCGTGAGGCGCGTGCCGCGGCGCACCATGAACAGGCAGCCGGCCATGTGCGGGGGCATGCCTCAGCCGTCGAACTCCTGGGCATCATCCGGCTGCGTCAATGGCTGCCCGATGACGCCTACGCCTGCTTCGAAGAGGCGGAACGCCTGTACGGCGGCATCCACCCGGGCGACGAGGGCTTCGGCGATCTCGAACGCGCCGGGGCGTTGCTGGACCGCCACCGAGGGAACGCACTTGGGCAACTGGGGCGCCGAGAGCAGGCGTTGGAGTACTTCGGGCGCGCTCTGAGCTTCTTCCGTGAGCACGGCAGCGAGGCGTACAACACCGCCCGTACGCTGACCGACCTCGCCATGTTCCACATGGCTGCCGGTGAGTCCCACGTCGCTCTGCCGTTGATCGACGAGGCGATCGGCCTGCTCGGCGACGAAAACGCCGACTTTCATGTGGAGCGGTTGCGCGCGATGCGCGAGGGGTGCGTCACGCCGGACTGACGACCACGGGGTGGGTACGTCCACCCGAGGTGATCGTCAGGCCCCGCTCGAACACCTCCGTCAGAGGCTCCCCTGCTCCCAGCCACGCATACAGCGCCGAGGCGTACACCGCCGGATCGGCATCCGCACCAGGCCCGGCCTCCAGCCGCAGCTGCGCCCCGGCGCGCGTGCGCACGACGCAGGTCCCGGGACCGGTGACGTACGCGGCGAGCCCGCAGTGCGGATGCCGGTCGAGGATCTCCGCTGCCCAGTGCGCGGGCGACACGAAGCGCGGATCGTCGGAGAGCCCGTGCCGGAACACCACGTCCGCGAGGGCGAGTTCGTCGATCTCACGAGTGTCCTCGTGGACGGCCGTGTGCGCATCGCCGACGGTGTCGTACGGAGCCGGATGAGGGCCCGCGTACCGGGTGACGGAGACCTGGCCCGAGCCCTGCAGCCGGGTCACGACGAGAAGCGGGACCATGGGGACGGCAGGCTCGTACCGAGGAATCGGTAGCGGTTCGAGGCGGGCGGGCGCGTCGGGTTCGGGGACACCCATCAGGTCGTAGAAGTGGCGCCGTAGCCGAGCCGCCGACTCGCCCGGTGCGGAGCTGACGAACTCGGCCGGTTCGGAAAGCGGTTGGTGCTGGTCGAGCAGCGCGTCGATCTGGGGGCGCAGGGGGAGCGCGGGCACGAGACGGGGCGCCGTGCGTACGAAGTCGCGCACCGGGGCGTCCGGTGCGAGACCTGAGAGGGGCGCGGCGCCCAGCAGGACCGGGGTGCCGAGTGCCGCGGCGTAGTAGGTGACCGCGCCGTGGTCGCCGATCACGGCGTCAGCGGCGATCAGTGTCTGCCGCCAGTTGTTCAGAGGGTCGATCAGGGCCAGGCCCGCACGTCGGGCACGATCGAGCCAGGCCCGGATCTGGCCGGGCCCGTGACCGTGCCAGATGTTGGGGTGCAGCACGGCCGCGAGACGGTACTCGTCGGTCGGGAACTCTGACGTCAGGCGGGGCAGCAGGGAGGGCAGCAGGTCATCGCCGTCGCCGTCGCCGAACAGTGATTCAGGATTCCAGGTGGAGTTGAGGACGATCAGCCGCTGCCCCTGGCCGACGCCGAGCGAGCGGCGGTAACGCTCGCGATACGGGCGCGCCGCCAGGAGACGGTCCCAGCAGGGGTCCCCGGCGAGCACCGCCGTGGACGCAGCCTCGGGGCAAGCGGTGCGCAACCGCTCGTACTGTTCGGGGTGGGACAGCACCAAGGCGCTGACGACCGGCTTCCCGTCCTCGTCGAGGAGCCACTCCGGAGACAGCCCGAACACCGGATCCGACTCGCTCCCAACGCCGGGCTGTCGGGTGTCGGGTGTCGGGTGTCGGGTGTCGGGTGTCGGGTGTCGGGTGTCGGGTGTCGGGTGTCGGGTGTCGGGTGTCGCTAGCCTCTTAGTATATCCGACACCGTGTGACAAGACGGTCAATACATCAGAAAACGCCCGGAGTTGGCCACCGAAACTCGCTGAGACCGCCAAGGCGACGGGTGTTGCCACGGCCTGCTCCCACGGCAGTACAGGCACTCCCGTGTCTGCCAGCAGCTCCGTGAGCCCCGCCCGGAACACCGACGACCCCGGCGTCGTGGCGAGCAACTGCACGCGGAAGTCGTCGTGGAACAGGGGCAGGACGTCCAGCAGCCGGGTCGCCGAGGTCACGTTGTGGACGATCAGGAGAACCTTCCGGGTCTGCCCCCGCGTGGCCCATCGCCCCGCGTCATCCCCGACGGGCACCCCTATCCACTCGGCCCTCGCCACGCCGTGCCCGCCTCTCGTCCCCGCTCGAATGATCGGGCAACGATAGTCAACCCCCACTTCGCGGGCGCCGGCCGCCCCTGAATCCGGCCGGTGCACGCGAAGCGCGATCGTGCTGTTCCTTTCTGTTCGTTCTCGCCGATGTTCTTGCGTGAAACGTCAACTGTCAACGGGCCGTATACCGGGACGACGGGACCTAGGGCGCCCGGCGGAGGGCCGGCGACCGATGGTTTCGGCGTACCCGGGCCGTCTACGCTGCCGAAAGGATCAACGCAGATCAGGGCGTCGCACGCAGGGGGTCGACATGCCGGTCAACGGCCGCAGCCACATCCGTATCGCCCGTCCGTCCCGGGACCTCGGGGCCGCGGAGCGGTTCTGGTGCGAAGGGCTGGGTCTCGCCGTCGTATGGCGGGCGGAGGGCGGCCCGGAACCGGGCGAGCACGACCTGCTGATGCTCGGCTGGCCGGACGCCGACTGGCATCTGGAGCTCGTCCACGAACCCGCCCGTCCCGTCGAACCCCGTCCGACCGAGGAGGACCTCCTCGTCGTCTATGTGGACGGCCCCGTGCCGGACGACCAGGTGGCCCGGCTGGAGCGGCACGGCGGCAAGCGGGTTGTGTCGCCCAACCCGTACTGGAACGAGTGGGGCGTCACGATCGAGGACCCGGACGGGTACCGGCTGGTGCTGTGCAGGAGGGGCTGGTCGAACGCCTGAGGCCGCCGCCCGCCGCCCGCCACCATCCGTCACCGTCATCGCTCAGGCCATCCGGCACGACTCAGGCCCCCGGAGCCGCCTCCGCGTCCGAGGGCCTGAGTGGCCGGCCGGGGGTGAACCGGAGGGTCAGGCGGGGATCGTCTGTCGTTCGGCCGTCTTGCCCGAGGCCGGTTCGCCGAGCCGTTCCGTCGGGATCCTGGCGGTCTCGCGGGCGGAGAGGGCGGCCACGACCGGCGGCACGCACAGGGCCGCCGTGAACAGGGCCACCGCGGACCAGTCGTCGCCGTCCGGGCCGGCGATCTGCGCGGCGAAGGTGACGGCGAAACCGGCGACCGCGAAGCCGATCTGGGTGCCGATGGCCATGCCGGACAGCCGGACCCGGGTGGAGAACATCTCGCCGTAGAAGGAGGGCCACACACCGTTCGCGGCGCTGTAGACCACGCCGAAGGCGACGATGCCCAGCACCAGGGTCAGCGGGTAGGAGCCGGTGGAGATCGCCCACAGGTAGAGGAACATCGTCACCGCGCTGCCGGCCGCGCCGATCAGGAACACCGGGCGGCGGCCGATGCGGTCGGACAGCGTGGCCCACAGCGGGATCGCGCCGAGCGCGACCAGGTTGGCGAGGGCGCCCACCCACAGCATCGAGGACCTGCTCATCCCGACCGAGTCGCTGGTGGCGTACGACAGCGCCCACACCGTGAAGATCGTGCTGACCGAGGCGACCAGCGCACCCGCGATCACCCGCAGCACATCCGCCCAGTGCTCCCGCATCAGCACCGCCAGCGGCAGCTTGACGACGCCCTCGGCGGCGGCCTGCTGCTCGAAGGCCGGGGTCTCGTCCAGCTTGCGGCGGATGACGTAGCCGACGACGGCGACCGCGATGCTCATCCAGAACGGCACCCGCCAGCCCCACGACAGCAGCTGCTCCTCGGGCAGCGCCGCGACCGGGATGAAGACCAGGGTGGCCAGCAGCTGCCCGCCCTGGGTGCCGCTCAGCGTGAAGCTGGTGAAGAAGCCGCGCCGGTTGGGTGGCGCGTGTTCCAGGGTCATGGAGTTGGCGCTGGCCTGCTCGCCCGCCGCCGAGATGCCCTGGAGGACGCGGCACAGGACCAGGAGTACGGGCGCCAGGGTGCCGACCTGGTCGCGGGTGGGCAGACAGCCGATGAGGAACGTCGACAGGCCCATCAGGATCAGCGTGAAGACCATGATCTTCTTGCGTCCCAGCCGGTCGCCGTAGTGACCGAGGAACAGCGCGCCGACCGGACGGGCGGCGTACGCGACACCGAACGTGGCCAGCGACAGCAGGGTGGCCGTCGCCGGGTCGGACTCGTCGAAGAAGACCTCGGGGAAGATCAGCGCGGCGGCGCTGCCGTAGATGAAGAAGTCGTAGTACTCCAGGGCGCTGCCGATCCAGGCGGCCGTGGCCGCCTTTTTCGGCTGGCCGACGGCGGTGTCGGGGACGGACACGGGGGTGCTCCTTCGAGGGGACTCCACCATACGGGGGAGTGAGTGCAGAGGAGAGGCGCCGGATCCCTGGGGTGACGGGTCGGCCGACCGGGAGCTACCCGGTTAATTAACCCACTGGATAGTTAGTAGCGGATGGCTACGGATGTTGCGCCGCCGTTTCCGAGCTGTCAAGAGGTCGTGCCGAAGGGCCTTGCCGGGTCAGGCCTCGGCCCGCGGTGCCGTGAGGTAGGCGATCACCATGTCGCCGAGCATCGCGCGGTAGTGCTCGCGCTGCGCCGGATCCACCAGGTCACGGCCGAACAGGGCGCCGAAGGTGTGCCGGTTGGAGACCCGGAAGAAGCAGAAGGAGCTGATCATCGCGTGCAGGTCGACCGCGTCGACGTCGGCCGTGAACAGGCCCGACCGCTGCCCCGACGCCAGGATCCGGCGGATCACGTCCAGCGCGGGTGAGCCGATCTTGCCGAGCTTCTCGGAGGCGGCGATGTGCTCGGCCCCGTGGATGTTCTCGATGCTGACCAGGCGGATGAAGTCGGGGTGCTGCTCATGGTGGTCGAAGGTCAGCTCCGCCAGCCGGCGGATGGCCGCGACCGGGTCCAGATGCTCGACGTCGAGCTCCTGCTCGGCCTCCCGGATCACTCCGTACGCCCGCTCCAGCACGGCCGTGAACAGCTGCTCCTTGCCGCCGAAGTAGTAGTAGATCATCCGCTTGGTGGTGCTGGTGCGGGCGGCGATGTCGTCGACCCGCGCCCCGGCGAAGCCGACCCGGGCGAACTCCTGCGTCGCCACGTCGAGGATCTCGGCCTGGGTGCGGGCGGCGTCACGGGTCCGCCCGTTGCTGCGTGCCGGCTCTTCGACGCTGGTCATCGGCTTCCTTCGGCGAGGGGCGAGCGTGCCCCGGTGGCCCACCCGCGTGCCGGTGATTGTAGAAGCCCTCTCGTCCGGCGCGTCGGGGCAGGCCTTCCCAAGTTTCGCTCCGCCTGCTATTACTAACTCACCAGTTCGTACATTAGTGAGCCGCTCAGGAGGTCCCCGGTGGGCAAGGACGCCAAGGACTCGTATCTCGTCGGGCTGATCGGCTCCGGCATCGGACCGTCGCTCAGCCCGGCGCTGCACGAGCGGGAGGCCGCCCGACAGGGGCTGCGCTATCTGTACCGGCTCATCGACATCGACACGCTCGGCGTCCCGCCGCGGGCCGTGGGCGACCTGGTCCGGTCCGCCCGCGATCTGGGTTTCGACGGGCTCAACATCACGCACCCCTGCAAGCAGCTCGTCATCGAGCACCTGGACGCGCTCGCCCCGCAGGCCGAGGCGCTGGGCGCGGTCAACACCGTCGTCTTCGAGGACGGCCGGGCCGTCGGCCACAACACGGACGTCACCGGCTTCGCCGCGTCGTTCGCCCGCGGGCTGCCGGACGTGCCGCTGGAGCGGGTCGTGCAGCTGGGCGCGGGGGGCGCGGGGGCGGCAGTCGCGCACGCCATGCTCACGCTCGGCGCCGAGCGGGTCACCGTCGTGGACGCGCTGGGCGACCGGGCCGCCGACCTCGCCGCCGCCCTGGACCGGCACTTCGGCGCCGGCCGGGCGGTCGGCGTCACCCCGGACACGCTGCCCACGCTGCTCGGCCGTGCCGACGGCCTCGTCCACGCCACGCCCACCGGCATGGCCGCCCACCCCGGCCTCCCCCTCCCGGCCGAACTGCTCCACTCCGGGCTGTGGGTCGCCGAGGTCGTCTACCGCCCGCTGGAGACGGAGCTGCTGCGCACGGCCCGGGCGCTGGGCTGCGCCACCCTCGACGGCGGCGGCATGGCCGTCTTCCAGGCGGCGGACGCGTTCCGTCTGTTCACGGGACGCGAGCCCGACAGCACCCGGATGCTCGCGGACATCGCCGAGCTCGCCGAACGCGCGGGCGCCGTAGGAACCCCCAGCTAGCACAGGCAGGAAGAGGTACCCGCATGCGCACGTCCATCGCCACCGTCTCCCTCAGCGGATCCCTCACCGAGAAGCTCACGGCCGCCTCCCGGGCCGGCTTCGACGGGGTGGAGATCTTCGAGAACGACCTGCTGGCCAGCCCGCTGACCCCGGAGGAGATCCGGGCGCGCTGCGCGGATCTGGGGTTGAGCATCGACCTCTACCAGCCGATGCGGGACATCGAGGCCGTGCCCGCCGACGAGTTCACCCGCAATCTGCGGCGCGCCCGGCACAAGTTCGAGCTGATGCGGCGGCTCGGCGCCGACACCGTCCTCGTCTGCTCCAGCGTCCACCCGCTCGCCGTCGACGACGACGCGCTCGCCGCGTACCACCTGCGCCAACTCGCCGAACTCGCCCAGGAGTTCGGCATCCGAGTGGCGTACGAGGCGCTCGCCTGGGGCCGACACGTCAGCACGTACGACCATGCCTGGCGGATCGTGGAGGCGGCCGACCACCCGGCGCTCGGCACCTGCCTGGACAGCTTCCACATCCTCTCCCGCAGCTGTGACCCCAAGGACCTCGAAGGCATCGCGGACATCCCCGGCGAGAAGATCTTCTACCTCCAGCTCGCCGACGCCCCCCTGCTCGCGATGGACGTCCTGCAGTGGAGCCGGCACTACCGCTGCTTCCCCGGCCAGGGCGGCTTCGACGTCGCCGGACTCGTCGGCCACGTCCTGCGCACGGGATACGCCGGCCCCCTCTCCCTGGAGGTCTTCAACGACGTCTTCCGCCAGGCCGAGGCCGGTCCCACCGCCGTCGACGCCCACCGCTCCCTCCTGGTCCTCCAGGAGGCACTCGGCGTCACCACCCCGCCCGCACCCGTCGTCCCCACCGGCGTCGCCTTCGCCGAACTGGTCACCGCCGACGCCGAACCCGTCTCGGCCCTACTCGGCGCCCTCGGCTTCGCCCGCACCGCACGCCACCGCAGCAAGCCGGTCGACCTCTGGCAGCAGGGCGAGGCCAGGATCCTGGTCAACACCTCCGGCGCCGCCCGCCGCGACGGCACCGGACTCGCCGCGATCGGCCTGGAATCACCCGACCCCACCGGCGCCGCCCGCCGCGCCGAGGCCCTCCTCGCCCCCGTCCTGCCCCGCCGCCGCGCCCCTGAGG
>NZ_JAKEIP010000215.1 GCF_021474425.1 Streptomyces muensis | reverse complement strand
GGAGGGGGCGGCCGCTGAGGCGGGCGGCGGGGGCGGCCTCGACGACCGGGGTGATGGCGTTCAACTGGGCCAGCAGCCGGGTGAGTTCGGGGCTGCGGCCGTGATGGCGGGCGCGGTGGGCGAGGATGATGTCGTACGACTGGTTCAGGGACTGGGTGACGGCGTGCCGGGCGTCGTCGTACGCCAGGGTGCTGCCGGTGCCGCTCTGCCCTCCGGCCGCCAGCAGGTCGGCGACCTTGCGGTAGGTGTCCGCGACCGCCGCCCGTTCCGGCACCCCTGACCTGAGCGGCCAGGCGAGCAGGGCGAGGAGCAGGACGAGCAGGCCGCCGCCGGACATCAGCAGCGGCGCCAGCCACCAGGCGCCCGGCATCGGAAGGCCCGCGCCGACCACGCTGGTCAGCAGCAGCACCAGGCCCGCAGCGGAGGCGACCGCGCCGATCGTCGAGATCATCCCGGAGACCAGCGCGACGCCGGTGACGGCGGCGACGGCGACCCAGCCGTGGCCGTACACCGCGGCACCGACGGTGATGCCGACGGCGCCGAAGAGCTGGGGGATCGCGATGGTGGGGATGCGGACGCGGTAGGCGGCGGCGGTGTCGCTGATGACGCCGTTGAGGGCGCCCATCGAGGCGAGGGCGCCGTAGAAGGGGCGGTCGACGGCCAGCCCGATGGCCAGCGGGAGGGCGAGGGCGATGGCGGCGCGGAGCACGGCGGGCCGGTTCACGGGGGCCGGCTGGGCCCTGAGGTTCCGCACCAGCCAGTCGGGAGGGGTGAGGCCGATGGGGAACTCGCGGGACATGCGCCCATTATGAGCACCCTCGTTCAGCCCGTCGTAGACCTCATCCCCGCTGGTGAAGCGTGACATCGACGAGCAGGGCACGGTGGTCGGTGTCCGCCAGGTCGAGGAAGCGGGCGGTGCGGGCGGAGAGGTCGGCGGAGAGCAGGACGTGGTCGATCTGCGCGCCGAGGGCGGGGGTGGTGCGGGCCGGCCAGCTGGGCGTGCGGTCGTGGCCGGTGAGGCGGGCGGCGTCGCGCAGACCGGCGTCGAGGATGCGGCGGAAGGCGGCGTGGTCCTGGGAGGCTCCCCCACTGCCTTAAGGGCGTGGGAGGTACCCCCAGGTCCCCGGCGACGACGAGGGGCGTGCGCCTGTCGGTGGCGGCGAAGTCCCGCAGCTCGCCGAGCTCCCGGCGCCACAGGTCGACGTGCCCGGGCAGCGGGGGCATGGGGTGCGCGAGCTGGATCCGTACGGCATGTCCGCGTACGTCGGCGACGGCGCCGGGCATGGCCATGGAGTGCGTCGGTGGCGTGCCCGAACTCGACGTTCGAGGTCAGCACCGTTCCTGGCGCAGTTGGCCAGTGTTGGCCGACTCGCCATAATCCGGACAGGTAGCCCGGTGACCCTCCGAACGGTCTTGAGGGTCGGGGAACAGCGTGAGCTGATCACCTCGGCACAGTCGGGTCTTGCCGCCTCCGATTGGCGTGCCCGCTGTCCTGGGTGGGCTCACGGCCCCGCGTGGCTTCGGGACGGAAACGGTCTGGCCGGTAGCTCTCCGCGCGCCCATCCTCCGGTGGGGTGCGGTCACACCTGGCCGACGCCGGATCCTGTGCCCGAGGCCGCGCCTGCCGATCGCCACTGCAGCACCGTGGTGCCGCGTGACGGAAGTCTTCGCCTGCGGCTGAAGGGGGGCCTTCCAGTGCTTCTCGCCCCAGATACTGGTGTACGCCGGATCCACGGCGATGACGACGAGTCCAGCGTGGAAGGCCATGCCGCGCAACCGCTCATGGAAACGTGCGGTGGGGATGCCCGCGACGATACGACGGAACTTCTTGCCCCGCACGCCTCGGCCCATGGTCTCCCGGCCGGTCGCGCGGGCGCCGTCGAATCCCAGGTCCTCGATCACCACACCGGCGCAGTCGTGCTGCTCGGCAATGGCCAGGAGTTCGGTGATCGCTGCCCGCAGCCGGCCGTCCCGTCGCGAGGCAGTCCCGGTCAGACCGAGGGGGATGGTGATCGGATCGCCGACAGGGTTGCCGTGCGGATCGAGTACGTAGGCGGCCAGGTGGTCGGCGTTCAGGTCGACGCCGAGCGTCTTGTCACCGAACGCGTTGATCTCCTCCGGGGACGGGAGGACCGCGTTGTCCGCCGACCAGGACGCATCGAGGTACCAGCGGCCACGTACGGGATCGCACACGATGTCGTACCGCACTGCACGATGCGCGCAGACGCGGTCCAGCCATTCCTCGCGGCGATGAGAGAACCGCACAGTGCAGGACAGCTTGTACCGCCCACGTGGCGCGTTCGCCAAGTGCCGCGAAGGTTCCGGCAGTACGAGCGTCACCGAGCCGTCGTCCGGGTCGACGTTGATGGTGTAGTTGCCATACGGCGCACCGGACTCGCCGTCGGCGGTCAAGAAAAACCGTTCGGCGTCCCACCGCTGCCTCCACTCGGACTCGGTGAGCTGAGCATCGGTCAGGTTGTGCCGTGTCTTCGCCAGTCGCTTGCCGCCGGCCACAATGCTCGGCCGACCCTGCTCGATGCGCTGCTCCACGGCAGCGAGCCGAGCCTTGAGAACCTGCAACCGCCGCTGTTTCTCGAAGCGTTCGGCTTGGTCCCGGTAGCCGCGCACCTTGCCGTTGCGCTGCCCGCACGGCGCCGCCAGACGCCGTGTGACAGTCCGAACGGCACGGCGCAGGGATGCCCGCGTGTCGTACAGGCACCGCAGGGAGAGCTGGTACTGGTCCTCACTGACGCGGGTTATGGCCCCTGCCCACCGTGACGAGGATGCCGCTGTCAGTGCCTTCTTCCGTGCGGCCCGCCGGGTGTCCTTTGCTTTGACCTTGCCAGCACGGACCCGCTCGGCGAGATCAGCCCGCTGATGGCGGCCCAGGTGCTCGCCGACTTCCCGCAGAACCTTCTCGTCATCCGGGGTCAGGCGCAGTCGGTCTCGAATCCGAGCACCGCCGGGGGCGGCAACTGTGAAGGGAGCCGCGATCGTACGCAACTCGCGCTTCCTGCCCCGCCTGCGCGCCACCCGCAACCACTCTCCCGCCTGATCACAACGAACTCAGTTGCTGTCACCGATCATGCGTTCCTAGCAAGCCTGAGGCCTCGGAAACCGATCCTCTTCACCCAGACGAGGGACAAGATGACCAACCACGGCCAACAACCGACTGAACCGTTGCCAGTCCGGAGGACAAGAGAGGCGGCGTCCGGCTGACGTGCCGTCCGGGGACGCCGTCCGAATTCGACAGCGGAAAGGCACTCGCCCAGTTCAGACCTGGCGGCTCATCGGAGCCGAGGTCGGACTGGGGGCGTTCGTGGCCGAGCGGTCCAAGCACGCGAACGCTGGAGGAGGTGCGTAGGAAGGACGGCACACGGACGGACGGGCTCAGCTCAGGGCCTTGCCCACTTGGTCACGTCCGCTGGAGTGGTGTATCGACGGCCACTCGGTGATCTCGTTTTGAGGCTATGCGGTGAGTTCGGTGGACAGGTCGGGCTCGTCGGTTTCTGACTCGATCGGGTGGAGGCGGGCCTTGGCAAGCAGGTCGAGCCCCATGTAGCGACGGGCTTCAGTCCACTCGTCGTTCTGTTCGGCCAGCACCGCGCCGACGAGCCGGATGACGGCGGTGCGGTCGGGGAAGATGCCGACCACGTCGGTGCGACGCCTGACCTCTTTGTTGAGTCGCTCTTGCGGATTGTTCGACCAGATCTGTCGCCAGATCTCGCGCGGGAAGGCGGTGAAGGCCAGCACATCGTGCCGAGCGGCATCGAAGTGCTCAGCCGCTTTGGGGAACTTCGCCTCCAGCGCATCCAGGACGTGCCGCATCTGGGCCTTCACCGCGTCGGTGTCGGGCTGTTCGAAGATGGTCCGCAGCAGTGTCGCCACCCAGGGCTGGGCCGTTTTCGGAACCTGGCTGAGCAGGTTGCGGGCGTAGTGCGTGCGGCAGCGCTGCCAGGAGGCGCCGGGCAGAACCGCGCCGATGGCATCGACCAGGCCGGCGTGGGCGTCGGAGATGACCAGCTGGACGCCGGACAGGCCGCGGGCGATCAGTGAGCGCAGGAAGGCCAGCCAGCCGGCTCCGTCCTCGGCGGTGGCCACGTCCAGGCCGAGGATCTCGCGGTGTCCGTCGGCATTGACGCCGACCGCGATCAGCGCGTGGACGTTGATGATCCGGCCGCCCTCTCGGACCTTCTGGGTCAGTGCGTCCACCCAGACGAACGCATAAGGCCCTTGGTCCAGGGGCCGGTTGCGGAAGGCTGAGACCTGCTCGTCCAGGTGCCGGGCCATCGCACTGACCTGGGACTTCGACAGCTGAGTGACACCCATGGACTCGGCGAGCTTCTCGACACGGCGGGTGGACACGCCGAGAAGGTAGGCGGTGGCGACCACCGAGATAAGGGCCTGCTCGGCCCGGCGGCGTCGTTCGAGCAGCCAGTGTGGGAAGTAACTCCCGCTCCTGAGCTTGGGGATGGCCAGTTCAACGGTGCCGGCCCTCGTGTCCCACTCGCGCGGGCGATAACCGTTGCGGTGATTGACTCTCTCCTCGCTGACCTGGCCGTATTCGGCATTGCAGAGGGCATTCGCCTCGGCGGACATGAGGGCGTCGGCGAACGTCTTGACCATCGCTCGCAGCAGATCGGGACTCGCCGCAGCGAGGTTGTCCTCGGCAAGGGCGTGCAGGGGCAGACTGTCGGGTGCGGTCATCGTGCTGATCTCCTTCGGGCTTCGACACCTCGAAGATCAGCCGGTGGCCGTTCATCTATGCGGGCATCATCCCGACGCCGGAGCAAACCCCCGGATCAGGTCGAACCCGTACACCATCTCCATGGACGCAACCGCCCACTTCGTCACCTGGAGAAGAAGCGGCGCTTCCGTGCCCGGCTGCCCAAGCGGAAGAGAACGATGGCGAGCACCACCACTAGTGCTTCCTTGATCCACTCGTAACCGAATTCCCCGCTGTTGGAATGACCACCCGGAAAGATAACGGAGAGGCCGAACGCGTCGTTCCCGAAGTACGGCCCGGGACCGAAACCAAGCAGCCAGGGGGCGAGATTCACGAAGTTGTTGACTGCTTTCTCGTGGCGGAATCCGATGCAGAAGCCCAGTGAGGTTCCAAGCATCCCAAACGAAACCGCCATGAGGGCCATGGTGAATAGATGCGCAAGCACGTCCGGCCCGCCTGCTGTTACTGTGATGACCGCGAAGAAGGCGACCGGTACAAGGCACTCGACCAAAGTGACGAGCAGGCGTGTGGGCCACATCCACTTCGGGTGCTGCAGGTACGACTCGCCAATGCCGGCGAAAAGTTCGATCTCCCATGAGCCGACTGCTGCGGATAGCACAAGCAAGGGAACAAAGTAGCCGTACTGCCGGGCGACCGTATCGAATTCGAACGAACTCCCAGACGCTGTCGTGAACAGGGCTGACAGAAGCAGGATATTCAGAAGTGCCAGCACACTGACCCGGAGAAGGAACTGACTGACACCTTCCCGCCTGATGCGGTTGCGGAGGACGAGCTCTGCCATCGTCCACGTGGTCACGAGGCTTCGACCCCGTCCGTGAGGTTGATCTCGATGAGGCGATGCGACCGGCGCCGCAGCCCCAGCCAAGCCCCGCCAGTCCACACAGTGACGACACCTATGAAGACAACGAAGTTGGTCACCAGTGATCCGGCGTCGGTGTCATGAGCGAAGCTGAGAATCCATCCGGTTGGGAAGAAGTACGACACGAAGCGTGAACCCTCGAACGGGATGACAGAAAGGCCGAGAAAGAGCAGAGCCATCCTCACCCAGGGAACCATCGCTGATGGGTTACGGAACTGGCAGAGAAGAAGTGTTGATTGGAAACAGAGGGTGCCAAGGAAGATGTAGACCATAATGACAAGCACCATGGTGTGCCCGGCCACGAGCCCGGGATATCGCACGGCGGCACCTATGAATGGGACGATGATCGCTGGTGAGGCGACGATCGCAGAGGCGGCCGAGCGGACACCGAGCAGCCCTTCGAAGGGCACCTTGCCAAGCAGGACGCGCTCAATGGTGCCGTACCGGAACTCGTTCTGGATGTTGGACATTGCCGACAGGAGGACGATGGCCGTACACGTGAGCATGGACGCCCGTGTGGCGAGCACCAGGGCGTGCTCAGCGTCGTCGGCCACTCTATAGAGCGCGAGGGTGAGCAGTGCGGTTTGGACGGTGATTCCGATGAGGAACGACGACGTCGCGAGCCGGTCGATCCACTGCACGCGGATCAGGAAGAGGAAGAAACGGAGCATGTCAGCACTCCCTCCTCCAGAGCCAGGGTGCGTGTGGTGACCCGGGAGAGGAAGTCCGCATCGTGGCTCACGATGATCCGGGTCTTATCGTGAGCCTCGGCCAGTATCCCTTCCAACATCTGCACACCCTCGCGGTCCAGCCCAGTGGTGGGTTCGTCGAGTATCCACACCGCACTGGGTTCCAGCAGCAGGCAAGCGAGGTGCAGCCGCTGCCGCATGCCAAGCGAGAATTTCGCGTACTTCACATCGGCGCTCTTGGCCAGCACCACGCGCTCGAGCAGTTCTACAGCTTCTGTCGAGCTGAGCATGCGCCCCTTCATGCCGGAGAAGAAGCGGACGTTCTCGGTCGCGGTCAACCGTGGATAGAAGCCCTGGGGCGCACCGGCGCAGTAGTTGAGGGCCGATCGGTACTCATGGTCGTTCGGCTTGACCGGACGCCCGTGAAAGCGGAGCTCACCGGAGGTCGGCTGGAGAAGATTCGCCAGCACCTTCAGCAACGTACTCTTTCCCGAGCCGTTGCGCCCGACTATGCCGACCGACTCCCCCTCTTCGATGTGTGCATCGGCACCACGCAGGACGCCGTCCTCGCCGTCACTGCTGCGCGGATACCGGTACCAAAGGCCGGACACGTCCAGAAGTGCCATCAGAGCATGCCGTTCCGTTCGAGCCAGGTACTCCGCTTGCGGAGCTGTGGCGGGACGTGGTCACCGTACTGGCCGGCTTCGAGATCCGACTCGCCGGGCCGCAGAGTGTAGAGGGGCACGTCCTCTGCCGGAAGTCGGATCCAGTCGTTGGGCTCGTCATAGTCCCGCATGAGGATTCGCCGAGCCCGGCTGAGCCCCGACAGCCAGTCGGGATCCGACCGACCACGATCGCTCGACACGATCCAGCTCGGGCCGTACTCGAAGAACAGGTTGAGCCGGGTGAATTCACTCCGGTTGGGCGCCACGCGGTGCCACAGTCCGCTCCACATCAGCGTCATGGCACCAGGGGGCACGATGATCTGACGCTCCTGGGGATGGGACTCATGGGTGTGGTATTGCGGGAGGTGCGGCCAGCGGTGACTGCCTGGGATGTATACGAGATTACCCATGTCCTCGTGTCCCAGCGGAGTGAGCCAGTAGCCAACCTTGATCCGCAACGGGGCTCTCGGACTGAAGACTTCAAAGGGAGTCGAGCGAGGCCCGTCGAAGTGCCACTTGTTTCGGATCTCCTGACCGGGTTCCCGCCTGAAGTACTCGCTGCGCAGAAGCTTCAGCATCTCCCCGTACACGTCGTATGCGTATCCGATGTGCGAGGGGGAGTCGATCATCTCGGTGAAGTGTGAGTCCACAGCGACGATGTTCCAGTCCCTGGGCTTTTCCTGCTTATTGACGGCGGCCACCAGAGCGGCAACTTGATCCTTGTCGAGAGCGTCCTCGATGACAAGAAACCCGTCGCGCCGGAATGTCTCCCAAGTTTCATGGGTGAATCCGGTTGGTGCATGCGTCGGGGTGTTGCTCACCTCTGCTCCCCCTGCTTGATCGGCGCGATGGCCCGGATTCCCTCGTAGGGCGTCTCGGCTTGTGTGAAGTCCGCAGTTTCGAAGATCCCAATGGCAGCCATCGGGAGCCGTGCGCCAGCCATAGCCATGAACACGGCCGGCTGGACGCGCTTGCGCTCGGCGATTCCAGGTTCGCCCGCGTTGCGGATGTGCTTATGTGTATGGATCAGGATGGGCATGAACCCACCTCCCAGGAAGGAACCCTGCTGAAGGACTGCGCCGCCTACACAGTCGATCGTGCAGCCCTTGCCGATCACGGCGTCGCGTCCCATGTAGAAGTACGAGGGACTGGCATCCGCCCCGTGCTCAACGTAGAAGACACCGCCGCTGAGGCCAATGATGGAACGGCCGCTGATGCGCAGCGCAGACCGGTAGAAGCCGAGGAGTACAGGGCGCACTCGTATATCCGGCAACTTGAATTCCGGGCTCATGAGGCAGATACGCAGGATCTCTGCCAGCGTGAGGGGTTCCGATCCGGGGGCGGGTTCGGCGAGCTCCTGGTCCCACACCATGAGGTAGTCGGCTGGCAAGATGAACGACGTGCCGACGTCTTCCGTGACGAACTGGTCTACCTCAGGCGACACCAGGGCGCCCCGTAGAGCTTCCTCTGGCGCAGGCCCCGCCGACGAGGCGTCAGGTCCATGGATGATCCGGCGTGCCAGCACTGCTTGAGTTTCCCGGGTCTTGGCAGCGCTGGCATCCATAAGGAGGCGCAGTCGTCCATCCACGGACTCGGGGATGTCAAAGAGGTGGTCGATGCCGTCCGATCGCGTCCGGATCTTGGTGGCAAGGGACCGGACAGGCAACGGCTGCGTTTCCTCGGCGACGCGCTGAAGGTCGGGCAGGTACTGACCAGGACCGAGCGCAGCAAGCTGCTCGGCAGCGAACGCTCGGTAGTCGTAGGGGATCATGACCGAATCCGACAGCACGATGCCCGCTAGGAGGGAACGAAGCCGACTGGGTTCGAAAAGCTCGTGTGCCAGGTCCAGTGAGAGATACGGGCGTTCGCCGTAAGCCTGATGTATCCAGCTCTCTCCGTACGGTGATTCGAACTGGCAGGCCCGAGCAAACTCATTGCCAGCCTCCGCGTCGTGGTGCAGTAGCTCGACGAAGATCTTCTTGGCGGTCTCCGGTTCCATCCCGATGGCCGCAAGCATGTCGGGGGTAATCCTCAGCAATGCCCGATAGTCATCCAGGACGACAGCATTCATGCCACTACCTCACTTCGGAATCGTGCGAATTTCGCTCCCTCACTATCGAAGGAGCGCTCCTCCCAGCTGAGTTCCACATCCACGGGCATGCCCGTGGAAATGGCGTCGCGCACACGCAGGGCGCTCTGTTTATGCTCCTCGCGGTTCAGCCCCTCCCGCAGCTCGATTGCGATGTGGAAGGCACGCCGCCGAGTCTGCGTCAACTGGTACTCCGCGAGTTCGGGTATCTCCTTGAAGATATCCATGTACCGGGTTGGCGAGAGCATGTGTCCGTCGCCTAAATCGAAGACGATCGTGGTACGACCCTGAAGCTTGCGGAGGAAGGGGCCTGACAGGCCACATGCGCAGATGTCGCGTGCGAAGTCGACCACGTCCCCGACCCGGTAGCGAACGAGCGGCATACAGTCGTTCAGCGTGGAGGTGACGGCAAGCTCTCCTGCAGCTGGGTCACCGTCGGCCCCGCCCTCAAGGGGTACACATTCGAACCGGTCATGAGCTGACTCGTCCAGGTGGATGCTCAACTCTTCACACTCCGAGCCCAGATAGCCCGCCTCGCTGATTGCATAGGCACTGACCATGCGGCAGCCGAAGAATGTGGAAACATCCCCTCTGAGATCGTCCGGCAACATTGCTCCACCGGAGACGGTGAACACCGGCCGGCTCGGAGGCGTGGTTTCGTGCTGCTTCCAACGCTCGAGCAGGATCCTGTAGAGGTTTGGCTTTGCGACCAATACCTCTGGGTCGAGGTCGGCAAGCATGCGGGTAAACCGATCGAACGATGCACTGTCGTTGACATCAAGGTGCCAAATGAGGCTCAGTCCCACGAGCTCCATTGGGTCAGAAACGACGATTCCGCCCTGGTACGCCTTGTTATCTGTGACCCGCAGCGAGAACACGGGACGTCGGCCGAGTGACGTGAAGCCGGCGAGTAGGGCCACCTTGATCATGTTCAAGTGGAGATACTGTGCCATGAATTTTTGGCTGTAATACACCGACAGTGGTGCTCCGGACGTACCCGAGGTCTGGTCAGCGTATACGGTCATCCCTTCCGTGACTTCGTAGTTGAAGGGCTCCCGGTATGTCCGCAAAGTCGCGCGATTTAGCGTCGGTAGAGACTCGAACGAGTCGGTCTTATAAGCTTCATGCTGATAGACGGGATGACTGGAGATCCGTTGGTTCTCGTCGCTTCCCCATTCGAAGGAGCGTTTCGCGCCGTTCAGATAGTCGACGAAATCCTTCAGCATTTCTCTGATGAACGGCGCCTCGGACTTGTCGAGATCATCGCGTTCGGTGTCGAACTGGAGAGAGGGATAGCTCTTCTGCAGGTCTTCCACCGATTTCCGAATCCGCTCGGTAGGTTGCGCAAACAACGATTCAAACGCGGGATGCATGGCAGTCCTTGACGATCTGGTTCGGATATTTTGAACTCGTTACTCCGTCTAACATGCCGACAAGGTTCGCCATGTTTTGGTGTTCTGGTAGGCGGATCTCGGTATAGCCGGGGCGTGAGCTGATCAGAATGTCCAGCTGTTTCTTCAGTGAGATCTCCAGCTGGTTTCCTGTTACCTCGCTGGCCGATCTGCCCGACGGGCTCCCCGTGTAAATGGCATGGATGTTCTTGTAATCTGACCGCGTGTTGAAGTGGGGTTCAAAGACGAGAGTTTTATGGGCGCCAGATATGAATCGTACGTTGACGAACCGGTAACGCAGTGAGGACCCGTAGGGAATATTTCGAGTGGATATCTGATCCCGTGTGGACCCCGATGAATACCCGTACTTGGCTAATTCCGGGAAGCCGATGCGGCCGTCTGTCGACGCGTAGAGCTCAACCTTCGGAAGCCCGGCCGCGAACGTTGTCACGCGCATCTCGCGGGTGACGATGCTTGGATTGGTTCGAAGATATTTCTCGTAAGCATCTGGAGGCAGCACCGCTCTGAGTAAGGAGAGCATGTGAAACCACTCGTAGCCTACTTCACCGTACTGAAGGTCCACGAAGCGCCCATTATCAACGTCCTGGCGACGGTTCTTCGTGAACTCGATAGTGATCCTGTCAATTGAATCGTGCTGCGATATCCTCCGAAGGTCCTGAGAGAAAGTCTCGACCACCGGGCTGTGGGCGTAGATATCGTTCACGACCACGCGCGACCCGGGAAACTTCTGGAGTGTCGCCATGAGCTCCGGCAGCTCTTCAGGAGAGCATGCCGGTTTCTCCAGGAGAATGCGGGCATAGGGGCTTTTTTGGAGAATCGAATTGACGACCTCTAGATGCGTACCGGTTGGAGTCGCCACGATCCAAGCGTCACGTGACGCCGGCCCCGTCACGTGCGCCACATGCTGCACGTCCGCCGATCCGTTGGAGTCCACGGTGAGAACTTCGCACCCGACTGATTTCAGATAACAGGAATGACGGGACCCCATGGCGCCTAGGCCCACCACCACGACTCTCACATTCCCCACCCCCCCGCTGCCTTGCGTACAGCTTGGTCGCCCATTTTCAAATCGGGGTGGTGCACGATGAGTGCACCACCCCGATATTGATTGCGCAGTAGGCGCGACGGATCAGGCGTCGCCCATGCGAATGATGCTCTTGATGATCTTCTTCATCGTTCCTCCCCCCTTTGTCAGATCCTCGCCACTGTTTGGCTGGTGAGGATTGAGAGACTTCCGCCTGAAGTGCCGCTCATGAGCGATCCCAGGGCGCTGACTTGGTGTAGCTAACACTGGTGATTGCCGATTCACCAAAGGATTACCGGCGTAAGGAAGATCACGCTTGAAGAAGATCCTCGCTTTTCGGCCAGGCGGTTCCGTCCGAAAGTAATCCTTTCAGGGGTCCTTGTTTCGCCGGATGCGGGGTGCGAAGAGGTCGCAGGCTAGTGACAGAACAGGCTCTTCGCGAGGCGCCCGGTTGCCGTTCGCGGAATTCTGTAGGAGATGTCCGTTTCTGTATGCTGGACTGGTGCTGCGTCGCTGAGTGGGTTGGATGGAGATTTTTGGCCATCAGTCAAGGGGTCGGTATGTGGCAAAAATGTTCCAGGGCTTCGGTACCTGTACATCGTGGCTGCGGTGCTGATCGAGTAAGCGAGAGGGGCGCTCGATCAAGATCCCTCGGCAATAGTCGACCGCCGTTGGGTTCTTGGTTGCTGTTCGACCTCCGGGTCGATCGAGGCGCCGGCCTCATGCTGCAGTGCCCTCGGCTCGCGTCCGCTGTGCATGCTGGCTTGCGCAATCCGAGGCTCAAGCTGCTGCGCCGCCTAGACCTGTACCGCGTTCGCGGGTCACACAACAGGTGATCGAGGCGCTGGTCGCGCACCGGCTCACATCGCCGATACCGACCGCCGCTGCCACTCAGGGGACAGGGATGACGGCAACGTTGACGGTAACGACGGCAGACAGAGGCCGATCGTCACAGCCATCAGCGATCACCTCGAGCAGGAGGGTAGCGCCCGCAGGAGAGGTTGCCTGATCCTACGGATCAGAAGGTTGCAGGTAGGAATTCGGCCAGTGGATGCAGGTGAGATGCGGCTTTGGGGGTCTTTGCGCTGGGCTCGCGAACAGTGAATCAGGCAGCGAAAGGCCAGAAAGCGCTGATGTGGCGGTCCCCTTCAAGCGCGGGCCGAGCGGGTCCGCCACCACATGCGCCCAAGGGACGGGCGTGCAGCGAAGTACGAGGGTCCCGGTGCCGAGCACCTGGACCTTTGGCGCCGTTCGGGCAGCCTCCTAGAGCCGACGCGTACCTGTCTCTCTGTCTCGGCTGTCGTCCACGCCGGCCAGAAACTCCCCCAACGCCCCGTTGAACTCCCCCACCCGCTCCAGATTCGGCATGTGCGCCGCCCCCTCGATCACGCGGAGCGTCGAGTCGGGGAGGGCCGCGTGCATCGACTCCGCGTCGGAGACGGGGGTGTAGGTGTCGTCGGCGCCCACGACGACCAGGGTGGGGACCGTGACGTGGGGCAGGAGGGGGCGGTAGTCGGGGCGTTCGGCGCGGCCGCGCAGGGCCGCTGCGGCGCCCTCGGGGGGCGTCGCCGTCATCATGCGGTGGACGTGGGCCTTGACCTCGGGGGCGGCGTACGGCGCGACCATCTTCTCCAGGACCTCGTCGGCGTAGCCTCGCATGCCCTCGCGCAGCAGCCGGTCGGCCATGGCGGACCGTGCCCGTTTGCCGTCGGCCGTCTCCGGTGCCGGGAAGGTGTCCGCGAGGACCAGGCCGCGGATGCGGTCGGGGAAGCGGGCGTAGCACTCCATGACGATCTGGCCGCCCATCGACAGGCCCGCCAGTACGAAGGTCTGCACCTTCAGCTCGTCCAGGAGGGCCTCGATGTCCCGGGCGAAGACGTCGAGCGGGGTGACGCCGGGGACGACCGGGGAGGCGCCGTAGCCGCGCAGGTCGGGGGCGATGACCCGGCGGGTGGTGGAGAAGGCCTCGATCTGCGGGGCCCACATCGTGCTGTCGAAGGGGTGGCCGTGGACGAGGACAAGAGGGGGCGCCGGAGTGGCCGCACCCGTGGCCGAGGGAGTATCGGCGCCTTTGTCCTCGTATGCGAGGAAGGGGCTCATGACGACGACCCTAGATCGGCTCAACTCCTCGGTGCAATAAGATCTTTGCCCTCGGTGCAATCCGAGGTGTCTGCGCAGGGGGAGCACGTGAACGGGATGACGGACGACTACCGGCGTCTGGCCGACCGCATAGCCGACGACATCGCCCGCGGACGGCTACAACCGGGTGAACGGCTGCCTCCGCAGCGGGTGTTCGCGCGGCGGCGCGGGATCGCCGGGTCCACGGCGGGGCGGGTGTACGCCGAACTCGTACGGCGGGGTCTGGTCGTCGGCGAGGCCGGGCGGGGGACGTTCGTGCGGGCGGCGCCGGAGGGGCCGGGTGAGCGGGCGCTCGTCGAGGCCGCGACCGCGGCTCCGGTCAACCTGGAGCTCAACTACCCGTCCGCGCCGGGACAGTCGGAACTCCTCGCCCCGGCGCTGGCACCGCTGCTGCGCCCCGATGTGCTGACGGAGGCCCTGCGTCCGGCCGCTGTCACCGGCACGCCCGAGGCCCGTCAGGCCGCCGCCGCTCTCCTCGCCACCCCCGGCTGGCGCCCCGCCCC
>NZ_JAKEIP010000214.1 GCF_021474425.1 Streptomyces muensis | reverse complement strand
ACCGTCATCACCGCCGCGACCGTCGAGGCCCTCCAGTCGGGCCGTGTCGTCGCCACCGACCTCAAGCCCCGCCCCGCACTTCGGCCCCCCGCACACCGACCCGCAGCGTCCCGGGCCCGGCAGGCGTACGACAGGCCCGCCACACGGACCCGTCCGGCATCGCCCGGAACGTCGGATCCCCGGGCCCCCGCCGCAGCGGCCCCAGCACCAGCCCGAGATCGAGCGGCCCGTCCGGCACGACGGTCCGCACCTTCCCCGCCGCGACAGCCTGCCGCGGCACACCCCCGGGCACGGCGACATGCCCACCGCGCACGGTCGTACGCGTGGGTCGCGGAGCGAAACGTCCTGCCACGGCTGAGGTCCTAGGTGAGGTCTACGAGCACGAAATGTCGAATTGGCCTACGAGCACGAATGCCGAAGCAGTCCACGAACACGCCCCCCGAAGGCGCCCTACGAGGGTAGGCCCTCACCCACCCCTGCCACCCTCATCCCTGTCAGAGGCGGATGGAGCGAGAGCGAGCCCCACCTTCTCAGCTCACCCCGTCACCGAACCTCGACAAACGCCGCCGCATCCCGCTCCGGCCGAGCCCGCGGCTCCTCCGCCGCATGCCCCACCGCCACCGCCCCCATCGGATCCCAGTCCTCCGGCAGCCCGAGCACCTCCCGCACGACCTCCCGGCAGAACATCGTCGACGAAACCCACGCCGACCCCAGCCGCTCCCCGGCCAGCGCGACCAGGAGGTTCTGCACCCCGGCCCCGGTGGCGACGACGAACATCTCCCGCTCGGCCCCGTCCCGCCGCGCGTCGCCATACGTATGGGACCCGTCCATGACCAGACAGGGCACCACCAGATACGGCGCGTTACGCAGCACGTCCCCGCGCCGCACCCGCTTGGCGATGGACTCCTCGCTCTTGCCGTCCCGCCGCAGATCCGCGATCCACGCGTCCCGCATCGCGTCGAGCAGCCGCGTCCGCGACTCCTGCGACTCCAGCAGCACGAACCGCCACGGCGTGGTGTGGTGCGGCGCCGGAGCGGTGACGGCCGCCGCGACCGCCCGCCGTACGGCCCCGGGGTCGACGGGCTCGTCCGTGAAGGCCCGTACGGTACGCCGCCGGGTGACCGCCTCCCGTACCGCCTCCGACGTCCCGAGCCGGAACATGTCGTCCCGCGCGTCACGCACCAGGGCCCGAGCGCCCTCCCCGTGGTCCTCGGTCACCGTGCTCGCCAGCCCGCGCACCACGGCGACCGGCAGCCCGGCGGCCTTGCCCTTGACCAGGTCACCTGCGGCCGCCAGTTCGTCGGCCGTCGCCACGACGGTCGCGTGCAGCGGATTGCCGTACGCGTCCGTGTCCCCGCGCAGATCGTCGAGTACGCGGATGCCGGCGGCGCCGATCGCGACATCGGTGAGGCCGGCCCGCCACGGGCGACCGAAGGTGTCGGTGACGACGACCCCGACCTCGACGCCGAGGGCGTCCCGCAGCCCGTCCCGGATCGCCCGCGCGGACGCGTCCGGATCCTCGGGCAGCAACAGCACGGTCCCGGCGGGGGTGTTGGAGGCGTCGACCCCGGCGGCGGCCATCACCAGGCCCTGCCGGTTCTCGACGATACGGAGCGCACCGCGGCGCGCCACGACCCGTACCGTCTCCGCGTCGATCGCGGCCTCCCGGTCCGTCGCCTCGACGATCCGCCCCTCCGCCTTGGAGACGATCTTCGAGGTGACGAGGAGAACGTCCCCGTCGACGAGGCCGGGTTCGGCGGCGGCGATCAGTTTGGCGAGGTCGTCGCCCTGCTGGACCTCGGGAATCCCGGAGACGGCCCAGACCCGGTAGCCGTCGGCAGACACCTCGCTCAAGCTCCCCGCACCTCCTCCGCCAGCGTCAGCGCCTCGCGGGCCATCCGCGCGGTCGCGTCGAGGTCGGTCATCATCAGCGGCACGGCCCGGCAGCGGATCCCGGCCGCCTCGACCCGCGCCACCGAACCCTCGTCCACGGTGTCGACGAGCCAGCCGTCGAGGAGTCCCGAGCCGTAGTGCTCGGCGACCGCGGCGGCCGTCGACTCCACGCCGATGGCCGCGAGCACCTTGTCGGCCATCCCGCGCACGGGCGCGTCCCCGACGATCGGGGAGAGTCCCACCACCGGCACTCCGGCGTCGGCGATGGCCTCGCGGATGCCGGGCACGGCGAGGATCGTGCCGACCGAGACGACCGGGTTGGACGGCGGGAAGAGGATGACGTCCGCCGCGGCGATGGCCTCCAGGACGCCCGGCGCCGGCTTGGCCTGCTCCGCCCCGACCGGCACGATCGCCTCGGCCGGCACCGAGGCCCGCAGCCGCACCCAGTACTCCTGGAAGTGGACGGCCCGGCGTTCGCCGTCCAGATCGACGGCGACATGGGTCTCGACGCGGTCGTCGGTCATGGGGATGAGCCGGACTCCCGGCTTCCACCGGTCGCAGAGCGCCTCGGTCACCGCGCTCAGCGGGTATCCGGCGCCGATCATCTGCGTCCGCACGATGTGCGTGGCGAAGTCGCGGTCGCCGAGCCCGAACCACTCGGGCCCCACGCCGTACGCCGCCAGCTCCTCCTTGAGATGGAAGGTCTCGTCGGCCCGGCCCCAGCCCTGCTCCTCGTTGATGCCGCCGCCGAGGGTGTACATCACCGTGTCGAGGTCCGGGCAGACCTTCAGCCCGAAGAGGTGGATGTCGTCCCCGGTGTTGCCGATGACCGTGATGTCCGCGTCCGGCACGGTCCGCTTCAGACCGCGCAGGAACCGGGCACCACCGATGCCGCCTGCCAGAACCACAATGCGCATGGGAGCAGTCTTGCAGGCGGGTACGACAACGCGTCAGGCAGTCACGGGACGCGGCTGCGGTCGCGCCTCGCAGGCCGAGGCGGTGTGCATCGGCATCTCGGTCAGGCCCGGGTGGTACACGTGCAGGCTGACCGCCGGCTCCAGCGCGTCGTTCGCCACCTCGTGCGCGTATCCCGGCGCGAAGACACGCTGCGCGCCCGCCGCCAGCACGCGCGTGCCGCGTTCCGTGCGCTCGGTCAGCGTGCCGTCCAGGACCGTCAGGACGCCGGAGGACCGGCCGTGGTCGTGCAGGCCGCTGCCCTGTCCGGGGACCCACGACAGCAGCCACACCTCGTAGCCGGGGCCGGTGCGCAGCCGGTGGTACCAGCGCGTGGTCGCGTCGTACTGGACGAGGTGCTCCCACTGCGAGCGGTCGGCGGCGATGGAGCGGGCGAGGCCGACGAACTCGGCCACGGTGGCCGGGTGCTCGCGCGGAGTCTGGAGGAGGTGCGGGACTTCGAGAATGTCGCCGGCGATCTGGAGGTCGCTGTCGCTGTTCATGGGGTGCGTGGTTCCTTGGTGAAGGAAGGTCAGAGGGAACGAAGGCCGAGGGACAGATGGCTCGGCCGCCTGCTGGAGCGGGTGTGGCTCAACAGCTGGGACAGCAACAGCTACAGCGAGCGCGGGCAGCACCGTGGGACCCGGCGGTGCGGGTCGAGGTGGGTGCCGAGTTCGCGAGCATGCCCACAAGGACAGCGGTTTGCACCTCGGGTGTCAACTCGGCGCCCGTTATGTGGGACATGTTTCACCTCATCCGGTTCATCTCTGTGGCGAAAGGTTTGTTCATGAGACGGCCGGGACACATGGCGCACAACCGGGCGCACGAGCGTCGTTGTGATCCTGTGATCCGACTGTGATCCGGTTCGCTTCTGCGCGTGTGTGCAACGAGATCGAACTTCTGGGCGTCTTTTTCCGTACAGGCTCTGAGCGGGGTCGGACACCCCCCCGGGCCTCGTCTGCTTGTCAAGGTTTATCCCGATTTGAACACTTTCCGCTAGGCCTTGGTTCCGCAGAGTGAATAAGGGGCTCAATAGCAGATCTCGGCTTGACTCGCCCGGAGCAGCACACTTGTAATTTCACTCGTGTCGTTCAGCCGAAATCGGTAACGGCTACATCACGGGGACGCGAAAGACAGACGAGGGGCGCACATGACCGAGCTGGTGCAGCAACTGCTGGTCGACGACGCGGACGAGGAACTCGGCTGGCAGGAGCGCGCGCTGTGCGCCCAGACCGACCCCGAGTCCTTCTTCCCCGAGAAGGGCGGCTCCACCCGCGAGGCCAAGAAGGTCTGCCTCGCCTGTGAGGTCCGCTCCGAGTGCCTTGAGTACGCCCTTGCCAACGACGAGCGCTTCGGCATCTGGGGCGGCCTGTCCGAACGGGAGCGCCGCCGCCTGAAGAAGGCCGCCGTCTGAGCGGAGCGCCGGCCGGACGTCCGGCCGTGACGGGCCCAGCCGCAGGACCGAGCGGTGGCCCGACCCGACCTGGCCCGGGCGGCCGGGGTCGAAGCGCGCGTGATCGTCCACACCCAGTCCGTACGCATCGCACGCAGATACGTCTCGAATATGTTTCGAACGGCCCGTCGCAGGTGGGTTATCCACAGGCGGCGGGCCGCCGTGATGCCCAGCCGATAGTGTGGTCGCTCGTCCGAGACGCCGCGCTGTCCCCACGGGGCACGGGCGTCCACCGCAGTCCATCGAACCGGGGCCCGTACCTCGATGTCCGTGCACAGCCACACGGCAGCCCAGCACGACTCCGCTGCCACACCTGAGTTCCCGCGTCATGTGGTGACCGCGGTCCTCGTCTCCCACGACGGCGCCCGCTGGCTGCCCGACGCGCTCGCCGGGCTGCTCGGCCAGGAGCGCCCCGTCCAGTTCGCCATGGCGGCCGACACCGGCAGTGCGGACCGGTCCGCGCAGCTGGTCACCGAAGCCCTCGGCGACGACCGGGTGCTGCATCTCGCCCGGCGCACCGGATTCGGCCAGGCCGTCGAGGAGGCCAACCGCACCGCCCCCGTCCTCACCCCGGACGAGCTGACCTATCTGAAGCGGCCGAGCGGCTGGGACCCCGTCACCCGCACCTGGCGCGACGACGCCTACGACATGCCCGAACTCCCGCACGGGGAGCCGGTGCAGTGGCTGTGGCTCCTGCACGACGACTGCGCACCCGAACCCGACGCCCTGGCCCAGCTGCTGCGCGTCGTGGAGAACGAGCACGAGCTGGGCCGCGACGACGTCGCCGTCGTCGGCCCCAAGCTGCGCGGCTGGTACGACCGCCGACAGCTCCTGGAGGTCGGCGTCACCATCGCCGACTCCGGCCGCCGCTGGACCGGCCTCGACCGCCGTGAACAGGACCAGGGCCAGCACGACCATGTGCGGTCCGTGCTGTCCGTGTCCACCGCCGGCATGCTGATCCGGCGCGACGTCTTCGAACAACTCGGCGGCTTCGACCGCCGTCTGCCCCTGATGCGTGACGACGTCGACCTGTGCTGGCGCGCCACCGCCGCCGGCCACCGTGTCCTCATCGCCCCCGAGGCAGTCGTACGACACGCCGAGGCCTCCTCGCGCGAGCGCCGCACCGTCGACTGCGTGGGCCGCACCGCCGCCTCCCCGCACAAGGTCGACAAGGCGGGCGCCGTCTACACCCTGCTCGTCAACACCCGCACGGCCGCGCTGCCCTGGGTCCTGCTGCGCCTGGTGCTCGGCACGGTCCTGCGGACGCTCGCCTACCTCGTCGGCAAGGTCCCCGGACAGGCCCTCGACGAGATCCGCGGCCTCGTCGGCACCCTGCTGCGCCCCGAGCGGATCATCGCCGGGCGGCGCAGGCGCGGGAGCCCCGTCATCGACAAGGGAGAGCTGCGGGCACTGTTCCCACCGCCCGGAGCGACCGTGCGGGCCACCGTCGAGCAGGCCGCGAGCAGCCTCTTCGGCAGCTCCGACCCCGAGGTGACCGCGGGCGCGGGACGGCACGGCGGCGCGATCGAGTCCGGCCCCGGCGGGGACGACGCGGACTTCCTGGAGGTCGAGCAGTTCGCCCGCCTCAAGCGCGTCGCCCGCAAACCGGGACCGGTGCTCTTCCTGGTGCTGCTGTTCGTCTCCCTGGTCGCCTGCCGCGCCCTGCTCGGCGGCGGCGCCCTCGCGGGCGGCGCGCTGCTGCCCGCCCCGGCCGACTCGGGTGAGTTGTGGTCGCGTTATGTCGACGCCTGGCATCCGGTGGGCGCCGGCGGCGCCACGTCCGCGCCGCCCTACCTGGCGATCGTGGCGATGCTCGCCTCGGTGCTGCTCGGCTCGACCGGGCTCGCCGTCACCGTCCTGCTGGTCTGCTCGGTGCCGCTGGCCGGCCTCACCGCCTACTTCGCCTCCCGCCCGCTCGTCGAATCACGCCTCCTGCGCGCGTGGGCGGCCGTCGTCTACGCCTTCCTGCCCGCCGCCACCGGCGCGCTCGCGGGCGGCCGTATCGGCACCGCCGTCCTAGCTGTCCTGCTGCCGCTCATCGCACGCGCCGGCATCGCGGCGAGCGGCCTCACGAACAGCTCCGGTGCGCGCGGCAGTTGGCGCGCCACCTGGGCGTACGCCCTGCTGCTGACGATCACCACGGCCTTCACGCCGATCGTGTGGCCGATCGCGCTGGCTCTCGGAATCGGACTCCTGGCGGTGCGGCGCGCCGACCTCACCGCCTACGGCCTGCGCTTCCTCGCCCAGCTCGGCGTGCCGCTGCTGGTCCTCGCGCCCTGGTCGCTGTCGCTGCTCCCGTTCGGCTTCTTCCAGGAGGCCGGTCTGGAGTACGGCGCCTCGGCCGCGTCCGCGCTGGATCTGCTCGGTGCCAGCCCCGGCGGGCCCGGCACCGTCAGTGGCCTGATGCTCATCGGCGTGGTGCTGGCCGCGCTGGCCGCCCTGCTGCGCTCCGAGCGCCAGTTCGGGATCTGGACGGCCTGGGCGGTCGCCCTCGTGGGCCTCGTCTTCGCGGCCCTGTCCAACGGCTCCACCTGGGCCGGCCCCGCGACCCTCGTCTACGGCATCGCCCTCCTGGCCGCCGCCCTGCTCGGCGCCGACGGGGCACGCGCGCGCGTGGCCGAGCAGAGCTTCGGCTGGCGTCAGCCGGTCGCCGCGCTGATCGCCTTCGCCGCGGCCGCGGGACCGTTGCTCGTGGCCGCCGGCTGGATGATCGGCGGTGCCGACGGCCCGCTGGAGCGGCGCGACCCGGTGCAGGTGCCCGCGTTCGTCGCCGAGGAGAGCAACACCCGCGACCAGGCCCGCACCCTCGTCCTGGACAGCGACTCCCCGGCCCACGTCGGCTACATGCTCGTCCGCGGCTCCGGCGCCCGCCTCGGCGACGCCGAACTCGCCGCGGCCGACGGGGAGAACGCCAGGCTCGACAAGATCGTCGCCAACCTGGTCGCCGGATCCGGCGCCGACCAGGCCGACCAGCTGGGCTCGTTCGCGGTGCGTTACGTCCTCGTCCACAAGGGCGCGCCGCGCGAGGTCGCGCGCGTGCTGGACGCCACGCCCGGCCTGTCGCGGCTGAGCGAGCAGAACGGCAGCGCGCTGTGGCGGATCGACCGGCAGGTCTCCCGCGCGGCCATCGTCGCCGGGTCCGGCTCGGCCGAGCCGCGGTCCGTCGCCGCCGGGCCGACGGAGATCCACACCACGATCCCGGGCGGCTCCGAGGGGCGTGTGCTGCGCCTGGCCGACAGCGCCGACGACGGCTGGACGGCCACCCTGGACGGCACACCGCTCACACCGACCACGCTCGACGGCTGGGCGCAGGGCTTCGAACTCCCCGCCGAGGGCGGCAGGCTGGACGTCACCTACGACGACCCGATCACCCACACCGCCTGGCTGTGGGCCCAGGGCTTCCTCGCCCTCGTCCTCGTCGTGATGGCCCTCCCCGGCCGCCGCCGCGACATCGACGACGATCTTCCCGAGGAGCAGCCCGTCCCGGCCGAGGCCATGGCCGGCGAGGGCCGCCGGGCCCGCCGACTGCGCGCCCAGGCCGAGGCGGAGGCCGAGGAGACCGGTCAGGGCGCCGAGTTCCCGCCTCCGCCGACGGAGGCGCCGGCCGTCGCGATTCCGCAGCAGCAGTCCTACGGCGACTGGGACACACCCAACTACGCGGGCTCCGAATACGGGGGCTACGGCGGGGAGCAGTACCAGAGCGGTCTGCGGTACCCGGCGGACGGCGCCTACGACCAGGTGTATCAGGCGGACCCGTACCAGGGCGGCCAGTACGACCCGTACGCGTACGGAGGACAGGCCCCCGGGGCGTACGACCCCGCGTACGACCAGACGTACCAGCAGGGCTACGACGGCACGTACGACCCGACGCAGCAGCAACCGCACGGCAGTGAGCGTTCCGACGGGAGCCAGCAGTGAACCGCACGACCCTGTCCCTGATCGCCGGCGCCACCGCTCTCGCCGCCGTCACCGGGCTCGCCGCGCTCACCACGCCGGACGCGTCCGGCGCGAACACCGCCGAGGCGGCCGCCGAACTGCCCGTGGAGCGCACCAGCCTGGTCTGCCCGGCGCCGAGCACCTCGGACCTCGCCGAGACGACGTACACGTCGTTCACGCCCGTCACCAAGGGCACGGCGAGCGACGGAAAGGCCGAACTGGGCTCCGCGGCCGAGGAGTCGGCCGACCCGGCGGACGGCAAGGACAAGAAGGCCGACGACGCGAGCAGGACCGGCGAGACCGGCAAGGCAGGGAAGGCCGACAAGCCGGTCCTGGCGGCCAAGGAGCCGGGCAAGCCGGTCATAGGCGACGCGTCCGGGGCCGACTCGCCGGCGCTGATCGGGACCGCCGACGGAAAGTTCGCGCCCGGCTGGACCGTGCAGGAGACCACGGAGGTCGCCGCGGGCACCGGCCGTGGCCTCCAGGGCGTCAACTGCACCGCGCCCGACACCGAGTTCTGGTTCCCGGGCGCCAGCACGGCTCCCGACCGCACGGACTACGTGCATCTGACCAACCCCGACGACTCCGCCGCCGTCGTGGACATCGAGCTGTACGGCAAGGACGGCGCGATCGAGACCACGGTGGGGGAGGGGATCACGGTCCAGCCCCACTCCGCGGAGCCGATCCTGCTGTCCACGCTGACCAGCGAGAAGCAGGACAACGTGACCGTGCACGTGAGCGTGCGCAGCGGGCGGCTCGGGGCGTCCGTGCAGGCGCTGGACGACAAGCTCGGCGGGGACTGGCTGGCCGCGTCCGCCGACCCCGCCGGCAGTCTGGTGCTGCCCGGCATCCCCAAGGACGCCACCTCGGTGCGGCTGGTCGCCTTCACCCCGGGCGACGCCGATGCCGACCTGAAGGTGCGCCTCGCCTCGCCGTCCGGACCGATCACCCCCGCCGGGAACGAGACGCTGCACGTCAAGGCAGGGATGACGAGCGCGGTCGACCTCGGTGACGTGATGCGGGGGGAGACGGGGTCGCTGGTCCTGACGCCCACGGACCAGTCGGTGCCGGTCGTCGCGGCGCTGCGCGTGGTGCGCGGCAAGGGGGCCAAGCAGGAGACGGCCTTCATACCGGCGAGCCGCGCGGTCGGCACGCGCGCGACGGCGGTGGACAACAGGGCGAAGGGCACGACGCTGTCCGTGACGGCGCCGTTCCGTACGGCGCAGGTCAAGGTCACGGCGTCGGCGGGCAGCGAGGGCGGCACGGCCGTGTCGAAGACATACACGATCAAGTCCGGCACCACCCAGGACCTGGAGATGCCGGCGCCGAGCGGTCTGAAGGGCACGTACGCGCTGACGGTGGAGTCGGTGTCGGGCGGGCCGGTGTACGCGTCGCGGACGCTGGTGGCGACGACGGAGGGGGTGTCCGGCTTCACCGTGCAGACGCTGCCGGACGACCGGGGGATGGTCGCGGTGCCGGAGGCGGACGAGGACCTGTCGGTGCTCCAGAAGTAGGCGGCCGCCGCAGCGGGCCGGGGCCGTCAGTCCTCGCCGTAGCGGGGGTCCACCGTCTCGGGGGTCAGGCCCAGCAGCTCCGCCACCTGTTCCACGACCACCTCGTGGACCAGCGCCGCCCGCTCGTCCCGCCCCTTGGTGCGGATCTCCACCGGCCGCCGGTAGATGACCACCCGCGCGGGGCGCCCCTCGCGCGCGGGAATCGTGCCGCCGAGGGGGACCGCCTCGTCGTTCCAGGTCCGGCCGTCCAGTCGGGGGACCTCCAGGACCAGGAAATCGATGTCGGCCAGCTGCGGCCAGCGGCGCTCGAGCCGTTCCACGGAGTCCTGCACCAGGTCGGCGAAGACGTCGGCACGGCTCGCGGCCAGCGGGACCTGGGGTGGTGCGATCGGGCCGCGCATGCCCCGTCCGTGGCGATCACGGCGGCGGGGCCCGGGGCCGGCGGCACGGGGCGGTACAGGGGTGTCCATCACTGCTGAAGCGTAGTCCTCGTGGCCGCCGCCTGTCCGATACCCATGTCGTGGCAGGAGTGGCGTTCGGCCGCTCGTCAGGCATGTCGGCAGATGACCATTCCAGCCAAGGTTGGGCTCGTTTCCGTATCTCTCCGAGACCGTCATTGGCGAGGTAATTGACGGGGTTTGTGGTGAGTGGTGACCGGCCCCGGGGATGTTCGGGATCTCGGCGGCAGGCTTCCTTGCAGGTCAGCGAGTTGGGGCAGAAGGGGTGTGTGGGGTGTTTCACAGCACGACACGGTGGAGTGACCTGGGGGAGAGTCGTCGCGGCCCGCTCAAGAGTGCGGTACCGTCCAACGTCGTGAGCCCTGTACGTCGCTGTTCGCGCACCGCTTGCGGCCGCCCCGCCGTCGCGACGCTGACGTACGTCTACGCCGACTCGACCGCGGTCCTCGGCCCGCTCGCCACCTACGCCGAACCCCACTGCTACGACCTGTGCGCCGAGCACTCCGAGCGCCTCACCGCCCCGCGCGGGTGGGAGGTCGTGAGGCTGCTGGACGGCTCGGCTCCGGCCCGCCCCAGCGGCGACGACCTGGAAGCGCTTGCCAACGCCGTGCGCGAGGCGGCCCGTCCGCAGGAGCGGGCGGCCGAGGCGGGCGGGGGCGGCGGCCGCGGGGCCGACCCGATGGAGGTCGCGCGGCGGGGTCATCTGCGGGTGCTGCGCTCGCCCGACAACTGACGGCCGGCCCGCTTCCTTCTTCGGCCTCCCGCTTCCCTCTTCAGCCTCCCGCTTCCGCTTTCCCGCGCGGTTTCGCGCGCGTTCGTCATCGTTGAATGATGCACGTTGATTGCTGCGCGACCATTGACGTGCACATGGCGCGGACGCGACCATTCCGTATGCCGGAACGAGAAATCGATTTCCGCATGGCGGAAACCGGGGAGGCGCCCGTGTACGTCCAGGAACTGGAACCCGTCGCCGGCTCGCTCGGCCTGTCCGCCCTGGTGGCCGCACTGCCGCTCGTGATCGTCCTGGTCCTGCTGGGCGGGGTCCGGATGAAAGCGCACCTGGCGGGGCTCACAGGCCTTCTGGCGGCCGTTCTGGTCGCCTGGCTCGCCTACGGCATGCCCCTCGACCAGACGCTCTCCAGCGCCGCCCAGGGCGCCGTCTTCGGACTCTTTCCCATCCTGTGGATCGTCGTCAACGCCCTGTGGGTGTACCGGATGACCGTCCGCACCCGGCACTTCGACATCCTGCGCAGGTCCTTCGGGCGGCTCTCCGACGACCCGCGCATCCAGGCGCTCGTCGTCGCCTTCTGCTTCGGAGCCCTGCTGGAGGCGCTCGCCGGGTTCGGGGCGCCCGTCGCGATCTGCTCGGTCATGCTCGTCGCGCTGGGCTTCGAACCGGTGCGGGCGGCGGTCGTCGCCCTGGTCGCCAACACCGCGCCGGTGGCCTTCGGCGCGATGGGCACACCGGTGGTGACACTGGCTCAGGTCACCGGGCTGCCGCTGGACGACGTGGCGTCCGTGGTGGGGCGTCAGACGCCCTTGCTGGCCCTGGTCGTGCCGCTCGTACTGGTCGGGCTCGTGGACGGCCGGCGCGGACTGCGGGAGACCTGGGTCCCCGCCCTCGTCTGCGGATTCGCCTTCGCCGTCGCCCAGTTCGCCGCCTCCAACTACGTCTCCGCGCAACTCGCCGACATCGGCGCCGCCTTGGCCGGCGCTGGCGCCCTGGTCGCCGTACCGCACGCGCGCGTGCCCGCCGCCGAGGCGGTACGCGCGTCCGTGCTGACCGGCGTGAGGAGCGAGGAACTGGACGAGGACGATCCGCGGCGGGAGGTCGTACGGGCCTACGCGCCGTACGCGTTGATCGTCGTGATCTTCTCCGTCGCGCAGATCCCGGCGGTCAAGGACTGGCTCGCCAGGACGACGCAGACCTACGACTGGCCCTTCCTGAACGTCGCGAACCCGGACGGCGAGCCGGTCTCCGGCAATGTCTACAGCTGGCCGATCGTGTCCACCGGCGGCACGCTCGTGCTGATCGCGGGCGTGTGCACGGCGGTCGTTCTCGGCGTCCACGCGCGCGTGGCCGTCAGGGAGTGGGCTGCGACCGTACACGAGTTGAGGTTCGCCATCCTGACCGTGACGTCCGTGCTGGCCCTCGCCTACGTCATGAACCTCTCCGGCCAGGCCGCCACCATCGGCTACTTCGTGGCTGCGGCCGGCGCGGGGCTCGCCTTCCTGTCCCCGGTGCTGGGCTGGTTCGGTGTGGCCGTGTCCGGGTCGGACACCTCCGCAAACGCGCTGTTCGGCGCGTTGCAGGTGACCGCGGCCCGGGAGTCGGGGCTGTCGCCGGAACTCCTGGCCGCCGCCAACAGTTCAGGAGGTGTGCTCGGCAAGATGATCTCGCCGCAGAACCTCACCATCGCCTGCGCCGCCGTGGGGCTCGCGGGCCGGGAGGGGGACCTGCTGCGGCGGGTCCTGCCGTGGAGCCTTGGCCTGCTGCTGGTGATGTGTCTGATCGTGGTCGGCCAGAGTTCACCGGTGCTCGACTGGATGCTGCCCTGATCTCGGCGCTGACCTGAGGTTACGGCTCGGGGTCCAGTTGGTGGCCGCACGTCCCGCTGTCAGTGGGTGCGGGTAGTTTGGGGTGACCGATAGGACTTTCAGGAGGGTTGGCCGTGGCCGCTGATCTGTCACAGCTCGTGAAGGCGTACGACGTGCGCGGGGTCGTACCGGACCAGTGGGACGAGTCACTGGCCGAGCTCTTCGGGGCAGCCTTCGTCGAGGTGACGGGCGCGAGCGCGATCGTCATCGGTCACGACATGCGCCCTTCGTCCCCCGGCCTGGCCGGCGCCTTCGCGCGCGGGGCGGCGGCCCAGGGCGTCGACGTCACCGAGATCGGCCTGTGCTCCACGGACCAGCTGTACTACGCCTCGGGCGCGCTGAACCTCCCGGGCGCGATGTTCACGGCCTCGCACAACCCGGCCCAGTACAACGGCATCAAGATGTGCCGCGCGGGCGCCGCCCCGGTCGGCCAGGACACCGGCCTGGCACAGATCCGCGAACTGGTCGAGGGCTGGATGGACTCGAGCGCCCCGGCACCGGCCGCCCAGCCGGGCACGATCACCCGTCGCGACACGTTGGAGGACTACGCGACCCACCTCCGCTCCCTCGTCGACCTGACCTCCATCCGCCCCCTGAAGGTCGTGGTGGACGCGGGCAACGGCATGGGCGGCCACACCGTCCCGACCGTGTTCGCCGGCCTCCCGCTGGACGTCGTCCCGATGTACTTCGAGCTGGACGGCACCTTCCCGAACCACGAGGCCAACCCCCTGGACCCGGCGAACATCGTGGACCTCCAAAAGCGAGTCCGGGACGAATCCGCCGACCTCGGCATCGCCTTCGACGGCGACGCCGACCGCTGCTTCGTCGTGGACGGGAACGGCGACCCGGTCTCCCCCTCCGCGATCACCGCCCTGGTGGCCTCACGCGAACTCGCCAGGCACGGCGGCAAGGGCACGATCATCCACAACCTGATCACCTCCTGGTCGGTCCCGGAGGTCGTCAAGGAGAACGGCGGCACCCCGGTCCGCACCCGCGTCGGCCACTCCTTCATCAAGGCCGAGATGGCGAAGTCCGGCGCGATCTTCGGCGGCGAGCACTCCGCCCACTACTACTTCAAGGACTTCTGGAACGCCGACACCGGCATGCTGGCCGCCCTCCACGTCCTCGCGGCCCTCGGCGGCCAGGACGGCCCCCTGTCCGCCCTGGTCGACCAGTACGACCGCTACACCGGCTCCGGCGAGATCAACTCCACCGTCACCGACCAGGCCGACCGCCTCGCCGCCATCAAGTCCACCTACGGTCCCCAGCCCGACGTCACCCTCGACGAACTCGACGGCCTCACCGTCACCACCCCCGACTGGTGGTTCAACGTCCGCCCCTCCAACACAGAACCCCTCCTCCGCCTCAACGCGGAGGCCCGCGACGAGGCGACGATGACGAAGGTGCGCGACGAGGTCCTGAGCATCATCAGAGCCTGACGCCCACGCATTTTCAGCCCGTCCGGCGTTTGAGGACGAGGCCGGAGGGCCCTTGGGGGGGGGGGGGGGGGGGGGGGGGGGGGGCCGCCCCCGCGCGGGCGGCGGGGGGGGCGGCCGGCCGCGGGCG
>NZ_JAKEIP010000213.1 GCF_021474425.1 Streptomyces muensis | reverse complement strand
CACCACCTCCGCCTCCACCGGGCACGCCCCCGCCCCCGGCGTACGGGTTCTCGCCGGCATACGGATTCCCGCCACCGGCATACGGATTCTGCGGCACCCCATACGGCCCCTGCCCCTGCCCGTGCCTCTGCTGCGGCGGCTGCCCATACGCCCCGCCCCCCGGCTGATGCGCCGCGCAAGCGGCCACCGTGCCGAACGCCCGGTCCACCGAGCGCCGCAGCTCATGCACAAGCAGCAGATGCGCGAGCGACGCATCCCTGAACTCGACCTCGCGCAGCGCCAGCCGCACCCCCTGCACGGCGTCGTCCGCGAGCCGTCGCGCCTCGGCGAGCGAGGTACCGGTCGCGGCGAGCGGGTTCCACGCACCCGACTCGGCGTCGGCGACCCGGTCCTCCACGGCGTCCAGGAGGTGTGCCAGCCGTCCGAAGAGGCGCCCGGCCTCGGCGAGCGGCTCGGCGTTCTGCGGCCGTCCGGCCAGGACCGCGGTGTGCGCGAAGGCGGCGGCGGTCGCCGTCTCGGTCGGCTCGGTGACGGCGAGGATAGACGTCCCGATCCCGGCGAGCGTCTCGATGCCGATCTGCCGGTCCACGGCGTCGACGAGTACGGCGGTGTCGAACCCTACGGCCGAGCCGCTCCGCGCACCCGCCGCACCCCAGCCGGTGGCCACCCGGCGCGCGGCGAGCGCCACTGGTTTGCGGGCCAGCAGCCCGTCGCCGTCGGCCACATGGTCACGCACCTTGGCCGAGGCCAGCACCAGCGAGACGGCGGCGGCCAGTCGGGCGCCCTCGCCTTGCGCGACGGACGCGGTGCGCATACCGCGCAGCGGACACGGTCCGGCCGTACGCCGCAGTCCGCTGTCCTGACCGGCCTGAGCCTCTGTCAGAACGGAGATGAGGAGGCCGTCGTAGTTCGTCACGATCCGTGCGAACTGGCCGTGGTCCGAGCGCAGCGCGAGGCACAGCCCGCACAAATGCGCCATCCACTGGCCGGTGAGCTTCTCTCCGAGCCGATGACGGCAGGGCCTGACCATTCCGAACATGACGCTCCCCCGAGGTTCCTACGGCGTCCACGCGACGCTGAGCTGGCGCATCGTACCGAGCGGAGTAGTGAACACCACGGCGGGCTCGTTCACCCGTACGCACCTCACATCACCCATACGCCGTGAAGAATCATATTTCACTCACAGTCAGCAGCCGTACGTGGCATGCCCCTTGGGGTACACGGGCTCTCGACGTATTCGCTGTGCACCAGTACCGTCACAAACCCCCCGCGCGGCGTCTATCCACTTGGCGCGACGTCCGCATCATGGATGACCATAGGGATGCGGAATGGAAGAGAGACCGCTGTGAGAGGAGGCGTCCATGGGATCGGTGCGCAAGGCGAGTGCCTGGCTGGGCCTCGTTGACGACAACGATGACGAGCGTTACTACGACGACGACTACTCCGAGGGGACCGAGCCCGGGGATGCCTGGGTGACCGATCCGCGGGTCAAGGTGGCCACGGACGTCGCCGAGGAGAAGGGCCGCCGCATCGGCACGGTCACCCCGGACAGCTTCCGGGACGCCCGCGCCATCGGTGAGCTGTTCCGGGACGGGGTGCCGGTCATCATGAACCTCACGGCCATGGAGCCCGCCGACGCCAAGCGTGTCGTCGACTTCGCGGCCGGCCTCATCTTCGGTCTGCGCGGCTCGATCGACCGGGTGTCCAACCGGGTGTTCCTGCTGACCCCGGCCGACACGGAGATCATCAGCGGTGAGCGTGCGACCCACCGCGAGGACGGTTTCTACAACCAGAGCTGAGGCAGGGCCGTCCACCGGCCCTGCCCCCTCCTGGTGGGCTCACCGGAAGGCGTCGAGTCCGGTGAGCGCCTTGCCCAGCACCAACTGGTGCATCTCGACGGTGCCCTCGTAGGTGAGCACCGATTCGAGGTTGGTCGCGTGCCGCATGATCGGGTATTCGAGCGAGATCCCGTTGGCACCGAGGATCGTCCGGGACGTACGGCAGATGTCGATGGCCTCGCGGACGTTGTTGAGCTTGCCGAAGCTGACCTGCTCGGGACGCAGGCGGCCGGCGTCCATGCGCCGCCCCAGATGATGGGCGAGCAGAATCCCCTTGTGCAGTTCGAGCGCCATGTCGGCGAGCTTGGCCTGGGTGAGCTGAAAGCCCCCGATCGGCCGGCCGAACTGCTCCCGCGTCTTCGCGTAGTCGACGGCGGCCTCGAAACAGGACCGCGCCGCCCCCATGGCACCCCACACGATCCCGTACCGCGCGTGCGAGAGACAGCTGAGCGGCCCCTTGAGCCCCACGACCTCCGGCAGCACGGCATCGGCCGGCAGCCGTACGTCGTCCAGCACGAGCTCACTGGTGACGGAGGCCCGCAGCGACAGCTTGTGCTTGATCTCCGGTGCGGAGAACCCGGCGCTGTCGGCCGGCACGACGAACCCGCGGATCCCCTCCTCCGTCTGCGCCCACACGACGGCGACCCCGGCGACGGACCCGTTGGTGATCCACATCTTCCGCCCGCTGAGCACCCAGTCGGACCCGTCCCTCTTCGCGTACGTCCGCATGGAGGCGGGGTCGGAGCCATGGTCGGGCTCGGTCAGCCCGAAGCACCCGATGACCTCGCCGGAGGCCATGCGCGGCAGCCAGGTCTGCTTCTGCTCCTCGCTCCCGAACCGGTGGATGGCGTACATGGCGAGGGACCCCTGCACCGAGACCAGCGACCGGATCCCGGAGTCGGCCGCCTCCAGCTCCAGACAGGCGAGCCCGTACTGCACGGCGGAGGCCCCGGCGCACCCGTACCCGCTGAGCGACATCCCGAGGGCCCCGATCTCCCCGAGCTCCCGCGCCAGCTCCCGAATCCCCGGCAGCTCACCGCTCTCGTACCACTCGGCGACATACGGCACGACCCGATCCGCCGCCCACGCCCGCACGGTGCTCCGGATCGCCAGGTCCTCGGGTTCCAGGAGGTCGTCGATGCCGAGGGGATCGGCGGGGTCGAACGGGGGCAACTTCGAGGACGCGGACATGTGACACCCTCCGGCGGCGACTAAAACTAGCAGCGCTAGTTACGACTCTGGGCCAGACGCTACGACGGAGTGTCCCGCACGTCCAGTGCGCGACATGCCACGGACCGCAAGCCGCCGACGGCGATCAGCCCCCACAGGAGAGGTCCACCCGTCAATGAACGGGAAACGGGTGGTGCGTGGGCGGGCGAAGGCTGTTCAGGCGGAGACGCGGGACTCCACGACTTCCCTCGGCTTGGGCAGTTCCACCGCAGGCGCCTCACACTGCATCGCCCGCGGCAACCGCAACGCCATCACGGCCCCCAGCAACAACAACCCCGCACTCACCAGCAACGTCACATGCAGCCCGTGCACAAAACAGTCCCGGGCCGCCCGCTGCAGGGCCACCCCCGCAGGCCCGCCCAGCCGCGCAGCGACCTCGTACGCCTCACCCAGCGAGTGCGAGGCCGCCGCGGAGGCCGACGCCGGAACACCCGACACGTTCGCCAGCCCGGGGGCGTACGCCGCGTTCATCACGCTGCCCAGCAGCGCGATGCCGATCCCGGCGCCCAGCTGGTACGAGGTCTCGCCGATCGCCGCCGCCCCGCCGGCCTGGTCCTGCGGAGCCTCGCTCAGCATCGACTCGTACGCCCCGAAGAGCGTCGTCTCCAGCCCGAAGCCCAGCAGTACGAATCCGGACAGCAGCAGCGCGGGGTTGTCCTCGCCGCCCATCGCCGTCAGCAGCAGCACCGCCACGGCCGTCAGGACGAACCCGGCGCACACCATCCGCCGCGGCCCGAACCGCCGCAGCATCCGCGCGCCCGCGAGCCCGGCCGCCATCGCCGCGAAGGTCAGCGGCAGCAGCCGTAGCCCCGTCTCCAGCGGCGAGAGCCCCAGGACCAGCTGCAGATACTGCGCCGCGATCAGCTCAAGACCCACGAGCGCGAGCATCGCCAGCACGATGCACCCGACCGAGGTACTGAACGCCGGCCGCGCGAACATCCGCAGGTCCACCAGCGGATACTCGCGGCGCCGCTGTCGCCGTACGAAGAGGACCAGCAGCGCCGCGCCGGCCACCAGCGGTACCAGGGTGAGCAGGCTGGCCACCTGCTCCCCGCCGCCGAGCCGCTTGACGCCGAGCACCACGCCGAACAGCCCGGCCGCGGCCATCAGCGCGCCGACGACGTCCCAGGGGCCCTTGCCGTCGCCCTTGGACTCGGGCAGCAGCAGCCGTCCGACCGGAAGGCTGACCAGCATCAGCGGGATGTTGACGAGGAAGACCGAGCCCCACCAGAAGTGTTCGAGGAGGAAGCCGCCGAGCAGCGGTCCGACCGCCGCGCCGACCGCGGCCACGGCGCTCCAGATGCCGATGGCCAGGGCCCGCTCGCGCCGGTCGGGGAAGACCTGGCGCAGGATCGACAGCGTCGCGGGCATGATCATCGCGCCGCCGACGCCGAGCAGGGCGCGGGCCAGGATCAGTACCTGTGGGTCGTGCGCGAGGGCCGCGAGGCCGGAGGCGAGGCCGAAGAGGCCGTATCCGAGGAGCAGGACTCGTCTGCGGCCCACCCGGTCGCCGAGCGTGCCGAAGAGGATCAGCAGCGAGGCGCAGACGAGCGGATAGATGTCGACGATCCAGAGCAGCTCTATCGCGCCGGGCCTGAGGTCCTCGGTGACGGCGGGCACGGCCACGTGCAGCACGGTCGCGTCGACCGCGACGAGCAGCAGGCTGACGCAGAGGACGACGAGGACGACCCAGCGGTTTGCACCGGCCCCGGCCGCCCGACGGCGCAGCGCAGCGGCAGCCGTGGTCGTCCCGGACATGTACGTACCTCCCAGATGTTCCCTCGCCCCCGGCGGTCACACGGGGTGGGGACTCCCCGTGGCCCGGCCGGAGAGGAGCGGTGGTCTCCGGCCCACGCTACGAAGGGCGAGTGACTCGTCAGAGTACGCGAGTCCGTCTCGGTGCCGAGTGGCGGACCTCTCAGACTCCCCTCGAACGCGTGTGGCGTACGCCACACGGTTCCTTGATCGACCCCACTCCGGACGGTGAGCTTCAGGAGAAGTCCGCCCCAGCATTCGGTGAACGAATTCATAAGCAGTGAAAAACGGACCGCCGGAATGATCAAAGGAATTGAAGGAGGTAGCCCCGGATGATTACGGATTCCTTGGAAATAAACCGTCGCCTGAGAGGAATCCCACATCACATCGTCATCACAAAGCCGTGGAATCGCCGTTGAACTGCGCTCACTCGCTGTAACGTCGATTGGGTGCGTACCGAACGAAAGCTGACCCGTCTGGACCGGGTCTTCGCCAGGCTGGACCGGGAGCCGGAACGCCCGGCCCACATCGATGTGCCGCGGATGACGCGGCACAGGATCGTGCTGTTCGCATCGACCCTGGCCTTCTACGCGGCCATCGTGTGGGCCATCGTCATCACCTCCTGGCTGGTCCGGCTCGACTGGCAGGTCATGTTCTTCCGGCCGTACCAGCAGTGGGCCGAGATTCACGCCTTCATCGACTACTACGTGGTGCTCGGCCAGCGCGGCCCGACCGCCGTGATGATCGCGGCCTGGCTGGGCTGGCGCTCCTGGCGACAGCACACACTGCGCCCGCTGCTCGCGCTCGGCGTCTCGCTGCTGCTGCTGAACGTCACGGTCGGCGCCGCCAAGATCGGCATGGGCCGCCTCGGACCGCACTACGCGACGACGGTCGGCTCGAACGAGATGTGGCTCGGCGGCGATATATTTCCCAGCGGCCACACCGCCAACGCCGTGGTGACCTGGGGAATCCTGGCCTATCTGGCCTCGACCCCGAGAGCGCGCCGCTGGCTGTCGGCCCTGTCGGCGGTGACCTCGCTGGGCGTGGGCCTGTCCACCGTCTACCTCGGTACGCACTGGCTGAGCGATGTGCTGCTCGGCTGGGCCGCCGGACTGCTCATCCTGCTCGCCCTGCCGTGGTTCGAGCCGCTGATCGCCCGGTCCGAGGCCTGGATCTTCGAGCTGCGCGACCGCTGGCGCGAGCGCCGCAGCGCCACGGCAGCCCTGCCGGCCGCCCCGGTCGAGGCCCCGGTGCTGCTCAAGCCGCGTCCGGTGGGCGCCGAGGACGAGGCCGCGGCACGCGAGGCGGCCCCCGTGGCCCGCTCGCCCCGGCCGGCCGTCCATCCGCCCGCCTACCTGGCCCCCGGCCCGCACACGGCCCGCGCGGAGCGCACCCCGGTCACCCCGGCCGGCAGCCGCCGCCCGCCGCACACGGACCGCATCCCACGCGGCGCGGCCCAGACGGCCCGCCCTCTCACGGGCGGCTGACCGCCCGGACGGCGGGGCCCGGTACGCACAACCGCCCCGCGGGTCCGCACGGCGAAGGCCCCGGCTCCTCCACAGGAGCCGGGGCCTTTCCGCTGAAACCGGCCCTTCGGCCGTTCGTCGGCGTTTGTCAGCCCTTCCAGGCCCGCGCCACCTGGCCGTCCTTCACCTCGAAGTTCAGGCGACCGCTCCGGTACTCCATGGTGATGATCGCCCCCGGCGGCAGCGAACGCACCGTCGGCCACCCCCGGTCACGGGCGAGTCGCTCGGCCCGGTCGGCGTCCAGACCGACATAAGTGTCCGGGCTGTCCTGCGGTTCGGCGGGGGGATTCGGAATGGGTGCCATGCCGCCACGCTAGGGCCTGGGCGCGGGTTCCGGCCAGAGCGGACAGAGAACCTTTGTAGCGGCCATCCAGGTCACACGTACCTCTCGGGTCACGCTTTTGTCACAGAATCACGACACGCGTTTCGACCACTCTTCGTCACACGGACGGGCGGTTCCCTAGGCCTTCCGCAGGCATTCGATCGTAATTTCCGCGTGTCGCGCCGACCCGGCCAATAGCCCGGAGGAAAAGTTCCCCGGGAACTGCCGCCGACCCCTTTTCCCGCCGCCGCGACATTGGGTGCCGCCGCGGCGGGCGTGCGGGCCGCGGGATCCGATGCCGCACAGAAAATACATGGTTCCGACACAGAAACCCCGTACGCCCCCTGTCGGAGCGCCGTCGACGCGAGCATCATGGCGTGAGCTCGCGTCGGCGCGTGCGGCGCGGGCTTCAGCGGGCCCGGGGCGCGACGAGCGAAGGGGCGAGCGAGCGATGGGGACGCAGACCGTACCGGCGACGGCACGACCCATGCGAGGCCGACAGCCCGGCGGCCGTGTGGTCGTCGACTGGCTGACCACCACCGACCACAAGAAGATCGGCCACCTCTACCTGATCACGTCGTTCCTGTTCTTCCTGGCCGGCGGTGTCATGGCGCTGCTGATGCGGGCCGAACTGGCTCGGCCGGGCATGCAGTTGCTGAGCAACGAGCAGTTCAACCAGCTGTTCACCATGCACGGCACGATCATGCTGCTGCTGTTCGCGACCCCGACCTTCGCGGGCTTCGCCAACGAGCTGATGCCGCTCCAGATCGGCGCCCCGGACGTGGCCTTCCCGCGGCTGAACATGTTCTCGTACTGGCTGTTCCTGTTCGGCGGGCTGATCGTGATGGGCTCGCTGATCGTGCCGGACGGCCCGGCCTCCTTCGGATGGTTCGCCTACGCGCCGCTGAACAGCCTAGAGCGCTCGCCCGGCATCGGCCCCGACCTGTGGATCATGGGCCTGGCGCTGGCGGGCTTCGGCACGATCCTCGGCGCGGTCAACTTCATCACCACGATCATCGGGATGCGCGCCCCCGGCATGACGATGTTCCGGATGCCGATCTTCGTGTGGAACACCCTGTTCACGTCGATCCTGATCCTGATGGCGTTCCCGGTGCTGGCCGCGGCCCTGCTGGTGCTGGAGGCGGACCGCCGGTTCGGCTCGGTGGTGTTCGAGGCGGGCAACGGCGGTGCGCTGCTGTGGCAGCACCTGTTCTGGTTCTTCGGGCATCCCGAGGTGTACATCATCGCGCTGCCGTTCTTCGGCATCATCAGCGAGATCATCCCGGTCTTCTCGCGCAAGCCGATGTTCGGCTACCTGACGCTGGTCGCGGCGACGATGGCGATCACCGGTCTGTCGATCGTGGTGTGGGCGCACCACATGTTCGTCACCGGCGCGGTGCTGCTGCCGTTCTTCTCCTTCATGAGCTTCCTGATCGCGGTGCCGACCGGCGTGAAGTTCTTCAACTGGACCGGGACCATGATCAAGGGCTCGCTGTCCTTCGAGACACCGATGCTGTGGGCGACCGGCTTCCTGGTGACGTTCCTGTTCGGCGGCCTGACCGGGGTGATCCTCGCCTCCCCGCCGATGGACTTCCATGTCTCCGACTCGTACTTCGTCGTCGCCCACTTCCACTACGTCGTCTTCGGCACGGTCGTCTTCGCGATCTTCGCCGGGTTCCACTTCTGGTGGCCGAAGTTCACCGGGAAGATGCTCGACGAACGGCTCGGCAAGATCCACTTCTGGACGCTGTTCGTCGGCTTCCACACCACGTTCCTGGTGCAGCACTGGCTGGGCGCGGAGGGCATGCCGCGCCGCTATGCCGACTATCTCGCCGCCGACGGCTTCACGGCGCTGAACACGGTCTCGACGATCGGCGCGTTCCTGCTCGGCCTGTCCACGCTGCCGTTCCTCTACAACGTCTGGAAGACCGCCAAGTACGGCAAGAAGGTCGAGGTCGACGACCCCTGGGGCTACGGCCGCTCCCTGGAGTGGGCCACCTCCTGCCCGCCCCCGCGGCACAACTTCAACGCGCTGCCGCGGATCCGCTCCGAGTCCCCGGCGTTCGACCTGCATCATCCGGCGCACGCGCTGGAGGCTCCGCAGCCCGAGCCAAGGAGCGAGCAAGCAGGCCGTGAGCCGTCCTGATCCGCGCCACGAGCTCGGCCGGCTCCAGGACCTCGAACTCGAAGCCCATCAGCATCACATGGATCACCATCACATCGAGGCTTCCGGCGCCGGTGCGCAGCAGGCAGCTGTCGGGGCCGTCCGCCTCCAGTTGCCCGTCGGACGGTGAGATGTGCTCGGCGGCCTCCTGCAGGGGCACCAGCAGCCGGATGACGGCATGCGAGGCGTACGCGTGCGTGGAGACGCCCCGGGAGACGTACGCGGCGAGGTCCTCGGCGGGCGGGGTGCGCGGGGTGAAGCGCGGGCCGTGCGGGGGCCTGGGCGTGATGCGGTCGACGCGGAACGTCCGCCAGTCCTCGCGGTCGAGGTCCCAGGCGACCAGGTACCAGCGGCGCTCGCTGCACACCAGGCGATGCGGTTCGACGGTACGGCGGGTGGGGGCGCCCTCGTGGTCGCGGTACTCGAATCTGAGGCGCTCGGAGTCCCGGCAGAGGTTGGCCAGCTCGGTCAGGACGGCCGGGTCGACGGTGGAGGGCTGGGGGCCGCGCAGCATCGGCACGGTGAAGGCGTTGAGGGCGCCCACGCGGCGGCGCAGCCGGTTCGGCAGGACCTGTTCCAGTTTGGCGAGGGCCCTTACGGAGGTCTCGCCTATGCCCTCGATGCCGTGGCCGGCGGCGGTGCGCAGGCCTACGGCGACGGCGACTGCCTCGTCGTCGTCCAGGAGGAGGGGTGGCAGTTCGGCGCCGGCGCCCAGTTGGTAGCCGCCGCCGGTGCCGGGGGTGGCGTTGACCGGGTAGCCGAGTTCGCGTAGGCGGTCGACGTCTCGGCGGATGGTGCGTGGGGTGACGCCGAGGCGGTCGGCGAGTGCGGCTCCGGACCATTCTCGGTGGGACTGGAGGAGGGAGAGCAGCCGCAGGAGTCTGGCCGACGTGTCCAACATGGGGCGCCTAGTAGCTCGGGGGGACGGGTTCGCGGGCGAGTGCGGGTTTATTGTGGCTGGTCGCGCAGTTCCCCGCGCCCCTTGGGGGCGTTGCCTCTAACCGGCATTCGACGCTCAGGTTGCCTTGTCGTGTCTCGTACGGGACTCGAGACGCGAGGGCGTCCACCTTCATGGCACCCGGCGCCAAGCGGTGAGCCTCTCCCTGCGTCACGCGCGCGTACGCGTCCCAGTGGCCCTCCGGGAGGGCGACGCTGCTGGGGAGGGCGGCGCGTAGGCGGCCTTGTGTGGCCGGGGTCAGGGGCAGGGTGACCTCTTCGTGGCCCTCGCGGTGGCGCAGGACCAGGTGGGCCGTCTCGGTGGCCCCGGCCGCCGTGACGTCGAAGGTCAGTCCGCCGGCCGAATCCGCGATGCAGTCGGCGCGCAGTGGTGCTGCCTGCGGCACGGGCGTCATACGCTGCGGTTCCTCCCTCGGCTCTGTGGGCTCTCACGGTTGGACCGGCGATACGGCCCTTTGGTTGCCCGTCACGGCTCGTACGAAAGTTGCGGCACCTCGAAGCATGTGCTGTTCATGTCTCCTTGGGAGATCCAGCCCCGGCCGTCCTCCCAACGGGCCACCGACAGACAGCTCCGGCGGCTCTTCGGCGGCTCGGCCAGCCGCTCGAACCTGACGGGGATCAGCAGGCCGTCGGCGGTGTATCCCTGGCTGCGGTTCATGAAGTCGTCGACGCACGCGCGCGTGATGCCCTGTCCGGCGCACGACTTCGCCGCGTCCGTGAACCACTTGGCCGCCGCCCAGCCCTCCAACTGCCACTGGGAGTGCGTCTTCAGCCCCTTGGTGGCGTCCCGGAACTCCCGTACGGCGGCCTGCCGCGTGTCGTCGTGGTTGCGGGACGACCCGGTCGCCCACAGGGCGTTGCGGCAGCGTGGGGCGTCCTTGTAGTCGTCGGCGACGGTGGACGTCCAGTTCTGGACGTTCGTGACCTTGGCGGTGACCTCGGCGCCGACGTCGTCCATCGCCTCGCACAACCGGGCGTTGCCGTGGGTGTCGATGGCGTCGAAGACGAGGTCGGCGCCCTGCTCCTTCAGATCGGCGGCCACCGCGCGGAAGTTGGGCAGCGCGAAGTCGACCTGCTCGGTGACGACCTTGTAGCCCTCGGCCTTCAGTCCCCGCTCTACGAGCCGGGCGTAGGCGGCGGACGCGGGCTGGTTGTAGGAGACGACGGCGGCCGTACGGGCGCCGTGCTCGCGTTTGAAGTAGCGGTAGACCTCGGTGCCGCCGTACTGCTTGCCGTCCCATCCGGTGGTGCCGTCGCGGGGTGCGAGGCTGCCGTAGATGCCGTAGAGGTGCGGGTAGGTGTCGTAGGCGGACCCGATGGGCTGGCCGCCGATGTCGGGCACGCGCGCGCGTGCGACGCGGGAGGCGCCGGCGTAGTCCAGGGCGGTGGTGGCGACCAGGGCGACGACCTCGTCCTCGTCGATCAGCCGGTGCACGCACTCGTTGTTGCCGACGCCGCTGCCGCCGTCGTCGCACTCGCGCACCTCGACTTGGCGGCCGTCGATGCCGCCGCGCGCGTTGAGGCGGTCGAAGTACGCCTTGGCGCCATCGCGGGGGCCGGTGAAGGCGTTGCCGCCGACCGGGCTGGTGGCGCCAGCGATGACGCCGACCCGGATCGGGGTGCGGTCGCCGGGCGGCGCCGGTGAGCTGCCGCGGTCGCGGTGCTCGAAGTCGCTCTCCGGCAGCCTGCTGCCGCACGCCGTGCCCAGAGCCAGCAGCATCACGACGATCGCCGCCTCAGCACCCCGGGATCGGCGACCCATTGCCGCTCATCTGGACCAGCGCGCACAGCGTCTTGACGGACACCTTCCAGGTGCCGTCCTGTTCGACCGCGGTCCCGGAGGCGTCGGGCAGGGCGGTCGCGCCCTTGAGTGTCAGGTCGTAGGTCACGTTCGCCTCGGTCGGCGAGGTGAACTCGACCTTGGAGACCTTCGCCTCGACCTGCCCGCCGCGCTCGTCCCCGCTGAACGCCTGGAGGACCGGCCCCATCCGGTCGCCGTTCTCCAGCACGGCCTGCTTCTCCTCCGTGGACGTCGCCGGGTCGAAGAACTTCTGCCAGTTCTGCTTGATCTCCGTCTCGGCCGCCCCCGCGTCGGCCGGTGCCGTGGCCGCCGGGGTCGTCCGCTCGACGGTCGGTGCCGGCGGCGAAGCGTTGCCGCCGCCACCCTCGTCGTCGCTGCACGCGGCGAGGGCCGGGGCGAGGAAGAGGATCAGGGCGGCCACCGGTGCGGCCCCCCGTCCCCTGAGTGTGCTGCTCCGCCTGACGTCGCTCCCGAGAACCATCTGGCTCACCACCGGGTGTCGATCCGGGCTGGGTGCGCCCGGTGCTTTCAGGGTCAGCTTGCAGAAGGCATAGTGCAAGCCATTGGCTGACATGGACAGGTACATGCACCGAACCCGATGTGCGTGCGCCGAAAACCGACGTGTGGGAGCCAGCGATGCGGACAGTGCGACTGCGGACCGTGCACCCCGTCCTGTGGGCCGGCTGGGCCGCGCTCGCCGCCGGCGCGGTGCTGTGCGTCATCGGCTGGTACGGCGTGTCCGGCGAGCGGTTCGCCGAGCGGCAGCTGCCGTATCTCGCGTCCTGCACGGTCCCCGGCGCCGCGCTGATCATCGCCGCTTCGGTACTGCTGACCCACGGCCGGGGCGCGCTCGCCGCCGCGCGCGTGGAGGAGCTGTACGGCCTTCTGGTGGCCGTGGAGCCGGCCGACGCGGAGAACTCCGGACCGGCGGCCGCGGCGCCGCAGGCGGTCAGCGGGGACCTGCTGATGGTGCCAGGCGGCACCCTCTGGCATCGCGCGGACTGCCCGCTGGTCGCCGGGAAGGCGGAGGCCGTGCCCGTCGACGCGAAGCTGGTGAGGAGCGGTGAACTGGGCCCGTGCCCGATCTGTGAGCCCGCCGAGGCGGACGACTGAAGCGGACGACGATGTCCTCGCTGACGTACGACCTCACCCTGGCCGGTCTGTCGGTCGGCAGCGCCGCCGCGCTCACCGGCATCGGTCTGGTGGTCACCTACCGGGCGACGGGCGTGCTGAACTTCGCGCACGGCGCCATCGCGATGGTGTGCGCGTACGCGCTGCGGCAGTGCGTGGTCGAGTGGGGCTGGCCGCTGTGGGCGGGCGCGACGGTGACGCTGCTGGTCCTCGCGCCCGGCATCGGGGTGGCGCTGGAACGGTTCGTCTTCCGGCCGCTCGCGATCCTGGGCGGCGACCCGGCGCAGACCCTGGTCGCGTCCATCGGCGTGTTCGTGCTGCTGGTGGGCGGCGCGGTCCTGCTGTGGGGCCAGGGGGCGCGGGACGACGCGCCGGAGCTGGTCTCGGCCGATCCCTGGGGACAGCTGGCGGTGGCGTTGCTGCTGGCGGCCGGTGTCACAGCGGTCATCCGCTGGACGCGCTTCGGCCGGGAACTGCGGGCCGTGGTCGACGACCGGCAGCTGGCCGTCCTCGGGGGCATCGACGCGGACCGGGTGGCGGCGGCGGGCTGGGCGTTCGGCTCGTTCACGGCGGGCCTGACGGGCGTACTGCTGGCCCCGTACGTGCGTCTGGACCCGTACGGCATGCCGCTGCTGGTCATGGAGGTGGTCGCGGTCGCGGTGGCCGCCAGGATGCGCAGCCTCCCGGTCGCGGTGCCGGCGGCACTGACGATCGGGGTCGCCCAGAGCCAGCTGACGCGCCTGCACCCCTCGGGCTGGGCCGCACCCCTCCTCCAGGCCATCAGCACGAACCTCTTCGTCGTCGCCCTGCTGATCGCCGCCCTGGCCCTCCCCCGGGTCGGCACCCGTGACGCCCTCCCCCGCACGGCCACCGCGCGCGTCCCGACGCCTCCGGGCGCCTGGATCGTGGCGGTCGTGCTCTTCCTGCTCCCCCTCGGCTTCGCGGGCTCGGACCTGCATACGTCGGTGCAGGTACCGGCGCTGGCCGTGGTGCTGCTCTCCCTGGTCGTCGTCACGGGCCGCGGCGGCCAGATCTCCCTCGGCCAGGCGGCGTACGCGGGCCTGGGCGCCCTGTTCACGGCCCTGCTGGCGGCGGGCCGCTTCCCCGGCCTGCCGCGCCTGCCGGAGCTGGCGGCCCTGGCACTGGCGGTCGTCCTGGTGGCTCCCCTGGGCCTGCTCACCGGCTGGCCCGCGATCAGCCGCCGGGGCCTGGCGCTGGCGCTGGTGACCTTCGCGGTCGGCGTCGGCGTGAGCCGCTTCGTCTTCGCCCAGCCGTACGCGATCTCGGGCCTGTCCCTGGGCCGCCCGACGGGCTTCGAGGGCGACCGCGCGTACTACGTCCTGGAGCTGCTGCTCCTGGCTGCCGCCCTCTGCACGACCTGGCTGCTGCGCCGGGGCCGCACGGGCCGGGCCCTGGCCGCGATGCGCGACCACGAGTCCGGGGCATCCGCGGCGGGCGTCCAGGTCCCCGCCCTCAAGCTCCTCGCCTTCGTCTCGGGCGCCGCCCTGGCGGCCCTGGGCGGCGGCCTGCTCGGCATGGGCCTGCGCGCCTTCGACCCCTCCGCCTACGACCCCGTCCGCGGCCTCCTCTGGTTCGCCGCCGTGATCGTCCTCGGCGCCGACAGCACCCTCGGCGCCCTGGCCGCCGCAGCCCTCCTGGTCGGCCTCGACGCGGGCACGCGCGGCGGAGTGGCGGCGGCCCTGATCGGCGTACTGGCGGTGCTGGTGGGCCGCTTTCCCGGGGGCCCGTACGAGGCGTGGCGGTCGCGTGCGGGGCGGGGGCCGGGTCGCCGCCTGACGGC
>NZ_JAKEIP010000212.1 GCF_021474425.1 Streptomyces muensis | reverse complement strand
CTCTGACGCAGGGCGCGACAGGGGCGGGTTGGGGCGCACAGGGGGTGCGCGGGCAGCTCGCGCGCCCTGCGTCAGAGCCTGCGATGCGCCCCTGTGAGGCCGTGACGCGCGTGCCTCGAGGGTGGTGAGGCGTGGCTGAAGTCGTGCGGCGGATGCGGCCGTCCGGGCGTACGGTCGAAGACATGCGCATTGTCATCGCTGGTGGTCATGGTCAGATCGCGCTGCGGCTGGAGACGCTGCTCGCCGCGCGCGGGGACGAGGTCGCGGGGATCATCCGCAAGGCCGAACAGGCCGACGCTCTGCGGGAGGCCGGTGCCGAACCGATCCTGCTGGACCTGGAGTCGGCCTCGGTCGAGGACGTCGCGGCCCAGCTCCAGGGCGCGGACGCCGCCGTCTTCGCCGCCGGCGCGGGCCCTGGCAGCGGAACGGACCGCAAGGACTCGGTGGACAAGGGCGCGGCGGTCCTGTTCGCGGACGCGGCGGTCCAGGCGGGCGTACGGCGCTTCCTGGTCGTGTCCTCCATGGGCGCGGACCCGAAGCACGAAGGCAGCGAGGTCTTCGACGTGTACCTGCGCGCCAAGGGCGCGGCCGACGAGTACGTCCGCGGCCTGGCCGGCCTGGACTGGACGATCCTGCGCCCCGGCATGCTGACGAACGACGCCGGAACCGGTCTGGTGCGCCTGGAGGCCCACACCGGCCGCGGCCCGATCCCGCGCGACGATGTGGCCGCCGCCCTCGCCGAGTTGCTCGACACCCCGGCCACGGCCGGCCTGACGCTCGAACTCATCAGCGGCTCGGCCCCGGTGTCGGTGGCCGTGAAGTCGGTGGCGGGGAACTGAGGATGGGCCCGGAGGGGGTACCCGCCGCGCAACAGGCGTTGTTGCGCCGCATGTACGAGGTCTTCTCGACGGACGAACGAGAGCCCTTCATGCAGCGGTGCCTCGCCCCCGACGTGGACTGGCCGAACGTCCTGGAGGGAGTCCGGCTGCACGGCCGCGAGGCCGTACGCGCTTACTGGGCACGGCAGTTCGCCGCCGCGCATCCGCTCGTCCGGCTGGAGGGACTCCGGCTGGACGCGGACAGCGAGGCCGTGGTGGCGACCGTACGGCCCGGGATGCGCGACGCGTCGGGCGACGATCGGTGGGCGGAGGAGACGGTCGAGCACGTGTACCGGTTCGACGGGGACGGGCTGGTGACGCGGATGGACGTACGGCCCCATTCCGCGGGCGGCTCGGCCGCTTCGGGGTGAGGACGGGGGGACGGGGCTCGGGAATTCGGCGACTCGGCGACTCGGCGCGTGAGGATGTGGGTCGGCGACTCGGGACCACGGCGTTGTGAGGCGCTGCGTCCGGTTCGGGGCGGCGGGGTTCTCAGAACAGCGGAAGTTGCCCGGGGAACTCGGGCACGACGTACCCGTCCAACGCGGGCTGCGCGGCCCCGAGTTGGGCCTGTCGCCTCGACCCGGGACACGACACGAGTTCGCCGTGCTCCCGCGCGCCGGGCGGATCGTGCCGTGCGAAACGACCGGCGACGACGGCGATCTCACGACGGCACTCGGGGCAGCTTCTGCGACGCGTGGACATGGCATCAGTGTGCCCCGCGCCCGGCTCGGGAACGCGAAAACCCCTCCACTCCACGTTTCCGCAGATCGGAGGGGTTTCCCCAGTGTGGCGGCGCCAGGATTCGAACCTGGGAAGGCTGAGCCGGCAGATTTACAGTCTGCTCCCTTTGGCCGCTCGGGCACACCGCCGGGGTTGCTGCCGTTCGAACCGCTTTGCGGCGGTGCTCCCTGGCAACGACGTAAACAATACCCGATGTGGAGGGGTGCTTCGCCACCCGATTGATCGCCTCCCGGGGGACCAGGGGTGGCTAGGCTTGTCCGAATGCGGCCCGGGTTCCTCCCCGGGCTCGGCGGCCACCCCCACGCCCGCCGAGACGCACCCCATACGCACCCCGATACAAGGAGCCACAGGACATGGCCGACTCCAGTTTCGACATCGTCTCGAAGGTCGAGCGGCAGGAGGTCGACAACGCCCTCAACCAGGCCGCCAAGGAGATCTCACAGCGCTACGACTTCAAGGGCGTGGGTGCCTCGATCTCGTGGTCCGGTGACAAGATCCTCATGGAGGCGAACTCCGAGGACCGGGTGAAGGCTGTCCTCGACGTCTTCCAGTCCAAGCTGATCAAGCGCGGGATCTCGCTGAAGGCCCTGGACGCGGGCGAGCCGCAGCTCTCGGGCAAGGAATACAAGATCTTCGCGTCGATCGAGGAGGGCATCTCCCAGGAGAACGCGAAGAAGGTGGCGAAGATCATCCGCGACGAGGGCCCCAAGGGCGTGAAGGCCCAGGTGCAGGGCGACGAGCTGCGGGTCAGCTCCAAGAGCCGGGACGACCTCCAGGCCGTGATCGCCCTGCTGAAGGGCAAGGACTTCGACTTCGCGTTGCAGTTCGTGAACTACCGGTGAGCTGCTGATCCGACACCGACCGCCCCTGGCGGCCTTCGGCTCTGGCTCTGTCTTCGGCTTCGGCGCGATGCTTTACGAGGAAGGGTGGGCACCCCCGGGTGCCCACCCTTCTCGCCTGCTGGCCGCGGTCCGGGAGTGGGCCGGCCTCACTCAGTTGCGCGAGTGGCCGAACAGGAGGCGGTAAGCGACCAGGAGCACGAGGGAGCCGCCGATCGCGGCGGCCCAGGTGGCGCCGTCGTAGAAGTCCTTGGTGATGGGGTGGTCCAGCCAGCGGGCCGAGATCCAGCCACCGATGAACGCGCCGGCGATACCGATGACAGTGGTGCCGATGAAGCCGCCCGGGTCGCGACCCGGCAGCAGGAACTTGGCGATGGCTCCGGCCAGCAGCCCCAGAATGATCCAGCTGATGATCGTCATGCCCTGAACCCTGCCCCTCCGCGCTGTACCTGCACTCTCCAGGCACTGTGATCTTGGGCGCGCTTGTTCGTGCTCTGTTGATGAACAGGACGTCAACGTGGCATCCCCCGGTTGCGGCGATCAGTAGGGTTCCGGCCATGAAACGGTCCAGCTCCGCCTCCCCTGAACTGCGGCGCACCCTCGGCCTCGGGGACGCCGTGGTCATCGGACTCGGCTCGATGGTCGGCGCCGGAATCTTCGCTGCCCTGGGCCCCGCCGCACGCGCGGCCGGAACCGGACTGCTGCTCGGGCTCGCCGTCGCGGCCGTGGTCGCCTACTGCAACGCCACGTCGTCGGCGCGGCTGGCCGCCCTGTATCCGGCTTCGGGCGGCACGTATGTGTACGGGCGTGAGCGGCTCGGAGAGTTCTGGGGGTATCTCGCAGGCTGGTCGTTCGTGGTCGGTAAGACGGCCTCCTGTGCGGCGATGGCGCTCACGGTGGGCGCGTACGTCTGGCCGGGGCAGGCGCACGCGGTGGCGGTCGCGGCCGTGGTGGCGCTGACCGCGGTGAACTACGGCGGCGTCCAGAAGTCCGCCTGGCTGACGCGGGCGATCGTGGCTGTGGTCCTGGCTGTCCTCGCTTGTGTGGTGGTCGTCTGTCTCGGGGCCGGACGGTCCGACGCCGGACGCCTGGACGTCGGGGTCTCGGGCGGCTTGAGCGGTGTGCTGCAGGCTGCGGGTCTGCTGTTCTTCGCGTTCGCCGGTTACGCGCGGATCGCGACGCTCGGTGAGGAGGTGCGGGACCCGGCGCGCACCATCCCCCGGGCGATTCCGCTGGCTCTGGGCGTCGCGCTGGCGGTGTACGTGTGTGTGGCGGTGGCCGTCCTTTCCGTGCTGGGTCCGGAGGGGCTCGGGCAAGCTGGGGCGCCGCTGGCCGACGCGGTGCGGACGGCCGGGGTGCCCGGCCTGACGCCGGTGGTGCGGGTGGGCGCGGCTGTCGCGGCGTTGGGCTCGCTGCTCGCCCTGATCCTGGGCGTCTCGCGGACGACGCTGGCCATGGCACGCGACCGACATCTGCCCGGCGCCCTGGCCGCCGTTCATCCGCGCTTCCAGGTGCCGCACCGGGCCGAGCTGGCCGTGGGGGTGGCGGTCGCGGTCCTGGCCGCCACGGTGGACCTGCGGGGCGCGATCGGGTTCTCCTCCTTCGGGGTGCTGGCGTACTACGCGGTGGCCAATGCCTCCGCGTGGACTCTCGACTCGTCGGCGACCAGGCGGTTCGTGCCGGCGGTGGGGCTTCTCGGGTGCGTGGTCCTGGCGTTCTCGCTTCCGGGGATCTCCGTTGCCGTGGGTGCGGGGGTGCTGGCGGTGGGCGTGATCGCGTATGGCGTGCGGCGGTGGATGGTGGGGGGTGGAGCGGTCGGGTGACCAGGTAGTGGGGGCGCGGCGCGGGCGCTGCTTACTCGGGTGGCCGTCGCGGTCTGCCCAGCCGCCGTTGATCCGCTCGATGGATCCACTCGACTGATCCACTCGACCGACGGTCGGTACATCGCCGCCCCACCGTCGAATCACGCCCGCGTCAGGATCCCGGTGCCGTGCCCGTGCGTATGCGGAAGTCGGTCCAAGGAGTCGGCTCCGCACCCTCATTCGTCTCCTCGTACCAACCCGTGCCGTCGACCCAGGCTTGCAGCCACTCCGTGAGGCTCGGGGCGTCCACGTACCACGCCTGGTCGGCGTCGTCGGCGTTCGGTTCGAAGAGGAGGACGGTGGCCTCAGGGCTGCGGCAATCCACGCAGGCGTACATCGCGCAGCCCCAGTGGGATATCGGCAGGACGCCTTCGGGCCAAGGCCAGTCAGGGTCCTCGCGGCCGCTCTCGCGGTTGGCGAGGTACTGCGTGACGGCGGCGGGTTCGCCGACCGGAGGGCTGTCCAGCAGGGGCAACAGGCCGTACTCCGGACCGAATCCACCGTCACCTATACGCAGGTAGAGGTCGGCGAGCAGCGGGGGCAGGCGGAAGCCGAGCACTGCCTCGGTGCGGGCCAGGGTGGCGGCGTCCACGGGCTCGGGGAGGGAAGTCCAGCCCCACGGGCGGACGTTGCGGGCCTTGTCCGCCACCCTCGTCAGCAACTGCTCGTTCTCCGTCATGCGTTCATGATGCAAGCCGCCACTGACAATCGATCCGGCCTGTGGATAACCATGGGGCTGTGGAAAACCTTCGGCTACTGTCCCGGACCTCCAGGCAGTAGCCGGTGCGACTTGAACGGGCCTAGCGGCCTACCAGCTCGATGCGAACGGCTGGTTCGTCGACACGATCTCGCGGCCCAGCGGGAACAACGAGACCGGGATCAGCTTGAAGTTGGCGATGCCGAACGGGATCCCGATGATCGTGACGCACAGGGCGAGACCGGTGACGATGTGGCCGATGGCCAGCCACCAGCCGGCGAGGACCAGCCACAGGACGTTTCCTATGCAGGACGGCGCTCCGGCGTCGCGGCGCTCGACCGTGGTGTACCCGAAGGGCCACAGGGCGTAGATGCCGATGCGGAAGGCGGCGATGCCGAAAGGGATGCCGATGATGGTGATGCAGAGCAGAAGGCCGGCGAGCATGTAGCCGAGGAACAGCCAGAAGCCGCTCAGGACGAGCCAGATGACGTTGAGGATGGTCTTCACTGTGGGGGGCCTGCCATCTTTTCGAGCCGGGCGATACGGTCCGCCATCGGCGGGTGGGTGGAGAACATTTTGGAGAACCCCTGACCAGGTCGGAAGGGGTTCGCGATCATCATGTGGCTGGCGGTCTCGATGCGGGGCTCGGGGGGCAGCGGGAGCTGCTTGGTACCGAGTTCGAGCTTGCGCAGGGCGCTGGCGAGGGCGAGCGGGTCGCCGGTGAGCTGGGCACCGGACGCGTCGGCCTCGTACTCCCGGGAGCGGCTGATGGCCAGCTGGATGAGCGAGGCGGCGAGGGGGCCGAGGATCATGATCAGCAGCATGCCGAAGATGCCTGGGCCGTCGTCGTCATCGGAACGGCCGATCGGGATCAGCCAGGCGAAGTTGACCAGGAACATGATCACGGAGGCGAGTGCGCCGGCGACGGACGAGATCAGGATGTCGCGGTTGTAGACATGACTGAGCTCGTGGCCGATGACGCCGCGCAGTTCACGTTCGTCGAGGATGCGCAGGATGCCTTCGGTACAGCACACTGCGGCGTTGCGCGGGTTGCGGCCCGTCGCGAAGGCGTTCGGCGCCTCGGTCGGAGAGATGTACAGGCGGGGCATGGGCTGACGGGCCTGGGTGGAGAGCTCGCGGACCATGCGGTACAGGGCGGGGGCCTCGAACTCACTGACCGGGCGGGCGCGCATCGCACGTAGCGCCAGCTTGTCGCTGTTCCAGTACGCGTAGGCGTTCGTGCCCAGCGCGATCAGGACCGCGACGACGAGCCCCATCCGACCGAAGAGGCTGCCGATGACGATGATGAGTGCGGACAGTCCTCCGAGGAGGACTGCGGTCCTGAGCCCGTTGTGCCGGCGGTGCACGGTACGCCCTCCAAGTGGTGCGGCAGGGGAACCCTTTGCTGGTCGATCTCCGATGCCACTGGTGCCGTGGTCTCACATCCAGTGGACCCTTCTGTACTGGTCAACGCCAGGCGAGGGCCACGGGTTCCCTGGTGTGCGCGGCGGCGGGCGTGGGCCGTCTGAGTGAAGGCGCCGGCGCGCGTGGGGGGTGGGGTCGTCCCACGCGCGCGTACGGAATGCTCCCCCAGGGCTTCGCCCCGGGGCTCAGAAGAGGCCGGTGTCGGCGAAGCGCAGGATCAGCTGGGGGGCTCCGGACAAGGCGATGCCGACGACCCCGGTGAGGGCCATCGTGGCCGTCAGCGGAGCGGGGACGAGGTGCTTGACGGCCTCGCCTTCGGGAGCACGGAACAGCAGGGCCGTCCACTGGAGGTAGTAGAACAGCGCGATCACGACGTTGACGGCCATGACCACGGCCAGCCAGCCCAGGCCCGCGTCGACGGCGGCCGAGAAGACCGTGACCTTGGCGAAGAGGCCGATGATGCCCGGCGGGAGTCCGGCGAGGCAGAGCAGGAAGAAGGCCAGGATCAGGGCGGACAGGGGGTTGCGCGCGTACAGGCCGCGGTAGTCGCTGATGCGGTTGAGGGGCTTCGTGCGGCCGACGAGCGCGGCCACCGCGAAGGAGCCTAGGTTCACGGCGGCGTACATCAGGGCGTAGGCCACGGTGGAGCCGATGGACCGCTCGGCGTCGTCGGAGTACGCGGCGGCGGCGATCGGCACCAGGAGGTAGCCGGCCTGACCGACGGAGGACCAGGCGAGCAGGCGAATCGCGCTGTACGCGCGCGTGGCCTGCTGCCGCAGGGCGCCGACATTGCCGACGGTCATGGTGAGCGCGGCCAGCGCGGCGAGCGCGGGGCCCCAGACGTCGGCGTACGACGGCAGGGCGATGACCGTGATGAGGATCAGGCCGGTGAAGCCGACCGCCTTGCCGACGACCGACAAGTAGGCGGCGACCGGCAGCGGTGCCCCTACGTAGGTGTCCGGTACCCAGAAGTGGAAGGGTACGGCGGCCGTCTTGAAGGCGAAGCCGATGAGGGTGAGGACTACTCCGGTCTGGGTGAGGGTCTGGAGCTGTCCGTCGACGTGCTGGATCCGGTCGGCGATCTGGGTGAGGTAGAGGGTGCCTGTGGAGGCGTACACGAAGCTGATGCCCATGAGGCTGACCGCGGTCGCGGTGACCGAAGAGAGGAAGAACTTCAGGGCCGCCTCGGAGGACTTGCGGTCGCCATGGCGGAGGCCTACCAGCGCGAAGGCCGGGAGGGAGGCGACTTCCAGCGCGACGATGAGGGTGGCCAGGTCCCGGGAGGCCGGCAGCAGGGCGGCTCCGGCGGCGGAGGAGAGCAGCAGGAACCAGAACTCCCCTTCGGGGAGTCCCTTGTTGGCGTCCTTGAGGGCGGTGACCGACAGGAGGGCCGCCAGGAGGGCACCGCCGAGTACCAGGAACTGGATCACGAGCGTGAAGCGGTCGGCCGTGTAGCTGCACACGTCGGCCTCGCCGGTCAGGCAGAAGGTGGAGCGGTCGCCGTCGAGGAGCGGCAGGAGCAGGAGCAGGGAGGCGGCCAGGCCGGCCACGGACGTCCAGCCGAGCAGAGCCTTCTTGTGCTCCGCGACGAACAGGTCGGCGACGAGCACCGCGAGTGCGACGGCCGCGGCGATGGTGGGCGGAGCGATGGCTAGCCAGTCGACGGACTGGACCACCGACTCGGCCAGGGGCTGGGCCAAACTCTGGGCCAGGGAGCTCATCGGGTGCCTCCTGCGAGGAGCTGCTGCACGGCCGGGTCGGTGAGGCCGAGGAGGGTCTTCGGCCACAGTCCGGCGACGACGGTGAGGGCGACGAGCGGGGTCCAGGCCGCGAACTCGTAACTCTGGACGTCGGCGAGCTTCGGGGCGTCCTGCGGTGCGGCGCCCATGCAGACGCGGCGGACCACGACCAGCAGGTACGCGGCGGTCAGCAGGGTGCCGAAGACGCCGATCGACATGAAGGTGAGGAAGGCCGGGCGGCTGAGCTCTGGGGCAGGATCGAACGCGCCGAACAGGGCGAGCATCTCGCCCCAGAACCCGGCGAGGCCCGGCAGACCGAGGGAGGCGACCGCGGCGAACGCGAGCAGGCCGCCGAGGCGCGGCGCCTTGCCGTAGAGCGCCGCGCCGGTCTGCTCGGCGAGGGCGTCGAGGTCGGTGGTGCCCGTACGGTCCTTCAGCGCGCCGACCAGGAAGAACAGCAGGCCGGTGATGAGGCCGTGGGCGATGTTGGCGAACAGGGCGCCGTTCACGCCGGTCGGGGTCATCGTGGCGATGCCGAGCAGGACGAAGCCCATGTGGCCGACTGAGGAGTAGGCGATGAGGCGCTTGAGGTCGCCCTTCGCACCCTGCTTCGCGAGGGCGAGGCAGGCCAGGGATCCGTAGATGATCCCGACGACGGCGAAGGCGGCGAGGTACGGCGCGAAGTCGGCGAACCCGTCAGGGGCGATCGGCAGGAGGATCCGGACGAACCCGTACGTACCCATCTTCAGCAGGACGCCCGCCAGCAGGACCGAGCCGACGGTCGGCGCGGTGGTGTGGGCGTCGGGCAGCCAGCTGTGCAGGGGCCACATCGGCGTCTTGACCGCGAGCCCGATCCCGATCGCCAAAACAGCGATGACCTGCACGGATGCCGTCAGCTGCCGGCCGTTGTCAGTGGCGAGTGCCACCATGTCGAATGTGCCCGCATTGAGTCCGATCAGGAGCAGGCCGAGCAGCATGACCACGGAACCGAGCAGCGTGTAGAGGATGAACTTCCAGGCCGCCGCGGCCCGGCCCTCGCCGCCCCAGCGGGCGATGAGGAAGTACATCGGGATGAGGACCATCTCGAAGGCGAGGAAGAACAGGAGCAGGTCGAGGACGGCGAAGGTGGCGAGGGTGCCGGATTCCAGGACGAGCAGCAGTGCGACGAAGGCCTTCGGGGTCGGGCCCGCAGGCATCTTGAAGTACGAGTAGAGCGCGCAGAGGAAGGTCAGCAGCGCGGTCAGGACGACGAGGGGGAGGGAGATGCCGTCGATGCCGAGGTGGATGCGCACGTCGAGTGCGGGGATCCAACTGATGTCCGTGCTGGCCTGCATCTTCGACGGCTGGTCGTGGTCGAAGCCGAGCGCGAGGACGATCGCCGCGATGAGGACGACGCCGGTGACGGTGACGCCGTGCCGGAGCACGGCCTGCTCGGGCGACTTTCCCTTCAGCCCGGGCGGGGCGGGCAGGAGAGCGGCGGCCGCGCCGAGAAGCGGGCCGACGACGACGAACGCCAGAAGGAACTGCATCACGGACTCGTTGATATCGATCACGCCTGCTCACGCTCCCGTGGCGACGAGGACGGCGGCGACCGCGAGGACGACGGTGCCGGCGAGCAGCGCGCTCACATAGGTCTGCACATTGCCGGTCTGGGCGCGCCGTACGGCGATGCCGAGCCAGCGGGGTAGGGCGCCCGCGCCGCGTACGTAGGTGTCGACGACCTCGCGGTCGAGGAACCGGACGAGACTCGCGCCGGCCTGGACCGGGCGGACGAACAGCGTCCGGTACACGGCGTCGAGGTGGAAGCCGACGGCGGCGTGGCGGTGCAGCGGGCCGAGCAGCAGCCGTCCCGGGTCCGCCGGGTCGGGTGCGTAGGCCACTCCTCCGTACACGGGCGCGTGGCTGGCGATGGCCTCGGCCTCGACCTGGGCGGCGTCGCCCTCGGGGTGAGCCGCGACCGCACCCAGCGGGACGCGGGCCGCCACGGCCGTGGTGTGACGCCAAGTCGCGTAGGTGACGATGCCGCCGACCAGGGCCACGCCCGTGCCGAGGACGGAGGTGGTGAGGGTCGGGGCGAGGTCGCGGCCGTCGAACCAGTCGGGGAGCGCGCGGTAGGCGAAGGCGCCGACGGCGAGGGACGGGACGGCGAGCACCCACAGCACCACGGTCATCGTCAGCGGCTGCCTGCCGTGGTCCGGGGCTTCGGCGCCCCGGCCGCGGAAGGCCAGTAGCCACAGACGCATCGCGTAGGCGGCGGTGAGCAGGGCGGTGACCAGGCCGGCGATCAGGACGGTCCAGCCTGCGGCGCCCGGGATGTTCTCGGCATGCCCGGTGGCGACGTGCTCGGCGGCGCCGAGGACGGACTCCTTGGAGAAGAAGCCGCTGAACGGCGGGATCGCGGCGAGCGCGAGAAGCGCCACGGTCATCGTCCAGAAGGCGTCCGGCACACGGTCACGCAGGTGACCCATGCGGGACATGGCAGCCAGCGAGTTGGTACCGGAGGCGTGGATGATCACGCCGGCAGCGAGGAAGAGCAGCGCCTTGAAGGCGCCGTGCGAGAGGAGGTGGAAGACGGCGGCACCGCGGTCGGCGACGGCGAGCGCGCCGGTCATGTAGCCGAGCTGACCGATCGTCGAGTAGGCGAGGACGCGCTTGATGTCGTCCTGTGCGAGCGCGGCGAGGCCCGAGCCGATCATCGTGACGGCGGCCATCACTGCGAGGACGATCATCGCGGCCTGGGATGCCTCGAAGACCGGGAGGAGACGGGCGACGAAGTAGACACCGGCGGCGACCATCGTCGCGGCGTGGATCAGCGCGGAGACGGGCGTCGGGCCCGCCATCGCGTCGGGGAGCCAGGTGTGCAGCGGGAACTGCGCCGACTTGCCCGCCACGCCGGCCAGGAGCAGCAGGGCGATCAGCGTCGGGTGGTCGAGTCCGCCGTTCGCGACGGTGCCGAGGATCTTGGTGATGCGGAACGACCCGGCGTCGGTGGCCAGCGCGAACAGGCCGATGAGGAAGGGGACGTCACCGAGCTTGGTCACCAGGAAGGCCTTGATGGAGGCGGCGCGGGCCTCCGGGGTCTCCCAGTAGTGGCCGACCAGGAAGTACGAGCAGATGCCCATGATCTCCCAGCCGACCAGCAGCACCATCAGGTCGCCGGAGTAGACGACGAGCAGCATCGCGGAGGTGAACAGGGAGACGAGCGCGGCGTAGGAGGGGTAGCGCGGGTCCTCGCGCAGATAGCCCATCGAGTAGATCTGCACACAGGTGGCGACGACGCCGACGAGTACGGCGACGAGGGCGGCGAAGCCGTCGATGTGCAGGGCGAGTTCGATCGGGACGGAGCCGGTGGGCGTGAGCTCGGTGGCGGCGTCGATCGCCTGGTCGCCGCCCTGGCGCACGGCGACCACGGCGGCGAGCACGAGGGACGCGAGCGTCGGCAGGACGGCGAGCGGGCGGACGAAGCCGGGGGCCGTGCGGCCCAGGAGCAGGCCGGCCGCGGCGCCCAGGAACGGAAGGAGGGGGACGAGGGCGGCGAGGGTGGTCGTGGTCACGCGGTGGCCTCAGCCTTCTCGGCCTGCCCGGCGGTGGGGGCGTCGTGGTCGGGGCCGTCGGTCTCGTGGCCTTCGGCGGTGTCGCGGAGCTTGTCGATGTCCGAGGTGCCGCGGTTGCGGTGGACGGCGAGGACGATCGCCAGGCCGATGCCGATCTCGGCGGCGGCGATGGTGATGGTGAACAGGGTCAGCGCCTGACCGGAGTGCAGGGTCTCCTCGGCGGCCCTGCTGAGCCAGACGTCGAAGGCGACCAGGTTGAGGTTGACGGCGTTGAGCATCAGCTCGACCGACATCAGCACCAGGATCGCGTTACGACGGGCGAGGACCCCGTACAGGCCGGTGCAGAAGAGGAGGGCGGAGAGTACGGCGGGGTAGGCGAGGTGCATCAGCGGGCGCCTTCCTGCTCGGCCGGCTCAGTTCCCTCGGACGACCCATTTCGCCCGATCGGGTGATTGCGGGAATCCGGGGCGGATGGGGAACTCCCGGTCTCGGCCCGGGAGTTCACAGAGGGAGAGCTCGACTCCGCCTTCGCCTTGCGGGACAGGACGATCGCGCCGACCAGTGCCGCGAGGAGGAGGACGGAGAGGGCCTCGAAGGGGAGGACCCAGTTCTGGAAGAGGCTCTCGCCGGTGACCCGGGTGGAGCCGGCGGCGGGGCCGTCGAGATCGATCCAGGTCGTGCGGAAGGCGTCGACGACCACCCAGACCAGGGTGGCCGCCGAGGCGACAGCCACCGTGAGCGCGGCCCAGCGGTTGCCTGAGTCGGCGTCCGGGGAGCGGCCGATGGGAGCCCTGGTGAGCATCAGACCGAACAGAAGGAGGACGACGACGGATCCGACGTAGATGAGGACCTGCACCCAGGCGATGAACTCGGCGGTGAGCAGGAGGTACTCGACAGCAAGGCCGCCGAGGGTGACCACCAGCCACAGGGCGGCGTGGACCAGCTGCCGGGTGGTGACGGTGACCAGCGCGGCGCCGAAGGTGACCAGGCCGACGAGGAGGAAGACGATCTCGACGCCGGTCGGGGAGAGAAAGCCGTGCGTGTCGGCGGCCGTGGTCAGCGTGGCGTAGGTGGGGCTCACGACTCGCCCTCCTGCGGCTCGGTCGGCGCTGTCGGCTCGGCCTGGGCGGCCGCCAGCTTCTCGGCGGTCTTGCGGGCGGCGGCGATCTCCTTGGGCTCCTCCGCGCCGGGGTCCAGGGCAGGCGGGGCCGGGACGGTCCACATCCACTCGCGGAGCTTGTCGCGCTCGTGGGTGAGGTCACGGATGTCGGTCTCGGCGTACTCGAACTCCGGGGACCAGAACAGAGCGTCGAAAGGACAGACCTCGATGCAGATACCGCAGTACATGCACAGGGAGAAGTCGATGGCGAAGCGGTCGAGGACGTTGCGGCTGCGTTCGCGGCCGCCGGGGGTCGCCGCCGGGACCGTCTCCTTGTGGGAGTCGATGTAGATGCACCAGTCGGGGCACTCACGGGCGCACAGCATGCAGACCGTGCAGTTCTCCTCGAACAGACCGATCACACCGCGGGTGCGGGGCGGGAGGTCGGGCTGGGTGTCCGGGTACTGCGCGGTGACGGACTTCCTCGTCATCGTGCGGAGGGTGACGGCCAGGCCCTTGGCCAGGCCGCTTCCGGGAAGGGGGGCCATGGTTACTGGATCACCACCTTGACGACGCCGGTGAGGGCGATCTGAGCGAGGGAGAGGGGGACGAGGAGGGTCCACGAGAGCTTCTGCAGCTGGTCCTCGCGCAGGCGCGGATAGGTGACGCGGAGCCAGATCACGATGAAGGCGAGGACGGCCGTCTTCAGCAGGGTCCAGACCCAGCCGAGGCCGTCGGCGCCCCAGGGGCCGTGCCAGCCGCCCAGGAAGAGGACGGTGGTCAGGCCGCACAGGACGACGATCCCGGCGTATTCGGCGAGGAGGAAGAGAGCGAAACGGAGGCCGGTGTACTCGGTGTAGGCGCCGAAGATGATCTCCGAGTCGGCGACGGGCATGTCGAACGGCGGGCGCTGGAGCTCGGCAAGTCCGGCGACGAAGAAGACGATCGCGCCGACGATCTGCCAGGGCAGCCACCACCACTCGAAGGCGTCGAGGATGCCGGGCAGGGAGACGGTGCCAGCTGCCATCGCCACGGAGGCGGCGGTCAGCAGCATCGGGAGTTCGTAGGCCAGGAGCTGAGCGGCGGTGCGGAGGCCGCCGAGGAGGGAGAACTTGTTGGCGGAGGCCCAGCCGGCCATGAGCGAGCCGAGGACGCCTACGCCCATGACCGCCAGGACGAAGAAGATGCCCGCGTCGATGACCTCGCCGACCGCGCCCTCGCCCGGGCCGATCGGGATGGCGAGGAGGACCAGCAGATAGGGAAGGAGGGCCACTGCGGGGGCGAGCTGGAAGATACGGCGGTCCGCGCCCGCCGGGACGACGTCCTCTTTCTGCGCGAACTTCACGCCGTCGGCGACGAGCTGGGCCCAGCCGTGGAATCCACCGGCGTACATCGGGCCGAGGCGGCCCTGCATATGGGCCATGACCTTGTGTTCGGTCTGGCCGATGAGCAGGGGGAAGGTGAGGAAGACGACGAAGACGATCAGGAGTCGCAGGGTGACGTCCAGTGCGTCGTTCACTGCGGGCCTCCTGCGGGATCGGTGCGGTCGTCGGCGGGGCGGTCTGCGGAAGCGTCGGCGGGGTCTGCGGGGTCCTCGTTCTCGGCGGCGGTGGCCTCGGGCTCGTCAGGCTGGGGTTGGTCAGGCCTGGGCTGGTCGGGCTTGGGCTCTTCGGACCGGTCGGGCTGGTCAGGGGCCGACGTGGGGTGCTCGGAGGTCGACGGGGGCTGCTGAGGCTCGGGCTCGTCGAAGGCGGGGCGCGCGTGGTGCCAGGGGGCGTCCGGGCTTCGGG
>NZ_JAKEIP010000211.1 GCF_021474425.1 Streptomyces muensis | reverse complement strand
CCCCCCCCCCATCGCGGTGCTGGCCCCGCCCCCCCCCCCCGGCCCCCCCGGGCGGGCCCGCTTCGCCCTCGCCCGAGGGCCTCCAGCACATCCTCTTCGCGGTCGGCGGAGAGCAGGTTGATCCGGGCCGCCTCACGGTCGTACCAGGCGATGTTCCGCCCGTCCTCGAGGCAGACGTAGAGCCGTTCCTGGCCGTGTCGCCAGGTCGGTATGACGCGCAGTCCACTCATGCACCATCACCCCACTGACCATGGGAACAGGCGGGGTGCTGCGGGGGCAAGAACCCGGTTACCTTTGAGAGGAGTTGGGGGAGGCGCCGTTGCGTACCCGCAGGAAGCAACCCGACGTACCGGCTCCGGACAGCCCGTGGAGCGAGATCGAGCCCGGCCTGTGGATGGGCGGGCACGAGTTCCGTGGGCAGTCGGGGCAACTGGAGTTCGCGGTCGTACGGGACCAGTTCGATCTCGTACAGACGCTGCTGCGCCTGCCCGGGCACGGGCCGGATCCCGGCGTCGAGCACCATGTGTGGCCGATCCCCGACGGGCCGCTGGACGGGACCCAGCTCGCCGGGGTGATACGGCTGGCCGAGGCGGCGTGCGAGGCGCTGGACGAGGGACGCAGGGTGCTCGTGCGCTGCTATCACGGGTACAACCGCTCGGGGCTGGTCGTCGCCCACGCCCTGACCCGCCGGAGCCGCTCCCCCGAGCAGGCGATCCGGCTGATACGCTCCCGCCGCTCTCCGTGGGCCCTGCACAACGAGCTGTTCGTCGACTACCTCCGAGCCGGTCTGTCGACCGCCCGGCTCCTCGAAGAGCTCGCCGAGTAGCCGTATCGCCCGTCCGCCCACCGGGTGCGCAAAAAGGACTTCCGTCCGAATAGTGTGTACGGGCCGACACCGCCCCGAGCCCCAGGAGAACCGTGCCCCGCAGCCGCCCCACGCGCATCGCCGCGCTTGTCGCCCTGCTGCTGGCGGCGGCGACGGCCTGCGGTGACGCCGGGGAGCTCCAGGGCGCGGGCCCGACCGAGACCGCGGTCAGCCCGGACAAGCTCTGGCCGAGGCTGACGCCGGCGTCCCGCCCCGCCTATGAGATCGGCGAGGTGAACCGGGAGGTCGTCAAGGGTGTCACCGTCCCCGGCGGTGATCTTCGTGACGTGGACCCTGTGCTGGTCGTCCGCAAGGAGATCGCCAAGAGCCCGGGGGACTACGAGGGCGACGACGCGCCGTACCGCGACACCGGGCGGCTGATGGCCGACTGCGCCAAGGGTGCGGGGCACGGGAAGTGCCCGGTGCTGCGGCCGTACTACCGGGATCTGACCGGCGACGGGCGGCCCGAGCTGACGCTGGGGTTCCGGCTGATGCCGGGCAAGACGACCGCGGTGCGCGTCTACACCGTGGAGAAGGACCGGCTGGTGCAGGTGATGAGCTGGGACGACGCCGTCAGCGCCGTCGAGCTGGCCCGGCGGTCGGTGATCATACGGTCGCCGTCGGAGGTGGCCGGCTACGAGTACCGGCTCCAGTGGACCTGGGACGCGGACCAGAAGGCGATGCTGCTCACGCACGACGAGATGCTGCGCACCGGCCCGCGCAAGAAGAAGACGCCCAGCCCCTCGCCGTCGCACTCGGCTTCGCCGTCCCACTCCGCCTCCCCGGCACGCTCCGCCTCGCCGTCCGGCTCCGGTGCGGCCTCCCCCTCGGTGAGCACCCCATGAGGCTCGGGCTCCCCCAGTGGGCGGGCACGCTGGCCGTGAAGGCCGCCGTCTTCATCACGGTGATGTGCTGCGCGCTCGCCGCGCTGCTCGGCGTCCTCGTGCACGTGTCGGTGACGAACCAGACCGTCGGCCAGGCCCGCGAGCTCGCGCTGTCCCGGCTGGAGGACGCGACGGCGGCGTTCGAGGCCGGCGACGCCCTGCGGCGCGGGGTCGCCGTCGACCCACCGGAGCTGCCGGACTCCCTGCGGGAGCTGGCCGTCGCCGGGGAGCGCGGCACGATGGTCGCCGAGTACCGGGGGCGGCCCACGATGTGGGCGGCGGGGCCGGCCGACGGCTCCCGGGCGCTCGCGGTCGAGGTCGACTACTCGCAGCAGGCCCGCACCATCGAGGGTCTCGACCGGGCGATCCTGTGGTCGTCGGGGCTGGCGATCGGGGCGACGCTGCTGGTGGGCGCGTTCGCGGTGACGCGGGTGACGCGCCGCCTGCACGCCACGGCCCGGGTGGCCCGGCGGATCAGCGGGGGCGACCTGGACGCGCGGGTCGACGATCCCCGTACGAAGGATCCGACCCGCCCGCAGGACGAGGTGGCCGCCGTCGCCGCCGCCCTGGACTCCATGGCGTCGTCGCTGCAGAGCAAGCTGCTCGCCGAACAGCGGTTCACCGCGGATGTCGCGCACGAGCTGCGTACGCCGCTGACCGGGCTGCACGCGGCGGCCGAGCTGCTGCCGGCGGGACGGCCGACGGAGTTGGTGCGGGACCGGGTGGCCGCGTTGCGGACGCTGACGGAGGATCTGCTGGAGATCTCGCGGCTGGATACCGGGCGGGAGCGGTCGGAACTGGACACCGAGCCGCTCGCGGCGCTGGCGGAGCGGGTTGTCCGGGCGTCCGGGACCGAGACCGAGGTCGTCGTCGTGCGGGACGTCGTCGTGGAGACCGATCGGCGGCGGCTGGAGCGGGTGCTGGGGAATCTGGTGGCCAACGCGCACAAGCACGGGCGGGGGCCGGTGTCCCTGACGGTGGACGGGCCGGTGGTGACGGTGCGGGATCACGGCGTGGGCTATCCGGAGTATCTGGTCGCGCACGGGCCGCAGAGGTTCCGTACGGAGGGCGGGGCCAAGGGGCATGGGCTGGGGTTGACCATCGCGTTGGGGCAGGCGGAGGTGCTCGGGGCTCGGCTGACGTTCGCCAATGCGGCGGACGGCGGTGCGGTCGCGACGCTGGAGCTTCGCTAGCGCACAAGCCACGCTGACGCCGAGCCATAAGGCACACAAGACGGACTAATTGGGTAAGTTCCGGACATGACCAAGGCCGGAACCACCCTGGTGGCAGCGGACACACCCGCTCCCGCCGTACGTCTCCCCCGGCGCCGTGGCATCGAACTGGCCCTGATCGTCGTGGCCGTCCTGCTCTCCGTGTACGGCTACTGCGCGGTCGGTATCTCCTGGCACGGCACCGTCCCGCCCGGCGCCGCCGGCTACGGCGCCGGGCTCGGCGTACTGGCGTTGGTCGCTCATCTGGCGGTGCGGCTGCGCGCCCCCTGCGCCGACCCGTTGCTGCTGCCGATCGGCGTGCTGCTCAACGGACTCGGTCTGGTCCTGATCTACCGGCTGGACCTGGAGACCCCGGACGATCTGGCGGCGCCCGCCCAACTCGTGTGGTCCACGCTGGGCGTGGCCCTGTTCATCGTGGTCGTCCTGCTGCTGCGCGACCACCGCGTCCTGCAGCGCTACTCCTACGTCTGTGTCGTCGCCGCGCTCGTGCTGCTCACGCTGCCGATCTTCTTCCCCTCCGTGAACGGCGCCCGCATCTGGATCCGGATCGCCGGATTCTCCATCCAGCCCGGCGAGTTCGCGAAGGTGCTGCTGGCGGTGTTCTTCGCGGCGTATCTGGCCGCCAACCGCAGCGCGCTGGCGTACACGGGCCGCCGTGTCCTCGGCATCGACCGACTGCAGCTGCCCACCGGCCGTGTCCTCGGCCCGATCGTCGCCATCTGGCTGCTGAGCGTGGGCGTACTGGTCCTCGAACGGGACCTGGGCACCTCCCTGCTGTTCTTCGGCCTGTTCGTGGTCCTTCTCTACGTCGCCACCGGCCGCACCGGCTGGATCGCGCTCGGTCTGCTGCTCGCGGCGCTCGGCGCGGTGGCCGTCGGGCAGTTGGAGCCGCATGTGCACGGCAGGGTCGAGGACTGGCGGCATCCGTTCGCGTCGATCGAGGCGGGCGAGGGCCCGAACCAGCTGTCCCAGTCGCTGTTCGCGTTCGCGGCGGGTGGCATGCTCGGCACCGGTCTTGGCAACGGCCACTCGATCCTGATCGGCTTCGCGGCCAAGTCGGACTTCATCCTGGCGACGGCCGGGGAGGAACTGGGCCTGGCCGGCCTGTCCGCGATCTTCCTTCTCTACGGCCTGCTGGTGGAGCGCGGCTACCGGGCGGGCCTCGCGCTGCGCGACCCCTTCGGCCGGCTGCTCGCGGTGGGGCTCGCCTCGATCGTGGCGCTCCAGGTGTTCGTCATCGCGGGCGGGGTGACGGGGCTGATCCCGCTGACCGGCATGGCGATGCCGTTCCTGGCGCAGGGAGGTTCGTCGGTGGTGACCAACTGGGCGATCGTGGCGCTGCTGATCCGGGTGAGCGACCGGGCGCGCAGCCGGCTCGGCGTGCCCAAGGGTGAGGAGGCGGCCCGATGACCCGGCACATCCGGCACGCCGCCTTCTTCTGCGCCGTACTGCTGGTCGCGCTGCTCGTGAACGCCACCCGCATCCAGGTCTTCGAGGCCTCGTCCTACGACGACAACATCGCCAACCGCCGCACCACGATCTCCCGTTACGGCCAGCCGCGCGGCGACATCCTGGTCGACGGCGCCCCGGTCACCGGATCCCGCGACACCCGCGAGCCGCTGCGCTACGAACGGACGTACACGAACGGCCCGATGTACGCGCCGGTCACCGGCTTCGCCTCCCAGGTGTACGGCACGACCCTCCTGGAGCACTCCGAGGACGGCGTCCTGTCGGGCACCGACCCTCTGCTCTCGCCCTTCCCCCTGTGGAACGGCTCCGCCCGCGACCGGTATCCCAGCGGCGACGTCGTGACCACGCTCCGCGGGGCCGCGCAGCGGGCGGCGTACGAGGGTCTGGCGGGGCGCAAGGGCGCGGTGGCGGCGGTGGAGCCGGCGACGGGCCGCATCCTGGCGCTGGTGTCCGCCCCGTCGTACGACCCGTCGGTGCTGTCCGGGAACCGTTCGGCGGTGGCCCGGTCCTGGGCGACGCTGAACCGCGACCCGGACAAGCCGATGCTCAACCGGGCGGCGCGCAAGACGTATCCGCCGGGTTCGACCTTCAAGGTGCTGACGGCGGCAGCGGCCCTGGACTCGGGTGTGATCGAGGACCTGGACGAGCCGACCGACTCCCCGGACCCGTACACCCTGCCGGGCACCAGGACCTCTCTCACGAACGAGTCCAAGGGCTGCAAGGACGTGCCGCTGCGCAAGGCGTTCGAGTGGTCGTGCAACACGGTGTTCGCCAAGCTCGGGGTCAAGGTCGGCGTGGACCGGATGGCGAAGACGGCGGAGGCCTTCGGTTTCAACGACGCGGACCTCAAGATCCCGTACTCGGTCGCCGAGAGCACCTTCGACACGAAGGTGGACAAGGCCCAGCTCGCCCTGTCGTCGATCGGCCAGTACAACACCCGTGCCACACCGCTGCAGATGGCGATGGTCGCGGCGGCCGTGGCCAACGGCGGTCAGGTGCGCCCGCCGTATCTGGTCGAGCGCACGACCCGGGCGGGCGGCTCCACGGTGTCCACGGGCGGCTCGCGCCCCGCGCGGCAGGCCATGCGGCCCTCGACGGCCGTACTCCTCAAGGAACTCATGGTGGACGTGGTGCGCGAGGGCACCGGCTCGAACGCCTGGATCCCCGGTGCGACGGTCGGCGGCAAGACCGGCACGGCCCAGCACGGCCTCGGCAACTCCGGGACGCCGTACGCCTGGTTCGTCTCCTGGGCGAAGGGCGACACGGACCTGGAGCCCAAGGTCGCCGTCGCCGTCGTGGTGGAGGACGCGGACGCCGACCGGGGTGACATCAGCGGCGGCGGGGACGCTGCGCCGATCGCGCGGGCGGTGATGGAGGCGGTGCTGAACTCGCCCTCGAAGGAAGGCCGTTGACGCGCGCGGAGTTCCGCCCTGGAGCGCCCGCGTATTGAGATATCCCCTGGGCCTCCCGGCCGCCCCGACCTATCGTTCGGTCCATGACTACATCAGCCGCCTCGGAAGGCCCCTCGGACGCCGCCTACGAACTCGCCCAGGTCAACATCGGCCGCCTCAAGGCCCCGCTGGACTCACCGCAGTTGAAGGACTTCGTCGACAACCTCGACCCCGTCAACGCCGACGCCGAGGCCGCCGACGGCTTCGTCTGGCGGCTGAAGGGCGACTCCGGTGACGCGACCGACGTGAGCGTGTTCGGCGACGAGTGGCTGATCATCAACCTGACGATGTGGCGTGACACGAACGCCCTGACCGCGTACATGTACCAGGGCCGCCACCGCGAGATGCTGGCTCGCCGGCGGGAGTGGTTCGAGCGGGTGCAGGAGGCGATGACGGCGCTGTGGTGGGTCCCGGCGGGCCACCGCCCGACGGTCGCCGAGGCGGAGTCCGGTCTGCTCCACCTCCGTACGAACGGCCCGACGCCGTACGCCTTCACGCTGCGCACGTCGTTCCCGCCGCAGGGTGCGGAGCCGGTGCTCGGCGAGGTGCCGGACGGCCTGGGCTGCTCGGCCTAGGCCTCGCCCGCCCCCTCCCCCTCCTTGATGGCCTGCCCCACCTCGGCGACCCGCTCCCGCTCCTCGACGGCGAACCGCTCGGCGTCCAGCTTGTCGGCGATCTCCTCGTCCTGGGCCATCAGCAGATCCAGATTCGAGTCGCCCATCTCGAAGACGCCCATGTCCACGTAGGCCTGCTGAAGGCGCGTGCCCCACAGCCCGATGTCCTTCACGCAGGGAACGATGCGTGAGAAGAGGAGCCGCCGGAACAACTGCAGGAACTCCGACCGCTCGCTGATCTCCTCGGCCTCCGCCTTCGGAATGCCGAAGTTCTCCAGGACCTCGACACCCCGCAGCCGGTCGCGCATCAGATAGCAGCCCTCAATGACGAACTCCTCACGCTCACGAAGCTCGGCATCGGTCAACTGCTTGTAGTAGTCCCTCAGCGCCATCCGCCCGAAGGCCACATGCCGAGCCTCGTCCTGCATCACATACGCCAGGATCTGCTTGGGCAGCGGCTTGGTGGTGGTGTCCCTGATCATCCCGAAGGCGGCCAGCGCCAGCCCCTCGATCAGCACCTGCATACCGAGATACGGCATGTCCCACCGGCTGTCCCGCAGGGTGTCCCCCAGCAGGGCCTGGAGATTGTCGTTGATCGGATAGAGCATCCCGATCTTCTCGTGCAGAAAGCGCCCGTAGATCTCGGCGTGCCGCGCCTCGTCCATCGTCTGGGTCGCCGAGTAGAACTTGGCGTCCATGTCGGGCACCGACTCGACGATCCGCGCCGCACAGATCATCGCGCCCTGCTCACCGTGGAGGAACTGGCTGAACTGCCAGGAGGCGTAGTGCTTGCGCAGTTCGCCCCGCTCGCGCTCGCTCATCTTCGCCCAGTACGACGTCCCGTACAGGGCCATCGCCTCCTCGGGCGTGCCGAGCGCGTCGCACGGGTCGACCTCCAGGTCCCAGTCGATCCTGAGCTGCCCGTCCCACTGCTTGTCCTTGCCCTTCTGGTACAGGGCCAGCAGTCGCTCACGCCCGTCGTCGTACTCCCAGCTGAAACGGGCCGCACCGGCCGCAGGCACCTGCCAGAGAGGCTCTCCCGGTTCGTTGGCGTACAGGTCAAAGGTCGGCATGCCCCGCAGGCTCACACGCGATGGACGAGCGGTCAACAAGTCCCGCACAGGGGATTGACGGTCTTGCTGACAAGCAGTCTCATAAGACGCGGACGACGTACCCCCGGTAACTGAGGTGAGCGACCGATGACGACCCTGACGGAAGCCGACGCGCTCGACGGACTGCGCGACGCGCTCGGCCTGCTCAAGGACCGCGAACAGGTGGCCGAGCGCCTCCTGGTCTCCTCCGCCAAGCACTCCTTCGACCCCGACAAGGAGCTGGACTGGGACGCGCCCTTCGAGGAGGGCAAGTGGTTCTGGCCCCCGGAGCTGGTCTCGCTCTACGACACGCCTCTGTGGAAGCGGATGAGCGAGGAGCAGCGCATCCTCCTCTCCCAGCACGAGGCCGCCGCGCTCGCCTCCCTGGGCATCTGGTTCGAGATCATCCTCATGCAGCTCCTGGTGCGCCACATCTACGACAAGGCGGCGACGAGCGCCCACGTCCGGTACGCCCTCACCGAGATCGAGGACGAGTGCCGCCACTCCAAGATGTTCGCCCGCCTGATCTCCCACGGTGACACCCCGTGGTACCCGGTCAGCCGCGCACACCAGACCCTCGGCCGCCTCTTCAAGACGATCTCCACCACCCCGGGCTCCTTCACCGCCACCCTCCTCGGTGAGGAGGTCCTCGACTGGATGCAGCGCCTGACCTTCCCGGACGAGCGGGTCCAGACCCTCATCCGCGGTGTCACCCGCATCCACGTGGTCGAGGAGGCCCGCCACGTCCGCTACGCCCGTGAAGAACTCCGGCGGCAGATGGTGACGGCCCCGAAGTGGTCCCAGGAGTTCACGCGCGTCACCTCCGGTGAGTTCGCCCGGGTGTTCTCCGTCGCCTTCGTCAACCCCGAGGTGTACACGAACGTCGGCCTCGACAAGCGGGAGGCCCTGGCCCAGGTGAAGGCGAGCGGCCACCGCCGGGAGGTCATGCAGACGGGGGCGAAGAAACTGACGGACTTCCTGGACGACATCGGGGTGCTGCGGGGGGTCGGGCGTCGGCTGTGGAGGTCGTCGGGCCTGCTGGCGTGAGTGAGGGCCGGCGCGGGGTCGGGACGCTCGCCCGCGCTGAGGGGGTGCCGCCTGCGCCCACCCGTGCCGCCCTAGGCGGCACGATTGCCCGCAGCTAAGGCGGCGCCGGCCGACCCAGGGGCGCGGGGAACTGCGCGACCAGCCACAACGCACCCGCAGTCGCCGGCGATCCGCACCCCCACGGCGACTAGGCTTCTTCCCATGTCCGCCGCCCCGGCCTACCGCCGCCTCAGCGTCGAGGAGCGCCGCAGTCAGCTCCTCGACGCCGCGCTGAAACTCTTCGCCCACCGCACCCCCGAGGACGTCTCCCTCGACGACGTGGCGGAGGCGGCCGGGGTGTCACGGCCCCTGGTGTACCGGTACTTCCCGGGCGGCAAGCAACAGCTCTACGAGGCCGCCCTCCGCTCGGCCGCCGAAGAGCTCCAGCACTGCTTCGACGAACCCCGCGAAGGCCCCCTCCTTCCCCGCCTCTCCCGCGCCCTCGACCGCTACCTCACCTTCGTCGACGAGCACGACACCGGCTTCAGCGCCCTCCTCCAGGGCGGCAGCGTCGTGGAGACCTCCCGCACCACCGCCATAGTGGACGGAGTCCGCCGCGCCGCGGCCGAGCACATCCTCAGCCACCTGGAGGTCACCGACCCCGGCCGCCACCTGCGTATGACCGTCCGCATGTGGATCACCGCGGTCGAGGCGGCGTCCCTGATCTGGCTCGACGAGGAGAAGCAGCCGCCCGTGGAGGAACTACGGGACTGGCTGGTCGACCAGTTCGCCGCCGCGCTCGCCGTCACCGCGAGCCGGGACCCGCAGACCGCCGCCCTGGCCGAGAAGCTCGCGGTGGATGGCTGACACTGGTGCCGTGAAGAGCGAAGACACCCCCTTCGAGGGCGGCCCCCTGGACGGCCGCGTCCTGCCCGTGCTCCTGGGCATCACCGGCCACCCGCCCAGGACGTACCGCGTCCCGGTCCCCGACCCGCACGGCGGCCCGCCCACGGTCCTCGTCTACCACCGCGTACCGCGCACCCCGGGCCGCATGGGCCTGTCCCAGCGCTGGAAGTACGAGTACGACCCCGAGGGCAGGCAGACCCGCCGGCTGAACTGGCCGTGGTCCAAGCCGGACACCACGCCGCGGGGCAAGCCACACGACACGAACGAGTGATCGGGCTCCGCCGACCCGAGCACACCCACCGCGCGAACACCTCGTATCGGGCTAAGGCTCGCGATGCGGAGCAGAGATCCTCTCCGCACCGGAGGTGATGACGTGTCAGGAAGGCTTCTGCGTCTGGCGTGTACGGCGGCGTCGGCCGCCACGATCCTCGCATCGGCCCCGGCGCCCGCGACGGCGGCCCCCGAGCCGTCGTCCCCCGCCCCCCAGGAGCGCTCCACTGCGAGCCTCCTGACGGACCTTCAGCGGCTGTACCGGCAGACGGAACAGGCCACGGAGACCTACAACGCCACCGCGGAGAAGCTGAAGAAGCAGCGCACCGAGGTGGCCCGACTGGACGCCGCGCTGGCCCGCGCCCGTGCGTCCCTGCACGACAGCCGGGGCGCGGCCGGCCGCCTGGCCCGCCAGCAGTACCAGAACACCACGGACATCTCCCCGTACGTACACCTGCTCCTGGCCCGCGACCCCCAGCACGCCCTGGACCAGGGCCATGTCATCGGCCTGCTGGCACGCGAGCGCGCGGCGGCGGTCGGCCGGCTGACCGGCACCGAACGCAAGGCCGACGAGCTCGCCCACAAGGCCCGCAAGGCCCTCGACGCACGAGTCGCCCTCGCGGAGCGGCAGAAGAAGGACCGGGACACCGTGAAGAAGCGCCTGAAGAAGGTCGAGGAGCTCCTCGCGTCCCTGACCGCCGCCCAGCTGGACGCCCTCGCCGAGTTCGAGAAGACCGGCATCGCCAAGGCCCAGCGGGCCTTCATGGCGTCCGGCGCCCTGGCCAAGGACGACCACAAACCGTCCTCCGAGGCCCGCCGCGCCATCCGCTACGCCAGGAAGCAGCTGGGAAAGCCGTACAAGTGGGGCGCGGAGGGCCCGAAGTCGTACGACTGTTCAGGCCTGACGTCCGAGGCCTGGGCCCACGCCGGTACGCCGATCCCGCGCACGAGCCAGGAGCAGTGGGCGCGGCTCCACCGCATCCCGCTGACCGAGCTGCGCCCCGGCGACCTGGTCGTCTACTTCCCGGACGCCACCCATGTCGCTCTGTACGTCGGCAAGGGCAAGGTGATCCAGGCTCCGCGCACCGGCGAGAAGATCAAGGTCTCGCCGATCGCGTCGAACCCGGTCCTGGGAGCCGTACGACCGAAGGGGCCCTCGAAGGCCCACCGGCAGGTCAGGTCCCAGAAACCTCAGCGAGATACGCCGCGGTCTTCTCCGGATCGTAGAAGAAGTTCTCGAAGTCAGCCGGGTCGTTGAAGCCGTTGGCGAACCGGTCGGCGACCGGCGGCAGCTGTCCGGCCGCACCGATGAGGCCCAGGATGTGCTCCGGCGGCGGCGCCAACATGGCGTTGGTCCACTTGGTGACGTGCTGCGCGGTGGCCCAGTACCGATCGAACGTGGCGCGCATCCACGCCTCGTCGAACTCCTTCTCCCCGTGCTCGACGATCGAGGCGAGGTAGGCGGCCGCGCACTTGGAGGCCGAGTTGGAGCCCTGTCCGGTGATCGGGTCGTTCGCCACGACGACGTCCGCGACCCCCAGCACGAGCCCGCCGCCGGGCAGCCGCCCGATCGGGTTGCGCACGGTCGGCGCGTACCGCCCGCTCAGCACGCCGCCCGCGTCCGTGAGCTCGACCCCGGTGGCCCGCGCGTACTCCCAGGGGACGTACTTCTCCATGAGTTCCAGAGTCAGGGAGAGGTGTTCCGCCGGGTCCTTCACGCCGTCGAAGACGTCGAGCGGGCCGCCGGGTATGCCCTCCCAGAACAGGATGTCCGCGCGCCCGGACGTCGTCAGGGTGGGCATGACGAACAGCTCGCCCACACCCGGGACGAGGTTGCAGCGCACGGCCTCCTGGTCCGGGTGCTCCGGACGCGGGCCGAGGCCGTGGACGTACGACACGGCCAGGGCGCGCTGCGGCCGGCTGTACGGGGACCGCTCCGCGTCCCGCTCGAACATCTGGACGAGCTCGCCCTTGCCGGCCGACACCAGCACCAGGTCGTAGGTACGGGAGAAGTAGTCGAGGTCGCCGACCGCCGCGCCGTGGATGACCAGTTGGCCGCCGCGCTGCGCGAACGTCTCCATCCAGCCGGCCATCTTCACCCGCTGGTCGACCGACTGCGCGAACCCGTCGAGGTGTCCGAGCCAGTCGATCGCCCGCACCGCCGGACCCTCGCTCCAGGAACCCGGGGCCGCCACCGAGACGCCGAGTCCCTCGATCTTCGGGGCCTGGGACTCCCAGAAGTTCAGCTGGAGATCGCGCTCGTGCCGCAATGCCGTGTCGAACATGCACTGCGTGGACATGACCCGGCCGGAGCGGATCTCGTCCGCCGTCCGGTTGGACATCAGGGTGACCTCGTACCCGTGCGACTGGAGTCCGAGGGCGATCTGGAGTCCGGACTGACCGGCTCCGACGACGAGTATCTTCCGCATCCGGGGCTGTTCTCCTACTCGGCTCTACTCGGGGGTTTCGTCCAGTGCGTGCCGGACCAGGGCCAACAGGGTCTCGATGGCCGAAATTCGCCGCCGCGCATCCATGATCATGACAGGTATGTGCGCGGGGACGCTCAGGGCCTCCCGGACGTCCTCCGGCTCGAACAGCTCGCTGTCGTCGAAGTGGTTGACCGCGACGACGTACGGCAGTCCGCAGCTCTCGAAGTAGTCGAGCGCCGGGAAGCAGTCCTTCAGGCGCCGGGTGTCGGCCAGGACGACCGCGCCGATCGCGCCGCGCACCAGGTCGTCCCACATGAACCAGAACCGCTGCTGGCCCGGTGTGCCGAAGAGGTAGAGCACCAGGTCGTCGTCGAGCGTGATGCGGCCGTAGTCCATGGCCACGGTGGTGGTCTGCTTGCCGGGCGTCGAGGTGAGGTCGTCGGTCCCCTCGCTCGCCTCGGTCATCAGCGCCTCGGTCTGCAGGGGTGTGATCTCCGAGACGGCGCTGACCAGGGTGGTCTTGCCGACGCCGAAGCCGCCCGCCACCACTATCTTCGTGGCGACAGGGGCCCGGGTCCGGTCCGTCTGCCAGGGCTGTTCGGGCCCCTCGTCGACGAGGAACGAGTCGGGGCGGGGGGAGACACCGCGAGCGGCGTCAGAGACGACGGAGTCCACTCAGCACCCTTTCCAGCAGCGCGCGTTCCGGCCGGCCCGTGCCGTGGCCGGTTCCGGTGCCGTAGACACGGATCTTTCCCTGGTCCGCGAGGTCGCTGAGGAGCACCCGGACCACGCCGAGCGGCATCTTCAGCAGCGCGGCGATCTCGGCCACCGTGCGCATACGGCGGCACAGTTCGACGATGGCCCGCATCTCCGGCATCACCCGGGTGGAGAGGGAACCGTTCGTCAGCTCCTTGCGCTCCTCGGCGGCCTCCAGTGCGGCCGTGCTGCCGACGAACGTCTCCACGAGGAGGACGTGGCCGAAGCGGGTACGGCCGCCGGTGAGCGAGTAGGGGCGTACACGGGCGGGCTTGCGGTCGCCGCCGCGGACGGGGAGCTGGGGCCGGTGGTGCGGGGCGTTGCTCATCAGGCGCTCCCTGCCGAGGCGGACTCCAGTGACTTCCGTAGCTCGCTGCGGAGTTCGGGGGTGAGCACGTGGCCGGCCCGGCCGACGAAGAGTGCCATGTGGTAGGCCACGACGCTCATGTCGCAGTCGGCGGAGCCGTGCACGCCGAGCAGTGAGCCGTCGCTGATGGACATCACGAACAGGCTGCCCTCGTCCATCGCGACCATCGTGTGCTTCACGCCGCCGAACTGCATCAGCTTGGCGGCGCCGATGGTGAGGCTGCCGATGCCGGAGACGATGGTGGCGAGGTCGGCGGAGGAGCCTCGTGGGCCGGTGGGCTTGCCGGTCCTGGCTTCCCTGGCCTCGGCGTTTCGGGCGTGGTCAGAGGAGAGCAGGAGCAATCCGTCGGAGGAGACCACCGCGACTGACTGGATGCCCGGCACCTCCTCGACCAGATTCGTCAACAACCAGTGCAGGTTGCGGGCTTCACTGCTCAGTCCGAAGGTACTGGGCGCGGTCAACTGCTTGCCTCCTCGACTGTGCCCCCCGTGGCTGCTTCGGATTCTGCTGTCGGGGCCGGGTTCTGGCCCGTCTGTTCGGCGATCTCCGCCTGTACGTCGCGGTGTCCCGCCTGGGCTCCGCTGCGGAAGCCGCCGAGTCTCCTGCGGAGGGCTTCGGCGTCTACGCTGCGGGTCCGCTGGCGCGGGGCCTGGGCTGGGGTGGTGATCTTCGGGGTGCGTTTGGGGAGGCCCTTGTCGGTGACGGGGTCCTCGTCCGGGGTGCGGGTGTGTTCCGCCTCGGCTTCGCCTTCGGCGGGGTTTTCGTTCCCACCCGCACCACCCGTGCGGCGATCGTCGTCGGGTGCGGGTGGCCCCTGTGGGGCGGTCTCGCCGTCGGCGGCCGCGGGTTGTCCGTCGATGCCGTGTTCGCGGGCCGCGGGCTCGACGGCGGACCCTGGCGTCGCGCGCTCGGCGGCAGGCCCCGCGGTCGCCGGCCCGCGCTCGGCGGCGGACTCCGCGGTCGCCGGCTCGGTGGTCACCAGCCCGCGCTCGGCGGCGGACTCCGCGGTCGCGGGCTCGGTGGTCACCAGCCCACCAAACGTCGGACCACCGGACCCTGGCCCCGCGACCTCAGCGCCAACCGGCGCATCGGCCGTCGGTCCGCCGGCCGGCAGCTCGTCCGGTGTCGGCTGGTCCGGTGGTGGCTGTAGCGGGAGGAGGAGTTCCATCGTGGTCTCGGCAGGGTGCTCGCGTTCCTGCTCGAGGGCGGGGGGTGTTGACCGGTTCTGGGAGGTCTCCCGTACGGCCTGTTCTGCGAGGTCCACCAAGGGGTCGGTGGGCTTGGTGCGGCCGTGGAGGATGTTGGAGTTGGCCTCGGCGTCGGCGCCGGGGAGGGAGAAGGTGGGGGGCGCGTCGGGGT